>JADLBE010000361.1 GCA_020847915.1 Saprospiraceae bacterium | reverse complement strand
GGCTCGGCGGCAGGTGTGGCGGCCATGGGTATGGAAAAAATCGACTTTTTCTGGTACCTCAAACGCATCGCATTCCTGGCATTGGTAGGTTATTTGGCCGGCGCCGGAACGTATGTGTTTATGTATTCGATGATGCATTGACGTTCCAAAATCCTGACCCTTCGCTGTGGTACGGTAAAAAACGGACAAACATTTCCTCACGGTACCAACCCAGTTCGCGGGTTTGTTTGATCACAGCGCTGTGTTCGTTGCGCCGGTAAGCATAGTCGAGCATGGCCTTGCCGCTTTCCCAGAGGCTGAACGTGGCTTGCTGGATAAGCGGCAATTCGCCCACGCCTACGGCAAAAACAAGTCCGGGCCGCTCTTCCACATCGGCGCTGACGCGGGGCACCTGCCGCCAAAAACGCCACAGAAATCTTTTTTTGATGGTAGCTCGGGTAAGTACGGCAACGGGTTGGGATGGATCAAATTCGGCGACGGAAGTGAAGGGGCAAACGCCGTCCCAGGTACCGTGAAACATGGTGGGTTTTAAAAACGCCGTTTGCCACGCTGTGGCGCGTTTTTTATAATCCTGAAAAACAGGATTTTCCTGAAAAAACCGCTTCGCAAAATCCTCGTTTTCCCAAACGCACAACAAGCCGTACTGCGTCCAATTGGGTCGTATGCTGAACCCGTTGGCGTCGCCGCTGCCCAGCATTTTGAAAAATTTGAGACCGGGCGTGCCCTTCAGTTGCAAAGGTGCAAAACCCATCCGACTGAGTGCCCAGAAGCAATCGGCAAAGCCGGAAAAGCGGAAGAGGGAAACGGAAGTCATATTTAGCAGGCAGTAGGCAGCGGGCAGCAGGCAGTATGGTCGGCAGTCAACAATCTACTGTGGCTAAACAAGACAGGGCAAATAAAGTTAATAAAAACAGGCATTCATTACCTGCTCTGTTCCCCTCTCCGGACAGTCGACCGTTGACTGTCGACTACGCTGCCTGCTGCCCGCTGCCTACTGCCTGCTTAAAAAGTTTCTTATCCGCCCAGAACGTACCAAACGGCACGATGGAAGCAAGAAAGGCGATACCGGTTTTTTTCCACGACCAGTCGTATTCGGCCTTGACCATCACGAGCAGGAAAACATACAACACGAACAACACGCCGTGGGCCATACCTACCTGTCGAACGGCTTCGGGCAGTCCGTACATGTATTTAAGTGGCATGGCGATGAAAAGCAGGATAAGAAATGAAATGCCTTCCACGAAGGCGATGACGCGCAGGCGTCCGAGGGTATTGTTGAGCAATGCAAGCATGGAGTCTGTATCTGGATTCGGGGGCAAAGGTGATCAGGATTTCCAGGATTTGAAGATTGATAGGATTTTTATTACAAGATTATGATTTTCAGTTCGAAACCCCCTTAATGTATTCAACAATTTGTTTGACAAGCGGCTTCGTAATTTCAGTTAATTCTTCATTGGTTAAAATTTGCCCATAAGGAATCTCAGTAATGGACGTTCCAAGTGATTGGTTTCGAATGGTACAATTGTATTCATTAAAAACAATTTCTACCCAAATTGAATAACTGTTGGCTGAGTTTTTTCCTTTAAAACCTTTAAAATTATATTGATAATCAATAGATGCAATTTGTTTTTTAAATCCCTCTGAATTGTGAGGAAACAAAGTAGTTTGAACATCTTTCCAGGATAAATTTTTAAGAGGGATTTTTCCGTTTTGGCCAACGATTGCAATCTCCATTTTGCGAGTGGTATCAAAAAAAAGCTCACTTAGACCATTCGCTTTGTTTTCTAAAGTTATAAAAAAGGGAATAATGTTGTCCCTAAACATTTCAAAAGCTGTAGTTGCATCCCCTTTTTTTGTTACCTTATTTTGGCCTGTAAATTTCTTTTTAAGCACCTCAATCTCTTTATCCAAATCATCCGGCTCCTCAATATTTTCTCCTTTGGCTGCCTTGACGCTTAATTCCAGGCTCCATACCAATTGCTCACCGATGTATTGTACAAAAGCTTCGATTTCACCAGCATCCGCACGATTAAGTGCTCTCAGGTAGTTTTTTTTATCCGTTGATTTGATGATTACGGGTGGAAAACCGTGGTGTTCCAAGACATAGTTCATCAACAA
Organism: Saprospiraceae bacterium; assembly: GCA_020847915.1. Lineage (GTDB taxonomy): Bacteria > Bacteroidota > Bacteroidia > Chitinophagales > Saprospiraceae > M3007. The sequence goes on along the minus strand of JADLBE010000361.1, from coordinate 1,349 downwards.
ACGTGAGATTCGGCCATTGCCATCATCAAACGGGTGAATACGTACAAAACGGTAATGAAAAAGCGCAGCTATAAGAAGTGGGTGGGTTTCGCCTTTTTGCCATTCATTTTTAAACCATTCCAAAAGTTCACCCATCTGAATAGGTGTGTCCGTTGGTGATGTATATTCAAAAATTTCTCCATTTTCCAAACGGACGGAGTTGGGTTGCTTTTTGTATTCACCTACGGTTATCAATCGGCGGGTTGGTTGACCGTCGGGCGTAACAGCATCTTTCCAATAGGGACGAACCAACATGATTTGATTCAGTTGCTTGATGTCTGCTTCCGTTAAGGGATGGGGATCATGTGCCCACTGCCTGACAAGCTGAAAAGCAACATCATGTGCTTTCATTTCTTCATTTTCACGGTGGGTATGCCCGTCTTTAGTTTGGTCGAAAAGGAGCAAAAGCTCTGTTTCACCATAGGTAAGCGTATTGCCTTCCAGGTGGTTGGAATTGTAGTTAAACTCCAACCTGATCTTTTTATCGAGCCTTTTCTGGTCTTCCTCTTTCATGGGTGAAAGAGCGTGAAGCTCAGCTTTAAGCCTGTCTATTTTAGCGAGTAACTGTTCCATAAGTGGCAAGTTATGGTGAAATAACAACCCGTGCAAGGCATAGGTTCCTTTGTTCTAATGCCTCGTAAGTCTTAAAATCCTGATCCATCATTGACAGGTATCATCCCACCCACTGCCCGCGCTCATCCTGCAACCATGCCCGATGCCCCAACTTTGTGCAACCCATTTTGGCCTAATTTTGTCGAAATGGGCTCTTTTTCTTAAAATCCCGGTTGTCATGAACCCTTCCTTGCTTCAAAAATACGATGTTGCCGCGCCTCGGTATACGAGTTATCCTTCTGTTCCTTATTGGACTGCTGATCACCCGGACCCCGAAATCTGGCTCGATAAAGTCGACAATGCCATGCGCATTGACCGTGAGATCAGTCTCTACATCCACCTGCCGTTTTGCGAAAGCCTCTGTACCTACTGCGGCTGCAACAAACACATCACCAAAAACCACGCGGTGGAAAATCCGTACATCCAAACGGTGCTGCGGGAATGGAAAATGTATGTAAAAGAAATGCCTTTCAGGCCGGTGTTGCGCGAGCTGCACCTGGGCGGCGGCACACCCACGTTTTTTAGCCCGGACAACCTTCGTGCCCTCATCGAACCTATCCTGGCCGATGTGGAGCTGCCACTCGGCGCCGATTTCAGCTTCGAGGCGCACCCCTGGAGCACCACGCCCGAACACCTCAAAACGCTTTACGACCTGCGGTTTCGCCGCATCAGCGTGGGTGTACAGGATTTCGATGAAG
>JADLBE010000360.1 GCA_020847915.1 Saprospiraceae bacterium | reverse complement strand
TCGATTTTTTGCACCGTCAGCTTGAAAAACTTGAATTTGAAGAAAACCGAACGCTTGGGCAATTGCAAAACCTGAGCGCTTACCGGCAGGCATTTTTCCAGGTGTACACCACCATCAAACGCGAAGCGCAGTACCGGGGCGACGACCGTCTCGCACGACTGCAAACACTCGTCAATCGGGAAGTATTTTCGGACCCCGACAAAGCTTTGTCCCACAAGGCCCGTGTGTTGTATTACCGCACCCTCAACCTGTACCACTACACGGCACTCGATTACGAGCAGTTTTACCTGAGCGGACAAAACCTTATCTCCCTCATTGAGTCACAACCGCATTTTTTAAAGGAAAACATCTCCGATTACATCGCCGCGTTGAGCAACCTGATTTTGTCGTGCGGATTGTTGCAGCGCTACGACGAAGTACGTGTTTGCCTGGACAAATTACGCTCGCTAAAGCCAATAACCGAAGATGACCGCCGCAAAATACACCGGCAGTATTACACCAATTCGTTCGCTTTGAATACGTTTACGGGCGATTTTCAGGAGGCGAGGCGGGAAATGGACCGGTGCCAGGACGAAGCCCTGCACTTCGATCCGCACGACTACGAGACGGCGAGTTTTTTCTTCCAATACGCCTGCATCTGTTTCGGTTGCGACGATTTCAACGGGGCGTTGGACTATTTGAACCAATGGCTTGGACAGCCACGCACGGTGGAGCGCGAGGATTTGCAAAGTGTGGCGCGCATCCTGTCGCTCATCATCCATTTTGAAATGGGCAACTGGATATTGCTGGAATCGCTGATGCGGTCGGCAACCCGTTTTTTACAAAAGAAAAACCGCCTCTTCGATCTGGAGCGGCGGTTTATACAATGCATGTCGGAAATCATGCGGCAATCGGGCGCGCGCGAGCAACGCGCCGTTTTTGAAAAAATGCGCGTTGCCCTTCAGGAGCTTTCACAAACACCTGAAACGCGGGCCCTTTTGCAAACATTCGATTTCGGCGCCTGGCTGGACGCCAAAATACAGGGAAGCACTTTTGCCGTTGAAGTGCGCCGCAAATGGCAGCGCACCATTACTTCTGACCGGGGGTGAATGCGGCTTCGGCAGTATCCGAGCGCGTGTCCACTGCGGTCCAACGGGTGCGGTACGTAAAACGGCGTCCGCGAATGATGTAAATGCCGCCTTTGATTTGGTGCATTTGATCGGACTCCAGCGCCGTTACAAAACTTTCCATTTTGAGATCCTCGAGTGTAATTTTCTCTTTTGCCATAAAACACGGAATTTTAAATTGAGAATATAAAGTTCCGAAAAATAACCATCAAAAACAGGGGCGAACTCACCAGATTTTTTCAAAAGTCAGGTTTCCAAACCATGTTGTTCGTCGAAAATAAACTACTGTTTGTCGGTGCTGTTATTTCAGCAATCGGAAAACGAGTTCTGTTTCAAAACCTGCCCGCACCAGGGAAGCCGCGGTTTTAATGCGTGCCTGGGCATCGCCTTTTTTTTCCAGTTCTACCCTTTTTTGCGCCAGCAGTTTGGAGAGCAAAGCTTCGTAACTTTCTTGTTCGATTTCCTCTTCCATGGCGATTTCGATGAGGTGTGGCGCTATTTGGCGTTTTTGCAGTTCCAGTCGGATACGCACACGCCCCCATTGGTTGATCCGGAATTTGCCGCCGGCAAAAGCACGGGCAAAACGTTCTTCGTTGAAAAAACCCTCATCGTGCAGCAGTCCGAAAATTTGTTCCCCCGTTTCACCAGTCACACCCAATTCGCGCATTTTGTCGCGTACCTCCCGGGGCGTTCTTTCGCGGTAAACGCAGAACTGCTCGAGTTTGGCGAGCGCTTCGTCGGGGGTTAGGGGAGTGGTGGGTTTGTTAACCGGCATGTATAAAGACAGAGATTCTTATAAATTGGGTGTACATTTAGAGCGATTCGAAATATTAGATGACCTTTTGACACCCGATGATTTCTTCCTTCATCAGGCCGAACAAGTCAACCGGCACAAATTTAACGCCTTTCCTCTCTATCTTTACCCCCCACTTTACCAGCCAACCACTCCCTCGTGAATCTAACCGAAATATCCATACGCCGCCCTTCACTGATCATTGTGATGTTTGCCGTGCTGACCTTCATGGGAGTAGCCAGTTACTTCCGCCTGCCCATCGAGCTGGTGCCGAAGTTCAGCCCGTCCATCGTTACCATCATCACCATTTACCCCGGCGCCTCGCCTTCGGAAGTGGAAAATGCGGTGAGCAAGCCGATTGAAGACGCCCTGTCGTCGCTCGAAGGCATCGATCAAATGCAGGTTGCGTCGCAGGAAAACTCGTCGTTCATCATCATTGAGCTCGACCAAACGGCCGACATCGACAAGGCGGTGCAGGAAATGCAGCGCAAGGTGAACCAGATCCAGGCCAATCTGCCCAAAGAGGTGCGTACGCCAGTGATCAACAAATTCGCATTCGACGAGCTGCCCATCCTGCGCCTCGCCGTAGCGGCCGACATGACGGGTACCCAATTCAACGATCTGGTGAAAACCCGCGTGTTGCCGGCCATTTCTCAGGTGAAAGGTGTGGCCCAGGTGAACATCCTCGGCGGCGAAGAACGCGAAATCAAAATCAACATCAGCAGTCAGCGACTGGAACAATACGGACTGTCCCTGCTCCAGGTAACCCAGGCGGTACAAACAGCCAACCTCGACTTCCCAACCGGTAAAGTGAGCGGCGAAGAGGGGCAGTTGCGCATCCGTTTGGCGGGTAAGTTTTCCGACCTCGACGACATCCGCAACCTTGTGGTGGGCAAAAGCAAATACTTTTCGTCCATTTACCTCAAAGACATCGCCGAAGTGCAGGACGCTTCGAAAGATCCGGAGCTTATTGTCCGCACCGACGGACAGCCGGCGGTGGGCATTTTTGTGCGCAAACAGGGCGACGCCAATGCCGTGGAAATGGCGGATGCCGTGCTCGCCCAGTTGACTGCGCTCGAAACCAATTACAAAGACATCAACCTGCGTTTCGACGTGGTGGCCAACTCCAGCACTTTTACCAAAAAAGCCACCGACGCGGTTATCGACGATCTTTTCATTGCCATCGTACTTGTATCGCTGGTGATGCTGCTGTTTTTGCACAGCTTGCGCAACGCAGCCATTGTTTTGGTCACCATTCCCGTGTCGATCGTGAGCACTTTTGTGATGATGGCCGCGTTTGGCTACTCGCTCAACATGTTGTCGCTGCTCGGTTTGTCGCTGGCCATCGGCATCCTTGTCGACGATGCCATTGTGGTGATCGAGAACATTTACCGACACCTCGAGATGGGCAAGGACAAGGTACAAGCCAGTTACGACGGCCGTATCGAAATCGGTTTTACGGCCATCAGCATCACGCTGGTGGACGTGGTGGTGTTCCTGCCCATTGTATTCACCGTGGGGCTTGTGCCCAATTTGCTGCGGCAGTTTTGCATGACGGTGCTTACGTCCACGCTCATGTCGCTGCTCGTTTCCTTTACCCTGGTGCCCTGGCTTACCTCACGCATAGGCAAGTTGCACGTGTTTGAAGGGAAAACCCTTTGGGGAAAATTCATCATGCGTTTTGAAGCTTTCCTCGATTGGATTTCCGACGGCTTTGTACGCGTACTGGGTACGGCATTGCGCACCGGAGTTTCGAGGACCATCACCATCCTTTCGGCTGTTATTTTGTTGATAGGAAGCGTATGGCTTTTGAAAGCCGGGTTTATCGGCAGTGCTTTTTTGGAAGCGGGTGAACGGGGAGAATTTTTGATCAACATTTCCCTGCCCAAAGATGCCTCCCTGGCCCAAACCAACGCTGTGGCCAAAGAAGTGGACGCCTGGTTGCGCAAACAGCCCGACGTGGTGCGCACTTTTTCCATCATAGGCACCAACAACAAGTCCTACGGCGTTAACTCACCAAACATTGCTGAAATCCAGGTTTTTTTAACGCCATTCGGCAAACCAAGAACGGTTTCCACCAAGATTTTTGCGCGGCAAACCAAGGTCCAGCTCGAAGAAATCATCGCCGGCGCCAGGGTGAGCACCTCGAACATCGACATGATGGGCCTTACGACCGTGCCTATTGAGGTGCAGCTCAACGGTCCGGACCTCGACAGTTTGCTCATCCTTGCCGAAACGGTGAAAAAAGAAATGGCTGCGGTTCCAGGCTGTGTGGAAATAGCGGCTACCGTGGAAAGTGGCAATCCGGAAGTAAAAGTGGAAGTAAACCGTCAGCGCATGGCAGATAACGGACTCGCCATGGCCCAGGTAGGCCTTACCTTACAAACGGCTTTCAGCGGCAACACCGATGCCAGATACCGCGATGGAGAATCCGAATATCCCATCCGAATCGCACTTGATGCGTTCGACCGGCGCAGTGCCGAGGACATCCGGAACGTGTCGTTTGTAAACCCGGTGGGCAACACCGTGTACCTCAAACAATTTGCCGAAGTAACCGAAGGTACAGCGCCTACCCGTTTGGAACGCCGCGACCGTAC
>JADLBE010000359.1 GCA_020847915.1 Saprospiraceae bacterium | reverse complement strand
GATCGATGAGTTCGGCCTGGATTTGATCAACGAGGTCGGGCAAACAAGGATTGCCGCCCTGGGCCATGGCGCCGGTGGAAAGCCCGAGCGCCAAAAGCAAAACGTAGATGGTTTTTGTAAACATGGTTGCAAAAGTGTTTTTGTGTTGGGAAAAGAAAATTGTTTTCATGGCTAAGTCTGTTTGTGTTTCGGGACTTAGATGTTTCCTCGCACGCACCACCCCCATCGCAACCTTAATTTTTTTTTCAGTGTCTGTGGAATTGGATGGTTTCAGACAAACCAACGATTAAGAAATATTCAAAGGCAAGCGACCAACGTTTAGTGAAACAAATCACCACATTAGTCACATGAGGTAGCCACATGAGGCACATTAGGGTTGGCTTCTTATGTGTCTAAGGTGGCTACCTCATGTGACTAATGTGGTGATTTTCAACATCGAACTCACATGAATGAAAACCAACTCCTCGAAAGACTAAAAGCCGGCGAAGAATCCGCGCTCGACCAGTTGTTCAACACCTGGTACCCGTACCTTTTCCGGATCGCCTACACGATGCTGCAGGAAACCGACGCCGCCAAAGACTGTGTGCAGGAAGTTTTTTTTCGTTTTTGGCAAAAAAGGGAAACGTTGGAAATCAAATCCACCCTCAAGGGTTACCTGCAACGCTCCATCGTGAACGAATGCCTTGCCCTTCGCCGCCGGCAAAAAGGTTTTACACAACCCGAAGAACACACAACCCTGCCCGATACCGCCGCTTCGGCCCTTCAACACCTGGAATCGGAAAGTATGGAATCGCTCATCCACGAAGCCATCAACCGGCTTCCCGAACAATGCGCCCTGATTTTCCGCATGAGCCGGCTGGAGGAAATGAGTTACCGCGAAATTGCCGAACACCTCGATCTGAGTCCAAAAACGGTGGAAAACCAGATCGGCAAAGCCCTGAAAACACTGCGCGAAGTTTTGAGTCCATGGCTTTCCGTTTTACTTACTGCCGCGACGACACCTTTTTGGTAAAAAAATCGCTTCGCATTGGGGGTAACCGCCGTTTCAAAACATCTTAATTCCAGGACGCACGCAATTGTCTCAACATCATGAATACCGAAGCCTATTTTTTCCTCATCGATAAAAAACGCCGCGAAGGGTTAACGCCCGACGAACAACGGCAACTCGAGTCCTGGCTGCAGGCTTCGGAGCAAAACCGCGCCACGGCCGCCGACATCGGGGCATTGCTCGATGCCACCGCTCCTCTGGTGCCCGAAGTGAACGTACCCGCCGAACTCGCAGCGTTTAAAAAACGCCTGCACGCCGACGAAGCACCCACCCTCACCGTGGTGCACCGCAATCCGCGCCGCTGGATGTGGGCAGCGGCAGGCATTTTCGCCATCCTGGTGTGCGCCGTTTGGATGTTGCGCCCGGACGCCGAACCGGAAGCGACGTGGCTGCAGGTGGCCACCGCCGTGGAAAACGACCGCCGCGTGGACCTGCCCGACGGCACCGTCGTTTGGCTCAACCACCATTCCAAACTCGAATACCGCGACGGGTTTACCAACTTCCGGGAACGCCGCGTACGTCTTACCGGTGAAGCTTATTTTGAAGTGCAAAAAAACACGGGCAAATCGTTCATCGTGGAAGCCCCGGGCGTAACCACCACGGTGCTGGGCACGGCTTTTAATGTAGACGCCTACGAGGGCCAGGCGTACAACACCGTGACGGTGCGTGAAGGGCGCGTACGGGTGGAAGGCATGGGCAAAAAAGCTGAATTGACCGCCGGAGAAAAAGCCGATGTATCGATCGAAATGGGCTCCATGGAAGTGTCGGAAACAAACACCGATGCTGTCGCCGAGTGGCGGAAACCGGGATTGACCTTCCGCGACGTCCAACTTGGCGCCCTTGTTTTGCAACTCAGCGACAGGTTTGGTCGTCAAATCAGGCTGGAAGACGGGGCCATGGCCAACTGCCGCTACACAGCCCACTTCCCCAAAGCCGATCTCGATGCGGTTTTGGCCAATCTGGAATCGGTGTTCGGATTGAAAGCCGATACCTCGGAGGCAGGTGTGGTGCGTTTGCGCGGCGGACAATGTTCACAACAATAAACCGAATGGAATGCGTGCGTTTGTACAACCGTTGCTTTTAAATGCCTTGTTGGTTTGTTGCTGTGCCGGTTATGCCGACGCCCAAACGGCGGCATGGACGCAATCCTACAACCTCGACGCCACCCGGCTTTCCCGCTCCGAAGCGCTGCTCGAACTGAGCAGCGCTTCGGGCGTGGTGATCGGTTTCAACGAGCAATTGTTTGGAGGAAACAAAACAACCGTAGGCAAACATTTCCGGCAGGAAAAACTTGCCGGCATCCTTCACGGCATCCTTGAAGGCGTGGATGTGGGCTGGAAACTGGAAGGTGAACAGGTTTTGTTGTTTAAAAAACAACCGCCCGACCAAACTTTGTCGGGTTTTGTGGAAGATGCCACCAGCGGTGAAAGGCTGGTAGGCGCTTTTGTGTACGAACAGGTAAGCGGCCGTTCGGTAACCACCAACAACTACGGATTTTTCAGTCTGCGCGTACCCGCCGGTAAACCCGCCGTATTGCTGGTTTCCATGTTTGGTTTCCAGCTAACGCAGTTGAAAGTGGAAGCCGGGCGTGAAAACCGGATCGTGATGCCGTTGCAACCCGTTGCGCCGTTTTTGCCCGAACTCACGGTTTCCGGCGACTCGTCGGAAGTCCGCATGAAACCGTTTTTTTCCAAAATGGAAGACAACCTCGCCAACCTGCCCATCCACCGGATGCCTGCCCTGGGCGGCGAAACAGACCTCATGCGTTCTGCCGCTTTGCTGCCGGGCGTGGAATCGAGCATCGACGGACTCGGGGGCTGGAGCATACGCGGCGGCGACCCCGACCAAAACCTGGTGCTTATCGACGATGCCGTGGTGTTCAATCCGAGCCACGGCCTCGGGTTGTTCTCCGTGTTCAATCCCGACATCGTGCGTTCGGCACGGTTGTGGAAAGGCGACGCACCCGTACGCCTGGGTGGCCGTGCCTCGTCGGCGCTTGATGTGCGCACACGGGAAGGCAACCTGCAGCAGTTTTCAGCCTCGGCTTCTTTGAGCTGGATGGCTGCGCGGTTGGCCGTCGAAGGCCCGATTGTGAAAGACAAAGGTTCATTTCTGCTTTCGTTCCGGCGTTCGTTGGCAGGACCCGTTTTGGACCATTTTACAAGAAAAAAATACGAACAAACGGCCGAAAAGTTGACCACCAGCTATTTTTTCTCCGACATCAATTTAAAAACCAACTGGGTGTTCAACACGCGCAACCGGGTTTACCTGAGTTTGTACCAGGGACGCGACCGGTTGTCCGACGAAAGGGTTTCCGTTTACCGCGACAGCTCCATCGGTGGCGAATGGCCGGGACAGGAATATTATTTCCAGTACAGGACGGAAACAAACTACGACCTGAAAAACCGCTTTGCTTCGTTGCGTTGGAATTTCCTGTTGTCGGACAATGCATTCGTCAACACCACCTTTACGGCCAGCCGTTTCAACCTGAAATCCAATTCCACCACTTTTTTGTCCTCCGATACGTATCCCGAACTCAACGGATTGTCTTTCGCCGAATTGAGCCAGTCGCAATTGCAGGATGTTTCGGTTAAAAGCGACGCCGACTGGTTTAAAAACGACCGGCTTACCCTGCGCACCGGTGTTCAGGTCTCCTGGATGCAGGTTTTACCTTTTTATTATTCCGGCGACAACAGCATGCGCCCGGAACCCTGGATCGGGTTCGATTCTTTGGGCAACCCGATTGTCGGCGATGTGGTGCTGCAGGAAAAAGGGTTGTCTGTTTCCACCTACGGCGAAGCGGAATGGATGCCGAGGCCCGACGTTCGCGTGCGCGGTGGTTTGCGTGCCGAACTGTATTCGAGCCGCGGAAAAACCTTCTTTTTGCCCCAACCACGGTTGAGTTTGGAAAAAAACTGGAACAACGGCCTGACAGCCTCGTTTTCCACAGGCATCATGGCGCAGGTACTTCGTACCGTGTCGCCAAACGTATTGGAAACCACGGCCGACCTTTGGCTGCTCGCCAATCCGGCCCTGCCGCCGCAAAAAACCTGGCAATCGTCGGTGGGAATGGCCAAAACCTGGCCGGGCTGGACCGCGCGCGCCGAGCTGTATTACAAAGCCATGGCCAACATCGAGGAGTACAATGCGGAATGGTTCACGGTAAAGGACACCGTCGTTTGGGAGGAACCTGTAGTGGATTACGTAGACGGCTACCGGCAATGGGAAAACGAAGTTTCGCTCGGTCGCGGTCGCTCGATGGGTTTGGAATGTATGCTGGAAAAAACGACGGGCCGCACAACCGGATGGCTTTCCTACACCCTGGCGCGTTCGGACCGCCAGTTCGACGACCTGAACAACGGGCAATGGTTTGCTGCGCGTTTCGACAGGCGTCATCACGTAAAAATGGCCGTCATCCACCGCATCGGCAAACACTTTTCGCTTTCGGCCAACGGTCAGTTTGCGTCGGGCGACGCCATATCGACCCTTTTCATCAGTCTGGAAAATGCCCGACTGATCGACCTGCAAACGGCAGGCGTACAGGCCATTCGCCTGGGTTACGGCGACCAGCGCCAGCCCGTGCAGCACCGTTTGGATGTCGGTGCTGCATGGGAATGGCAATCGAAAAAATGGAGCCAGCAAATCAGCGCGGGTGTGTACAACGTGTACAACCAGTCCAACCGGTATTACACGTATTACACCTCACCCGACGGCGATTTGATGCTGGAGCAAAAAATCAACGGTTTGCCGTTGTTGCCGTATGTGAGCTGGCGGGGCAGTTTTTGATCAGGATTTACAGGATTTAAGGATTAAACAGGATATGATTTCTAGGATTTTCAGGATTTTGTACGGAGGCTTTTACCGAGGCGTGCCGTTTTTGAGGTATTTCTCCAAAAACTG
>JADLBE010000358.1 GCA_020847915.1 Saprospiraceae bacterium | reverse complement strand
TTGGGCCCCCTTGCCGAACATTTCAGTTTTTAATCAGGATTAGGTTGATTTTCAGAATTTTCAGGATGGATTAGCTTGATTTTTTTTAAGGATTTACAATCAAGCTTTTCTACAAACCAATTTTGTTGGATATAAATTCAAATAGAACAGACATCATGTCACAACATAAAACTTCAAATGCTTTGTTCGAGCCCTCGCTGGTGCGTGCGGCCATAAGCGAAGCTTTTGTCAAACTCAATCCGCGCGTCATGTACCGCAACCCGGTGATGTTCACCGTCGAAATTGGTACGATCATCATGTTTGTGGTATGTATTGGCATCCTTGCCGGCGACACATCCCAGGGCAGTTTCATTTACAATTTCATCCTGTTTTTGCTGTTGTTTTTCACCCTTTTGTTCGCCAATTTTGCCGAAGCACTTGCCGAGGCACGCGGCAGAGCACAAGCGGAATCGCTGCGCAAAACACGTGAAGAAACACCAGCTCGGCAACTTAAACCCGACGGTGAAATACGCCAGGTGTCCTCGGCCGTTTTGCTCAAAGGCGATGTGTTTGTTTGCGAAGCAGGCGACCTCATTCCTGCCGATGCAGAAATCATCGAAGGCATGGCGAGCATCGACGAGTCGGCCATCACCGGCGAGTCGGCGCCGGTGATCCGGGAAGCCGGCGGCGATAAAAGCAGCATCACCGGTGGTACAAGGGTGCTTTCCGACCGCATCGTGGCCATGGTGAGCGCGCAGCCCGGCGAATCGTTTCTCGACAAAATGATCGCTCTCGTGGAAGGCGCCTCGCGGCAAAAAACGCCCAACGAAATCGCCCTGACCATCCTTTTGGCGGCATTCACCATCATTTTTGTTTTGGTCACTTTTACCCTGAAACCCTTTGCCGATTACGCCCAAACGCCGCTTACCATCGGCGCCCTGATCGCCTTGTTTGTTTGCCTCATTCCAACCACCATCGGCGGATTGCTTTCAGCCATCGGCATCGCGGGCATGGACCGCGCTTTGCGCGCAAACGTGATTACCAAATCGGGTAAAGCTGTGGAAACGGCCGGCGACATAGACGTGTTGTTGCTCGATAAAACAGGCACCATCACCCTCGGCAACCGCAAGGCAACGCATTTTTACCCGGCGCCGGAAACCGCAAAAGATGTCTTTGTGCGTTTTTGCGCGCTTGGTTCCCTGGCCGACGAAACGCCCGAAGGCAAAAGCATCGTGGAACTTGCAGGTACCGACGTGGTGCGGCATTTGAGCATTGAAGGCGCCAAACTTATACGTTTCAGCGCCGAAACACGCAGCAGCGGCGTGGTATTGGCCGACAGCACCGACATTCGCAAAGGCGCTTCCGATGCCATTCGGGCTTTGGTGGAAATCGCCGGCAACCCGTATCCTGATGTTGTAAAAAACAAGGTAAACGAAATTGCAGCTATGGGCGGCACACCACTCGTGGTAAGTGTCAACCAAAAAGTGGCAGGCGTCATCGAATTGCAGGACATCATCAAACCGGCCATCCGCGAACGTTTCGACCGCTTGCGCAAAATGGGTGTAAAAACCGTGATGGTCACCGGCGACAATCCGCTTACCGCGCGTTTCATCGCCGAAAAAGCGGGTGTCGACGATTACATCGCCGAAGCCAAACCGGAAGACAAACTCGCTTACATACGCCGCGAACAGGAGGAGGGCAAACTGGTGGCCATGATGGGCGACGGCACCAACGACGCACCCGCACTCGCCCAGGCCGACGTGGGTGTGGCCATGAACAGCGGCACCCAGGCAGCCAAAGAGGCGGGCAACATGGTGGACCTCGACAACGATCCCACCAAACTTATTGAGATCGTGGAAATTGGCAAACAACTGCTGATGACACGTGGTACCCTCACCACGTTTTCCATCGCCAACGACGTGGCCAAATATTTCGCCATCGTTCCTGCCTTGTTCATCGCCGCCATTCCGGGCCTTCAGGGCCTCAATTTGATGCGCCTGCACAGCTCGGAAAGCGCCATTTTATCGGCCGTCATTTTTAATGCCATCATCATCCCGATGCTTATTCCATTGGCATTACGCGGCGTCGCGTACAAACCCATCGGCGCATCGGCCATCCTGAGGCGCAATTTGTTCATCTACGGTTTTGGCGGCATCGCAGTGCCTTTCATCGGCATCAAGCTGATCGACCTTATCGTTGGCAATTTCTTTTAAATCAATATTTTACGTTATGAAAATCGCATTATCAGCCATCAGGCTCACCATACTGTCGCTTTTGTTTTTTTCCCTGATGTACCCGCTTGTGGTGTGGTCCATCGCACAGGCGGCGCCCCATGCCGGCCGGGGTAAAACGGTGGTTTACCAGGGGCGTACGGTAGGTTTTGAAAACGTCGGACAAACCTTCAACAACGATTCGCTTTTTTGGTCGAGGCCCTCGGCTACAACGTACAACGCTGCCGCTTCCAGCGGCTCCAACAAAGGGCCCAACAACCCGGACTTTTTAAAAACTGTGGAAGAACGGATTGCCCTGGTGCTTCAAAAACACCCTTACCTGAACCGCGAAGACATTCCCGCTGATTTGGTAACGGCATCCGGCAGCGGACTTGATCCGGACATCTCGCCGCAGTCTGCACAAATTCAGGTAAGGCGTGTTGCAAAAGTGCGGGGACTGGATGAAAAAAAAGTGTCAGATTTGGTGGCAAAACACACCGAACAACCTTTGCTGGGACTTTTTGGTCCCGCAAAAGTCAACGTTTTAAAACTCAACCTTGCGTTGAACCAAGTTCATTAAAACCATGAAACTCCTCTTAATTTCCCTCGTTTTTGCATCATTTTTTCTGACAAACCTTCGTGCGCAGGAAGACTCCGCGCCGTTGAGAACTTTTTCCGGCTACGTCGAAACGTATTACGCCTACGATTTTAACCGACCGACCGACCATACCCGGCCGCCGTTTGTGTACAGTTTCAACCGGCACAACGAAGTAAACGTCAACATCGGTTTTATCAAAGCCACTTACCAAAACACCCGTGTTCGCGGCAACCTGGCCCTCATGGCCGGTACTTATGCCGAAGCCAACCTTGCCGCTGAGTCGAATGTGATGCAACACGTGTATGAAGCCAATGCGGGTTTCAAAATCAGCAGAAACCACAACTTGTGGTTCGATGCGGGCATCATGCCTTCACACATCGGGTTTGAAAGTGCCGTGGGGCGCGACTGCTGGAACCTCACGCGCAGCATGATGGCCGATAACTCGCCGTACTACGAAACCGGGGCGAAAATTGGCTTTACATCGGACGATGAACAATGGTACGTTACAGCAATGTACCTCAACGGCTGGCAACGCATCCGCAGGCCCGACGGCAACCAGTCGCCCGCTTTCGGCACCCAGCTCACGTTCAAACCCAACGCAAAAACAACGCTGAATTGGAGCACGTTTGTGGGCAATGACTTTCCGGAAAACGAAGAACGCTGGCGTTATTTCAACAACCTCTACGGTGTTTTCCAAATCAACGACGCCTGGGGCTTAACCGCCGGTTTCGACGTTGGTGTACAGGAAAAAGCAGGTGGTGAAGAAGGTACGGACATGTGGTATACACCCATCATCGTGGGCCGTTACACAGCCTCCGAACATTGGCGCTGGGGAGCCCGGGTAGAATATTACAACGACGAAAACGGCGTCATCATTGGCAGCAACAGCGAAAACGGGTTCCAGACTTTCGGTTATTCGCTGAACGTGGATTACCTGCCAGCGTACAATGTTATGGTGCGTTTGGAAGGCAAAATGTTGCAAAGCGACAACGATGAATTCATCGACGGCGAAGACCTTTCGAAACAAAACGCCGTGATCACAACCTCCGTCAACATTGCTTTTTAAATCAGGATTCATTGATGGACAGGATTTGCAGGATGGATTTTTTATGATTTAACCACATTCTGAACGGTAGAACCAAAGCAATATGGACGCTGAAAAGCAACAAAACGTGCAGCGTTTCCTCGACCTTCTGAAAAAGTCGAAACGTGGAAAGTTCAAAATTTACATCGGCATGAGTGCGGGTGTGGGCAAAACCTACCGTATGCTGCAGGAGGCCCACACCATGCACCGCCTTGGTGTCGACGTTCGTATTGCCTACGTGGAAACACACAACAGGGCCGAAACGGCCCAACTTGTGGAAGGTCTTCCTGTGATACCGCGAAAAAAGGTGTTTTACAAAGGACGTGAGCTGGAAGAAATGGATGTGCAAGCCGTCATAAGAGCGCGTCCGGAAGTGGTGATTGTGGACGAGCTGGCGCACACCAACGTGGAAGGTGGAAAAAACCAGAAACGCTGGCAGGATGTTTTGGAAATTTTGGACGCCGGCATCAGCGTCATCAGCGCCGTCAACATCCAGCACCTGGAAAGCCTCAACCGCGATGTGTTGAACATAACGGGCATTGAAGTACAGGAACGGGTGCCCGACAAAGTGTTGGCGATGGCCGATGAAGTCGTGAACATCGACCTGACCTCCGATGAACTCATCGCCCGTTTGCGCGAAGGGAAAATTTACCCTCCGGAAAAAATAGCGACGGCACTTAACAACTTTTTTACCGGACAAAACATCCTCCAGCTGCGCGAACTTGCCCTGAAGGAAGTGGCGACCCAGGTAGAGCGCAAAGTAGAAACAGAGTTGCCAAAAGGCACCGGTTTCCGCCATGAAAAATTTCTGGCCTGCATCAGCACCAACGAACGAACCGCGCGCAATGTGATCCGCAAAACCGCACGGTTGGCCAGTTATTACAACAGCAAATGGTGGGTGTTGTACATACAAACGCCCGCTGAGGCGCCCGACAGGATCGCCCTCGACAAACAACGGCACCTCATCAACAATTTCAAGCTGGCCACCGAATTGGGCGCGGAAGTAGTCCGGGTACAACACAACCATGTCGCACGCGCCATCATGACGGAGGCTGAAAACCGCGGCATTACCACCATTTGTATGGGCAAACCCCATTTTAACCTGATGCGGATCATCCTTTTTACAAGCGTATTCAACGAACTGCTCAACAAACTGTCGACCACAGACATCGACCTGGTCATCCTCTCCTGATGCGTACAAAAACCAAACTCAGCCTCGGCGTCGGCCTTTTGTTCGTTCTCGTGGTACTGCTCACCGTGGTGAGTACGTATTTCGTCAATGTTTTGTCGACCGATACCAAAAACATCCTCAAGGACAATTACCAGACCCTGGATTATTCGAGCAACATGTTGCTGGCACTCGACAGCATGGCGATCAACAGGCAGGCAGGTTTGTTGTTTTTTGAAGAAAATTTAAAAAAACAACAGGCCAACATCACCGAAAAAGGTGAACTCGAACTGACAGAGGCACTTGCACTGAAATTCAGACAACTTGCTGCCGGCAAACTCGATTCGGCCAACTACCATTTGTTGCGCGCCGATTTGTATGGCCTCATGGAAAAAAACATGCATGCCATCGTACAAAAAAGCCAGCGGGCGGACCGAACTGCCGACAATGCGGCTTTTTGGATTGCGGCTACCGGCGCTTTGTGTTTTTTGCTTGCGTTTGTCCTGCTCATCAATTTGCCCGGCAGCATCGCCAACCAGGTAAAGGAACTCACGGAAAAAATTCAATTGATTGCAGCCAAAAATTACCACCAACGGGTACAGTTCAAAGCCGGCAGCGAATTTGCCGACCTTGCTGATGCCTTCAACACCATGGCCAAAAAACTCGAAGAATACGAAGGCTCGAGTTTGGCGCAACTGCTGGTGGAAAAAGCACGCATCGACACGCTTATCGAAAACATGCACGATCCGGTTATCGGACTCGACGAAGCACGCAACATCGCATTTGTGAACCAGGAAGCCTTAAAACTGCTCAATGCCTCCAGAAAACAACTTATCGGCCATGCTGCAGAAGACGCGGCTTCAAAAAACGATTTGCTGAGGACATTGATTCAATCGGACAACCAACCCGGCGATGATCCATTGCGCATTGTTGTTAACGGCAAAGAAGGTTATTTTGAAAAAGAAGTGCTCGACATTACCGGAAAACCTCCCGGCGAATTGCACCTGCGCCCGCTCGGACAAGTGGTGCTGTTGCGCAACATCACACCGTTTAAAGAACTTGATTTTGCCAAAACACATTTCATCGCCACCATCTCACACGAGTTAAAAACACCCATTGCCTCCATCAAAATGAGTTTGCAATTGCTGGAAAACAAACAAACCGGCGTGTTGAATGAGGAGCAATTCCAACTCGTGCACAGCATTGGCGATGACGCTTCCAGGCTGTTAAAAATTACCGGCGAACTGCTCAACATGTCGCAGGCCGAAACCGGCAACATCCAACTCACCATCAAACCGTCGGATCCCCGGAACATGATCGACCGGGCCATCGATGCAGTCCACACACAAGCCGGACAAAAAAACCTCATGCTGGAAGTACACGCCTCCGACGACCTTCCAGAGGTGAAAGCCGATGCCGAAAAAACCGTTTGGGTGCTCATCAACCTGCTTGGCAACGCCGTCAGGCATGCACCCGAACAAAGCCGCGTGCGCCTCGACATCAAACAGGAAGGTTTGGAAATGGTGTTCGCCGTATCCGACCATGGGCCCGGCATCGACCCGAAATACCAGGAACGGGTTTTCGAACGCTATTTTCAGGTTCCCGGAAGCAAGTCTTCAGGTTCGGGGCTCGGACTGGCCATCAGCCGCGAATTTATAGAAGCACAGGGCGGCCGCATCGGTGTGGAAAGCGAACTTGGTGAGGGCAGTAGGTTTTATTTTTATTTGCCGTTGGCCTGATTTGGGAAATGTTTATTTACGTGGCTTTTCATGGTGGCCTCCAAACTGAAACCGCATGGCCGAAAGTAGTTTGTTTTGAAATTCGGCCTCCCCGCGCGATGCAAAACGGGAATACAAAGCTGCGGTTAATACAGGCGCCGGAACAGCTTCCTCGATGGCCGCCTGGATGGTCCACCGTCCTTCGCCAGAATCCGAAACATGGCCTGAAAAGGCATCCAGCCCGGCATCTTCCGTCAGCGCCGTTGCCGTGAGGTCGAGCAACCACGACGACACCACGCTGCCGCGGCGCCACAACTCGGCGATGTCGGCCAGGTTGAAGTCGTACTGGTAGTGTTCGGGATTGCGAAGCGGTGTTGTTTCGGCATCGATTTCATGGTCGTTTTTGCCGATGTTGGCCGATTTCAGAATGCCCATGCCTTCGGCAAAAGCAGCCATCATACCGTATTCAATGCCGTTGTGCACCATTTTTACAAAGTGGCCGGCGCCGTTGGGTCCGCAATGCAGGTAACCCTGATCGGCGGTTCCCGGCATGTTTTCACGGCCAGGCGTTTCTGTTAGGGCGCCTTTCCCGGGTGCAAGCGTTGCAAAAATGGGGTCGAGGTGTTCTACCACCTTTTTCTCACCTCCAATCATCATGCAATAACCGCGTTCGAGGCCCCAAACACCACCGCTGGTACCGACGTCCAGGTAGTGTAAACCTTTTGCTGTCAATGCTTTGGCCCTTCGGATGTCATCGATGTAATAGGAGTTGCCACCGTCGATGATGATGTCGTCTTTTTCGAGCAGCGGCACAAGTTCTTCGATGCTGCTGTCCACAATGGCAGCAGGCACCATCAACCAAACGATACGTGGTTTTTGGAGTTTACCGACAAATTCCTGCAAGGTGGAAGCTCCGGTTGCGTTTTCTTTTTCGAGGGTAGCGACGGCCTCCCGGGAGCGGTCGTAAACCACACACTGGTGTCCACCCTTGATGAGCCTGCGCACCATGTTGGCGCCCATGCGCCCCAAACCTACCATTCCGATTTGCATGTCTTTTAAGTTTGTCGGTTGTGTATTTAAACTTCAATCAATGAAAACATGAAGGTGCGATTTTTCAGGAAAATCCCTCCTAAACCTTCAACAACGCCGCCTCCGCCTCCCGCACTTTCTCCACCCCAAACATTCCCACAATTTCTTTCAACGCCGCTTCAATACGTTCATTTCCGGGATTGCCGAGGCTCCCCAAATGGGTGTGTGGCAATTCGCCTTCACTTTTAAACGTGCCGTTTTCCACCGCTTCGCCCACACGTTTGTACGCTTCGCGGAAGGGCATGCCGGAAATGACCAGGCGGTTTACTTCTTCCACGGTGTAAAGGTAGCGGTAGCGCTCGTCGTCCAGGATGTTTTGATTCACCTGAATTTCCGACATCATCAACGACAACATGCCGATGCAATCGCGCAACACACCAAAAGCCGGGAACAGTTTTTCCTTCATCAACTGGAAATCGCGGTGGTAGCCCGACGGCAAATTGGTGGCGATCATGGCAAGTTCGTTGGGCAAAGCGACCAAAGCGTTGCTGTTGGCACGCACAAGTTCAAACACGTCCGGATTTTTTTTGTGCGGCATGATGCTGCTGCCCGTCGTCAGTTCATCGGGGAAACGGATGAACCCGAAATTTTGCGACATGAACAAACAGCCGTCCGACGCCAGTTTGCCCAACGTGGCCGCCACATTGCCCATGGCCTGGGCCACGGCGCGTTCGGTTTTGCCGCGGCTCATTTGCGCAGCCACACTGTTCACGTGCGGCGCGTCAAAACCCAGCAAACGGGTGGTATGGTCGCGATCGAGCGGGAAACTCGACCCATATCCTGCCGCCGACCCCAGCGGATTTTTGTTCACCAAACGCCACGCGCCGTGCAGGGAAAACAAATCCTCGGTCAGGCTTTCGGCATACGCCCCGAACCACAAACCAAAAGACGAAGGCATGGCCACCTGAAAATGGGTGTACCCAGGCAAACGTACGTCGCGGTAACGTTCGCTTTGAGCGAGCAAAAGCTGCACAAACGCTTCAACATCGGTCAGCAAAGCCATGATTTCGGCCCGAAAAAACAACTTCAGGTCGGTCAAAACCTGGTCGTTCCGACTACGTCCGGTGTGGATTTTTTTACCCGCATCGCCGCAGGCACGGGTGAGTTGCAGCTCCACCTGCGAGTGTACGTCTTCCACACCCGGCTCAAGCACAAAACGCCCGGCCAGGATATCGGCATGGATGCGCCGGAGCTCGGCGCTTAAGGTTATGGCTTCGTCCATTTCCACCAAACCTACTTTTTTAAGCATGTCGAGGTGTGCAAGTGAACCCAAAACGTCGAAGGGTGCGAGGTAATGGTCCATATCGCGGTCGCGGCCGCTGGTAAAACGCTCCACCGCTTCGGCGGGCGCCTGGTTTTTTTGCCAGAGTTTCATAAAGCGTAGGCGTTGTTGATCAAAGCAATGTACCATTCGATGCCCTGGCGCAGTTCGTCGAAGGTTATGTATTCGTCGGGGGTATGGCTGCGCTCACTTTCGCCCGGACCGGTTTTTAAAGCCGGAACCTGAAGCAACGCTTTGTCGCTGAGCGTGGGCGACCCGTAGGCCGATGCGCCCAGGTTTAATCCTGCCTGTACGAGTGGATGGCTGGTGTCGATGGCGGTTGCGCGCAGGCGTGTTGATCGGGCGATTACTGTAGCGCGCAGGTTTTGTTGGATGGTTTCCAAAACTTCTGCAGGCGTATAGGCATCGGTGAGGCGCACGTCCACCACAAATTGACAACGATCGGGCACCACATTGTGGGCTTTGTTGGGCGTTTCTATGCTTGTGGCGGTCATTTTGACCGGACCGAGCCATTCCGACATTTTTTCAAACTGAAAATTGCGCAGCCAGTCGATGTCGTCGAGGGCGGTGTACAGGGCGTTGTCGCCTTCTTCGCGTGCGGCGTGTCCTGCCCGGCCATCGGTGGTGCAATCGAGTACCATCAGCCCTTTTTCGGCCACGGCCAAACGGCAGCCGGTGGGTTCGCCTACGATGGCGCAATCAATTTTTGGCAAATGTGGCAGCAGACTTTCCACGCCGCCCGAACCGCTGATTTCTTCTTCGGCAACACCGGCAAAAACGAGGTTGAACGGCAGGTATTCGAGGAAATAAAACCAGCCAAGGGTTACGGCCATGGAGGCCAGACTTGCGCCGGCGTCGTTGCTGCCCAAACCGTACAGTTTGTCGTCGTACACTTCCGGATCAAAAGGATCTCGGGTATATCCCGTGGCAGGACGTACGGTATCGTGGTGCGAGCAAAGCAAAATGGTGGGTTTGCCTTCGGCAAAATGTTTGTTGGTTGCCCACACATTGTTGCCTACGCGACTCGTTTTTATTTTGTTTTTTGCAAAAAAAGCTTCCAATACGTC
>JADLBE010000357.1 GCA_020847915.1 Saprospiraceae bacterium | reverse complement strand
TACAGTTTGGTGTAATGTTCGTTGGGAGCAGGCTCCGGGTGCGGGTCGCGGCATTCAAAACCAAGGCCCATGTACGAAGGCATGTCGTTGAGAAAAAGTGCAACAAAATGCCTGACTTCATTGCCCTCCAGGTAAAAATTGTCAAAACGCGGGTCGTCTTTATCGGCTGTCATTACGGTAAAATTGGGGGCAAACCGACGGGTATCAAGCCAGTTGCGGTATTGGGCAAAAGAGCGCATGAATTTTTCCGTGTACGTGGGTTCCGATTGCAGATCACCGAGTGTTGAATCGGCCATGGATGCTTCCAGGTGGTCGCATTCATCACCGTAAGCCATTTCTCCGGGAGGCGCTAAAAAGCTTTCTGCAAAATACCCGAAATAGGGTTTTTCGACCAGAACTGCCTTTTTTACAGCCCTCAGCAGATCATAATGTTCATCGGGATTGGCAGGAACCCCGTCGGGGCGCATTTGTACGTGGGACATGTCGCCACGCATAAAATCAAAACCATATTCAGCCTGTACGTTGTAATAATGATGACACACGTAACGCCAGGCGGCTTCGTTTGGCCTGCCAAAATCGAGCTCCCAATGTTGGTTGTCGTTTTTGGCTTCGTATAGTCTGTATCGTGCGAGTGGGCCAAAAACCCGTGAAAATGTTTCCGGACGGGAAATTCGGTAGTCGTGCCAGATGAGCCCGTCCTCATCCACCACCTTTGTGGCCGGATCAGGATCCACCTCAATGCCCCGGTAAGGGGGCCCCATGGTGGCCGGAACGGTTTCGTATCCCAGGCCATGTAAAAGATGCACCATGGCTTTTCGGCGCGACAGCCGTCCTGCGTAATCGTGTGGCTGCCCAAACATGATGAGCAGGCGCTGGGCTTCCGTAGTTGTATGAAACAATTCGTAAGCGGTATCGGGCACACCATGTTCCTGTGTAGCACTTCCAATGCCCTCGATGTGTTTGAAAAGTTCTTTTTCCACATTGTTGTGCAAGTCTGCACGGTGGTCAACAATGTGCAATCCGTCGCGGCGAAGCCACTCAAAAATGCTTGGGTTGGCTACGGTCATTTCTGAAAAACGGTCGGTGTGGGGTACCACATCCATACCAATGGCTTTTCCCATCAGGTGCATAACATTCACCAACGAGCGCAATTGGCGTTCGGGACTGTTCAGATTGGGGAACAAAGATTCCAGTTCCTGGCTAAAAAATTCAGGATTGATGTTCCAACTCGATGGTCCATAAAGACTGGCTACAACGCCTGGCTCCCAAAAAGGCAACAGGTGGATGGTATTTTGTGCCCTTGGAAGTGTAAAGGTATAAGGTATTAATTTCCAAAAGCTGCCCAGTGTCCGCAGGTTTACACCTACTGTGTTGGCTGTTTTGATCCAGTTGCAATTTGTATGTCCATGAAGTGGCGATGGAATGGCGCCCTGAGGGTCGAGCGCTGTTTCCAGATCGCTACGAAAAACACTGTACAGCTCTTCAAGGACACCCGTCAGAGGTTTAACCAACAGATCTTCAGGCATTTGAGTCATGTATTTGACAAACATCGACGACTGTCCCATGTTTACAGGGTTTTAACTATTTCACCATTATGACAAAAATTGACATTAAAAAACCATTAATGTCCGTTAATGCAGTTGCAATGTTGCGGAACTATTTGGATATTCGCTTTCCAAATGATTGATTTTTTTCATTTGAAGCGAGAAAGCGTGTCCAATTTTCGCACGGGCAAATGTTAATCCTCCGCCCGTTTAAAATCCTAACTTACCAACCGGCGTTTTGAAGCAACCGGCATTTTGCTACATGTGTGCCTTCCTGGTACACCAGCAACGTTGTATTGCTGGCTTTTTTTCCAGTCTGTACTCCCTGAAGGGAATTGCTTCAGGATAATCCCTATTTTAAAACACGCTAAAACATTGCATTGTGATCTACAAAGTCAAATTGAAAAACGCCGACGAATCGGTTTTGCTGGATGACCACGTCTACGAGTGGCTCACCACCGATCCTTACCTAACACGCGTAGATTTCATCAACAACCTTCGAAAACACTCCAGTGGTTGTGCTGTTTTCCAAAAAACCTGGAAAAAGGCCGGTATTGATGGAGGGTTCAAAACCGAAACCATTTACCTGCACAAGCTTATTGCTGAAAGTTTTTTAGGCAATGAAAAAAACAAGCAGCGCAGACTGGTTGGTGCAAAAAATGGTGATAAGTTAGACTGCAGGGTTGAAAACCTTACGTACCGAACACGCGCTATAGCCAGCAGGCAGCGCCGAACTACCAGCAAAACCGGCTATACCGGTGTGTACAAGGAACACAACCGTTACCGGGCAGTGATTTCAGTTCGCGGCAAAGCGTTCCACATTGGCATGTTCGATACGGCCGAAGAAGCCGCTGCCGCATACAACAAATTGTCCAAGGAGATGTACGGCGAAGAAGGCAAATTCAACAAGCTGAAGTACAGCATCTGAAATGAGTGGCAATTGGCAAGTAGCAAGTTGCAAGTGGGTAGCATGTCTTGTCACTTGCAACTTGCAACTTGCTACTTGCCACTAGTTTTCAATGCATTCTATCGCCCCTGACTTCCATCTTTTGCAGGATACCCGCTTCGTGTTGCAGGTATTCTTTCCAACGCGTACGTGTACGCTCTTCGCCAAAGTATGCTTCGGCGAGCTCGATAAACATTTTGTAGTGTCCGGCTTCGGCAACCATAAACTTATGGTACCAGGTACGCAGGTCTTCATCGGCACAATGCAGTGACAGCAATCGGAAGCGTTCACAACTGCGTGCCTCTATCAGTGCGCAAATCAACAGTTTTTCGAGCAGTGCTTCGTCGCGCGAATCACACTTGCGTTGGTATTGCATCAGTTCATTGACATAAACGTCTTTGCGCTGTCGTCCAAGTTTCAGTCCCCGTTTTTTCATTTCGGCCAGTACCATGCGGAAATGGCCCCACTCTTCCGTTACAACAGGAGACAGTGCTTCCACCAGTTCTATGCGGTCCGGATAAGCCTGGATAAGCGTGATGCATGCTGTGGTTGCCTTTTGTTCGCAATAGGCATGGTCCGTCAGTATTTCCCCGAGATCCATTTCGGCAAGATTTACCCAGCGCGGGTCGGTGGGTAGCTTGAGGCCCAGTTTGGTGTTTTTCATTGTCTAAACCCGGATTTTTGGGATTTTAGGGATGGGGATTTTTGAGGATTAGGGGGATTGGGATGGATGGGATGGGATTTTTAAGTCCGAAGTAAACAGTCCGAATGGCAAATTTAAAATTGAAACGCGCGTATACAAAGAAATAGGCACGGCATCTTTCAAACACAAAGAAATACCTTCGCCCTTCAGACTGTTGACTTCGGACTTAAAAATCCCATCCCATCCATCCCAATCCCCCTAATCCTCAAAAATCCCCATCCCTAAAATCCCAAAAATCCGGGTTTAGACATGAAAAAATTATCCATGCAGGAGCTCGGCCGGCCAAGTGCCGAGGCTTTTTCCCAACAATCCAAAATACCGCTGGTTTTGGTGCTCGACAACATTCGGTCGGGATTGAATGTGGGCTCCTTGTTTCGCACCGCCGATGCCTTTGCCCTGGAAGCTTTGTACTTGTGCGGCATTACCGCATGCCCACCCCACCGGGAAATTCTTAAAACGGCCCTTGGCAGTACGGAAACCGTTTCCTGGACGGCATTTGAAAACACCACGGATGCCTTGCATGATTTGCGGGAAAAGGGGTTTCAAATTTGGGCCCTGGAGCAAAGTACACCACGCACCTGGTTGAACGAGTTTTTAATGCCACAAAAAAATGGCGTGGCCCTGGTTCTGGGCAATGAAGTAGACGGCGTGGACAATGATGTTCTTGCATTGTGCGACGGTGCGCTTGAAATACCGCAATTTGGCACCAAACACTCCCTGAACGTGGCCGTAGCAGGTGGTATAGCTTGCTGGGAAATGGCAAAACAATGGCATCAAAAGGATTAACAATTTAATGAAATTGCTATTTTTTCCGCATTGCGGTAAATAATCTGTTACCTTTGCACTGCTTTCAGTCTGAAATGCACGGCAAGTTGTCGTTTCGACAATTGTGTTCTGCGTGTTTTTTATGGGTTTAACGCCCCATACCCTCTCCCGCCTGTACCCTTGCCGATTATTTTCTTTTTAACAACCTTACATGACATTCAAAGATTTAAACCTCACGGAACCCATTTTCCGTGCGATCCAGGAGGAGAAATACACCCACCCTACCCCCATCCAGCAACAAGCCATTCCCATAGTATTACAAGGACGCGACCTTTTGGGTTGCGCTCAGACAGGCACGGGTAAAACCGCTGCTTTTGCTGTTCCGATGCTTCAGTTGCTAAGCAGCAAACCCGCTCCTCAAAACCGCCACATCCGGGCCCTCATACTTACACCTACCCGCGAACTTGCCATCCAGATTGATGAAAGTTTCAAAGCTTACGGCCGACACACCCGCTTAAAAAGCATGGTGGTTTTCGGTGGTGTTTCACAACACGGCCAAACAGAATCGCTGCGACGTGGAACGGACATCCTTATCGCCACACCAGGACGACTGCTCGACCTGATCAATCAGAAATACATCAACCTCAAGCAACTTGAGATTTTTGTCCTCGACGAAGCCGACCGTATGCTGGATATGGGTTTTGTTCACGACGTAAAACGCGTGATCACCCACATTCCACAGCAGCGTCAAACGTTGTTCTTCTCGGCTACCATGCCGCCTGAAATCAGCAAATTGGCCGATTCAATTTTGAAAAATCCTTTGCGTGTAGAAGTTACACCTGTTTCCTCAACCGCCGAAAAAGTTAGACAAGCAGTTTATTACGTCGACAAAAATGACAAAAAATCGCTGCTTATCCACCTTTTGCAAGACAAGGACATTGAATCGGTTCTGGTTTTTACACGTACCAAGCACGGCGCCGATAAGGTAGCCCGCGACGTGGTGAAAGCAGGCATCAGCGCAGAAGCCATTCACGGCAACAAATCGCAAAATGCCCGCCAACGCGCCCTGCAGAATTTCAAAACACGCCAGACACGCGTGCTTGTAGCTACAGACATCGCAGCCAGGGGCATCGATGTGGAGGACCTCTCGCACGTCATCAATTACGAACTCCCCAATGTTCCTGAAACCTATGTGCACCGCATCGGTCGCACAGGCCGCGCAGGAGCTTCGGGCATTGCCATATCGTTTTGCGACTCCGAAGAGCGTGCGTTCCTGAAGGATATTCACAAATTGATCGTGAAGACCATTCCCGTGGAAGACAACCACCCCTTCCCCGCTACGAACAACCCAGCAAACAACAAGCTGGCGCCGATGCCTCAAAGCATCGACAAACACCGTCAGCCCCGTGAAACCAACGGCAATGGCGGCAACAGGTCGTTCGGAAACGGTACAAGCCGTTCGCAAAACAGCAGAAGCGGCAGGCCACAACCACGTACAGGCAAATTCGTGTAAGAAGTAGCAAGTTGCAAGTAGCAAGTTGCAAGTAGCAAAAATTCGAGAGGCAAGGGGCAGATCGCCCTTTGCCTCTTTACTTGCTACTTGTCACTTGCAACTTGCTACTTGTCACTTGCAACATAGGAAGTATCTTTGCCGCCCAAATCAGCACAACACAAAACCATGAAAGTATTCAAGTTTGGCGGCGCCAGCCTCAGGGACGCTGCCGGATTGCGCAACGTAGCCTCCATCCTCCAGCACTACAAAAACGAACAACTGCTCATCGTGGTTTCGGCCATGGGCAAAACGACCAATGCCATGGAAGAGGTCGTAGTAGCCCATGCCAAACAAACGGGGCGGGCTCACGAACTGTACAACGCCGTTAAGGAACATCACTATGCCATCATGCGCGACTTGTTCGATGAAGGCGATGAAGTGTTTACTACCGTCAGCGATACCTTCGTGGAAGGTGAATGGGTACTCGACGACAATCCAGCTGAGGATTATGACTACATGTACGATCAGATCGTGAGTATGGGTGAGCTTGTATCCTCAAAAATCACTGCTGCTTACCTGACCAGGGCCGGTTTGCCAACCCAATGGCTCGATGCCCGCGACGTGGTGGCAACCGACAATACCTACCGTGAAGGCTGGGTTCAATGGGATAAAACCAAAAGCAACGCACTTAAAGTAGCCAAACCCATGCTTGAAAAAGGCGGTTTTGTTTTAACCCAGGGATTTATAGGTTCCACTTCGGAAAACTTTACCACTACCCTGGGCCGCGAAGGTTCCGACTATTCCGCCTCCATTTTTTCCTACTGTCTAGATGCTGAAGGCATGTTTATCTGGAAGGACGTGCCTGGCGTATTGAATGCCGATCCGCGGTTGTTCGAAAACGTGATCAAACTGGATCGTTTATCCTACCGTGAAGCCATCGAAATGACGTATTACGGTGCTTCGGTTATCCACCCAAAAACCATTAAACCGTTGCAAAACAAAAACATACCGCTGTATGTTAAATCGTTTCTCGACCCTCATGCTCCCGGAACAGAAATCAGCAGCGATGTGGAGGAGACATACCCACCCATCGTGATGGTGGAAAAAAACCAGGCGTTGTTGCACATCAGTACCCTAGATTATTCCTTTGTTGCCGAACACCACATGGCACGTCTTTTCGGCAAAGCCGCCGACCTGCGTATTTTTGTAAACATGATGCAAAATACAGCCATCAGCTTTACGATATGTGTACCCAATATCGGCGACCGAATAGATAAGTACATCGCTGAAATGTCCGACGAATTCAAAGTCAAAAAAGAAGAAGGCCTTGAGCTTTTAACCATCCGGCATTATACCGAGGACACGATCAACAACTTGAAAAAAGGTAAAATCGTCCTGTTTGAAGAACGCATCCGCAACACGGTTCAAATGGTGGTCAAAAACGTACCCACCATCGAACGTCGGGATGCCGATCTTGCCGGATCAAAAAGTTAAAAAATACGCGTGTTACCAACACGTTTTATACCAGTCTAACAACCGGATATACACCGCTTCTGTCCAGCGTAGCAAACACCATTTCCAATTTGCTTGCGTTTATTAGTCCTAACCACCCGTGAAATGCGCCTTTACCATTCCCCAAAACAACTTTTTCCCTGGATTTTGCTGCTGCTGATCCTTCCACTTTTTGCACAAGCACAAAATCCCGGAGGCGGCGGCAACCGCCCCGCCGGTGCCGGAAAGCAACAGGCTACCGGGCGTTTTTACGGTAAGATCATCGATGACGCAACTGGCAAAGGTCTGGGATATGCAACCGTTCAGTTAACGGGCATGCGGTTCGACAGCATGAGCCGCGTTATGCAACAGGTTATGATAAGTGGTCAACTCAGTCAGGATAACGGCGATTTCAGCCTCGAAAACATACCTGTACGTGGCGAATACACCCTGAAAGTGAGCTTTATGGGGTATGCCAGCATGGAACAAAAAGTTTCGTTCGGCTCCGCAGGAGCCGGACGTCCCAACGGAGGCGGTATGGGCAACATGGAAAAAGACCTTGGCAACATCAGGCTCAGCGCTTCATCTGAAGTGCTGAAGGAAGTGACGGTAGTTGGAGAAGCCGGACAACTAAGCCTTGCGATTGATAAAAAGATTTACCGTCCCGACAAAGACGGCGTAGCTGCGGGTGGTACCGCCGAAGACGCTCTGCGCAACATTCCTTCAATCAACGTAGACCTGGACGGAAACGTAACGATGCGCAATACCGCACCACAAATTTTTGTCGACGGCAGGCCTACCAATCTGACCATGGATCAAATCCCTGCCGACGCCATCGAACAGGTAGAACTGATAACCAATCCATCGGCCAAATACGACGCATCAGGAGCAGGCGGTGGTGGCATTTTGAACATCGTTTTGAAAAAAGAAAGACGCATCGGTTACAACGGTAACGTTCGTGCCGGAGTTGACATGCGTGGACGTTTCAATTTTGGGGGCGACATCAATGCGCGTGAAGGCAAGTTTAACGCCTTCCTCGGCGGCAATCTCAACCAACGACGCAATCTCAGTACCGGAGCTACCGAAAGGATAAATTATTATACCAACCCGCAAACCAACATCCTTCAGGAAAACGAATCAACCACGGATGGTGTATTTATGTCGGGAAGGGGTGGTATTGACTGGTTTATAGACAACAGAAACACCCTTACCCTAAGTGGAAACATCCATGGCGGCAATTTTGAAGGCGACGAAGACATCGACATCAGCACCGATACCATCGTGAACAATACGGTGGTTGGAACCAGCAATTCCATACGTTACAACGATACCCAAAGAGGATTCCGAAATACCGGTGTGACCATGTTGTATAAAAAGCTGTTTCCCATGGAAGGCCGTGAGTTGACTGCAGACGTAAATTACAACCGCAGCCGGAACGATCGCGACAACTATTTTACCACTGACTACCTTCAACCGGAATTCCAATCGAAACAACAACAAACCGGTGATGGCGGTACCGATCTTTACACTTTTCAGACAGACTATGTTTCGCCGTGGGGGAAAGACAAAAAAATTGAAACGGGCTTAAGGGGCTCTGTTCGTGATTTCGCAAGCGAAAATGCCAATTTTCAATACGATTATGGCGACGACCAATACATACGGGTCCCCGGGTTTGCCGACAACTATACCTACCTCGACCAGGTTTATGCTGCCTACGGCACCCTGACACAATCGTTTGAAAAATGGGGATACCAGACAGGCTTGCGCGTGGAAAGTTCTTTTTACGAAGGCACATTGGTTGATTTGGACACCACGTTCAAAAACGATTACCCATTTGTTTTTTTTCCAAGTGTTTTTCTTTCGTACAAGCTCAATGAAGAGGATCAATTGCAGTTGAATTACAGCCGCCGGGTAAACCGTCCGAACTTTTTCCAGCTCATCCCCTACCCCGATTTTTCCGACTCCCTGCTGTTGCAGGTAGGCAACCCCAACCTGAAACCTGAGTTTACCAGTTCGGTTGAATTCTCCTATCAAAACATCCTTTCCAAAGGCCATAACCTGTTGACGAGTATTTACTTGCGTCATACCACCGATCTGATAACCTCGTACCAGTTTACCGCGTTTGACCCCAATTTGGGTCGTGAAACGGTTGTCCAATCGTTCATCAACGCCAACAGCAGTACTTCCATTGGCCTGGAGATTACTTCGAGAAATACATTCTGGAAAATTGTGGAACTGACCACGAACCTCAACCTTTACAACTCCTACCTCGACGCCAGCAATGTGGAAGCCGACCTTACCAACGAGCAGTTCACCTGGTTCATCAAAGAAAATCTGAATGTAAAATTGCCTCAAAACTACACCGTACAGTTTTCAGGTTCCTACCAAAGCAGGACGGCCGTTGCCCAGGGTGGTGGTGGTCGTTATGGCGGCTGGGGCGGAGGTCCTTCAAGCTCGGCCCAGGGTTATACCATTCCGGTTTGGTATGTCGACTTTTCCATCCGCAAAGATTTGTGGGATCGAAAGGCTACCGTTACCCTCAATGTACAGGATGTTTTCCGGAGCCGCAAAACGGGCAACCACAGTGAGACTGCCGAATTTGTGCAGGACACCTGGAGAAGACGTGATCCACAACTCGTTCGCCTGAGTTTCAACTACCGTTTCGGAAAGTTTGACAGCTCACTTTTCAAGCGCAAAAACACCCGATCTGAAGAAGGCGGCATGGATTTTTAAGATTATAGTGCCGTATCCATTGGTTAGGTTTATTTTTGCCGGGAAATAAACGTTCCGTGACCATTGTTGCTCAAATCATGCGCTCCTGGTACCGCGGGTTACCCAAAGATGATTTGGGTAACCCGCGTTGGTTTGCGTACTTCCGTCGCTTGTTTTTCAGGCTGGTCTTTCTGTTTTTTGGAAGTACCATAGGAGTTACGTTGCTGTACAGCTTTCTGCCTGTGCCGCTCACACCACTCATGGTACAACGTTATTTCCAGCAGATTGGCGACGCTGAACGCGATGTGCACTTTAAAAAAGACTGGGTTTCGTTCAGTGAGATCTCTCCCCAGCTCCAACTTGCCGTAGTTTGTGCTGAAGACCAGGAATTCCTGGAACACGATGGTTTTGATTTTGAAGCCATTGAAAAAGCCTACAAACACAACCAAAAAAGCAAACGCAAACGGGGAGCAAGCACCATAAGCCAGCAAACAGCCAAAAATGTTTTCCTTTGGCCTGCCCGTTCCTGGATACGCAAAGGCCTGGAAGTGTATTTCACCTTCCTGATTGAGGTATTGTGGAGCAAGGAACGCATCATGACTGTTTACCTGAACATCATTGAGTTTGGGAACGGCATATACGGCGCTGAAGCTGCCTCCCGGCATTATTACGGCGTTTCCGCCAAAAATCTGAGTCGTGAGCAGGCAGCGATGCTTGCCGCTGTATTGCCTTCACCGTTGCGTTATTCGGTAAAAAACCCGCAACCCAATGTTCGGGAACGGCAACGCTGGATCATGTCGCAAATGCGCATGTGGGGCGGCCGGATAGATTATGATGAGCCCAACACACCCAAAAAGCCGAATTAAATCTACACAGACCTCATCCGCCTTACCTGATGGCAAAGAAAAAAATACCGATACAAAATCCTCCAGTTGCGCCCGTACAGGAAGCCACGCCGCCTGCCGCCGGGCCATCTTTATGGGATCATGATTTTTGGCCCCCGTTAACACTCCTGATCGCATGCCTGGGTGTTTATGCCCTGTCGGTTTCGAATGGTTTTGTTTTTTTCGACGACGATAAGGCAATCCTGTTCAACACCACGCTCGACAACCCTTCACTGGCTAAGTTCTTTTCCGGACAAAACCTGGGTATGTACGCACCCATCACCTGGATGGCTTACGGGCTAGGACAAGTGCTGTCGGGCAAAGAAGCCTGGGGTTACCACGCACTTGCACTCGCTCTGCACGCTCTGAACAGCGTGATGGTTTGGCTGATGCTGCGGAAATTAACCGGATTGAATTGGGCAGCCTGGCTGGCAGCATTGTTGTTTGCGGTACATCCCATACAGGTTGAAGCCGTTAGTTGGGCGGCAGCATTGAGTACAGTGTTGTTTACCACGTTTTACCTCGGCAGCATGCTATCCTACCTGCGGTATTCCAGTTCAGGAGCATCAGCCTGGCTTGCAGCTTCTTTGGGGGCGTTTTTATTGGCTGTTTTGTCCAAATCTGCAGCCGTTACCCTACCCCTCGTATTGCTTGCCATTGATTTTTATAAACATGAAAAATTGGTAGGAAAAAATTGGCTGAGTAAAATTCCTTTCCTACTAATCAGTTTTCTTTTTGGTGCTTACACCTTTATAACCCGCGAACGGGAGGGACATGATATTGAATTGATGTCGGCGGCGTTTACGTTTGTCGATCGTTTTTTCATGGTTAGCCAAACGTTGTTGTTTTACCCGGTCAAATTGCTCGTCCCGCTGGGTTTTTCCATTTCTTACCCGTTCGTAAAAATGGATGGCGTGTGGCCCTGGACCTATTACGCTGCACCGTTTGTTCTTGCAGGGTTAACTTTCGCAGTTTTGCGTTTTGCCCGCAACGATAAAAGTGTATTGCTGGGGCTTGCTTTGTACCTATTGCCGCTGCTCGTCATGCTCCCCTACCGGACTGTAGGCAGTTTTGAGTTGCGGTCCGACCGTTACGTTTATTTTTCCTGTATCGGTTTGTTTTTCCTGGGCGCCATTTTGCTGGAAAGAACAAAACTCACCACATCGTTGCGCCTGGGAATTCCAGTAGTGCTTGCCCTGGTTTTGGGCTTCCTGGCCAACCAACAAACGGAAGTATGGAAGGACGGAGAAGCCCTTTTTAACAATTGTGTTGAAAAAACGCCTGAATCGTCGCTTTGTCAGTGCAATTTGGCTTACAACGAGTTGCTCAGCTACAATTTTCAAGGCGCCATCAAACACTATTCAGAAGCGCTGAAATACGATCCCAATACGGTGGAGGCCTACAACGGACGCGCCCAGGCCTACCTCAACAACCGCCAGTTTGATTTGGCACTCAGTGACTTCACCAAAGCCCTGGAAGGCGGCATCGTCACCCCTCGCCTTCACCTTGGCAGGGGCAAATGCCTGGTCATTCTTAACCGCGCCTCCGAAGC
>JADLBE010000356.1 GCA_020847915.1 Saprospiraceae bacterium | reverse complement strand
CCCTCCCCGCCGCAGCGCAAACGCCGCTTATGCCCATGCCGTCGCCGGGGGTACACATTTTGGACAGGCTCGACATCAGCTCCGGCGTGCCGGCGCCTTTCCATGCGGAAGTCAAATCATACACCCGCCAAGATGCCGTTAACTACGCTTTGGCCATCGATTCCATTAAAAACGGACAACTCAGCAAACTCGACCGCGCCGATTTGGATTACCTGTACCGCGACAACAACGAATGGATTCCGGATTCCATGGCGCAAGAACAAAAACGCGCAAAACCCTGGTTTAAAACCTTTTACAAAACGCCGGCAAACTTTTTTGAAGTCAACGAAAAGTCGTTTCGCCTGCGGGCAAATCCTGTTTTTCACTTTTTCGGCGGCAACGAAGCGGATGATCCGGAAATGGTTTTTGCCAACCGCCGCGGATTGGATGTGCGCGGCGACGTGGACGGCAGGTTGTATTTTCAAACCAGTTTTTTGGAAACACAAGCGCGTTTTCCGACCTACGTCAACCAATGGATCACGGAATACCAGGCCGTTCCCGGAGCCGGTTTTTACAAAACATACAAAAGTGAAGTCATCAACATCGAAAACGGCTACGACTTCAATGTCGCCAACGCTTACATCGGGTTTAAGGCCAGCGAACACATTGGCTTTCAGTTTGGTCACGGCAAACAATTCATCGGCAACGGCTACCGGTCGTTGTTTTTATCCGACGTGGGCAACTACACGTTTTTCCTCAAACTCTCGGTGCGCGTGTGGAAACTGCATTACCAGTGCCTTTTTCAGGAACTGAACACCATTTCCACGGCGGTTCCGCGGCCGTCCAACAGCATTTTGCCCAAAAAATTCACGGCTATGCATTACCTGAGTTTCAAACCCAATTCGAAACTGGCGTTTGGTTTGTTCGAGGGCACGATTTTTAACCGCAGTCAGGATTTTGAATTTCAATACCTCAACCCCGTCATTTTGTACAGAACGGTGGAAGGTATGATCGGCAGTCCCGACAACGTTGTTTTGGGCCTCGACGCACGCTGGAACTTCCTCAACCGTTTTCAGTTGTACGGACAAGTGATCATCGACGAGTTCCTGTTTTCCGAAATTTACAATCCAGAACAGGAAGGCTGGTGGGCCAACAAATACGGCGCCCAGGTGGGTTTAAAATACATCAATGCGCTGGGCATCGACCACCTCGACCTGCAGATGGAGTACAATACCGTGCGGCCGTTCACGTATTCGCACAGCGATTCGCTCAACAGCTACACGCATTACAACCAGCCCCTCGCCCACCCTTTGTGGTCCAATTTTTCCGAATTCATCGCCCTGGCGCGTTACCAGCCGTTGCCACGCCTCACCGCATCGGCGCGTTTCCTGCACATGCGTTACGGTGAAAACCGTCCGGACGAAAACTGGGGCGCCAACGCCCTCATCAGCAACAGCAGCCGCGAACAGGAATATGGCAATACCATAGGACAAGGCGTGGCAGGCACAACAGACCTTGTGGGCCTCGATATTTCCTGGATGCTTTACCACAACCTGTACGTGGATTTGAACGTTCTTTACCGACTGAAAAACAGCGACGACAATGCCCGCGACCTGACCACCAAGGTTATCGGAGTCGGTCTGCGTATGAACATCTGGAATCAAAACATCGACTTGTGAACGAACCCTACTTTGCCCATGCCACCGCTGTAATCGATCCGGGTTGCAGCATCGGTTCGGGATCCAAAATCTGGCATTTTTGCCACCTGATGCCCGGTTGTACATTGGGCGAAAACTGCATCCTGGGTCAAAACGTTATGGTCGCCTCGGGCGTATCCATCGGAAACGGGGTGAAGGTTCAAAACAACGTGTCGTTGTACACCGGCGTCACGCTGGAGGACGATGTGTTTGTAGGCCCCTCGGCCGTGTTCACCAATGTGATCAACCCGCGCAGTTTTGTGGAAAGGAAAAATGAATTTCGGCCCACGACGGTATGCCGCGGCGCCAGCATCGGCGCAAACGCGACCATCGTTTGTGGCGTACGTATAGGCATGTACGCGCTCGTGGGCGCCGGCGCCGTGGTCACGCACGATGTACCTGATTATGGGGTTGTTAAGGGCAATCCGGCACGAGCAACAGGCTGGGTAAGCAGGCTTGGCCACAGGTTGAAATTCCATGTCGGCGATATTGCGCAATGCCCCGAAAGCGGCGAAGTTTATGTGTTAAACAACAACCAGGTACAACCTCAAAAACCGCAATAAACGTGGCGAAACCCGCAGCCATCAAACCACCGGAGAACCATTTGCACGAAAGTGAACACCGGTGGTTTGCCGTGCATACCCGGTCGAAAAGCGAAAAATTCGTGCAGCGCTTTTTAACCAAAAAAGGCATACATGCTTACGTGCCTTTGCAGCGGTTGTTAAGGCGGTACACCCGAAGCACCCGCATGGTGGAAAAACCGCTGATCAACAGTTACGTGTTTGTAAAAATTGTAAAAAAGGAATACGTGACGGTTTTGGAAACCGAAAACGTGGCGGGTTTTGTAAAATTCAATAAAAACATGATCGCCATCCCGGAAGAAGAGATGGCAATTTTGCGACGCATCACCCTGGAAGACGACATCGATGTGGAAGTCATTCCAGGCGCCGTACACGAAGGCGACCTGGTGGAAATCAGCGCAGGTCACCTCATGGGTTTGCGCGGCCGGGTCATCGAACGTCAGGGCCGTACACGTTTCCAGGTGGAGCTGGAGCACATGGGTTTCAGTTTGTTGATGAGCGTGGAGGCGGGTTTTTTGGAAAAATTGGGGTAGAGTGGTTTCGCGCAGATTTGCACAGATTTAAAAACAGATTT
>JADLBE010000355.1 GCA_020847915.1 Saprospiraceae bacterium | reverse complement strand
TCAACGTACACTCCGTATTCATCGGCAACCCGGGCACCGGCAAAACCACCGTGGCCAAAATGATGGGCCGCCTGTACAAAAAAATGGGCCTGCTCACCAAAGGCCACGTACATGAAGTGGACCGCACGGACCTGGTGGGTGAATACATCGGCCAAACGGCGCCCAAAGTAAAAGATGCCATCGAAATGGCGCGCGGCGGTGTTTTGTTCATCGACGAAGCCTACGCCCTTGCCCGCTCGGCCGAAGATTCCAAAGATTTTGGCAAGGAAGTGATCGAAATTTTGGTGAAAGAACTGTCCAATGGTCCGGGCGACCTGGCCGTCATCGTGGCCGGCTACCCGAGGGAAATGAAAACGTTCCTCGACTCCAATCCGGGCCTGCGCAGCCGTTTCAAACTCACGTTTGAGTTTAACGACTACCTGCCACAGGAACTGAGCCAGATCGGCGAATACGCCTCCCGCGAAAAAGAAGTAACCCTTACACCCGATGCCAAACTGCGCATCGATGAATACATCCTCGAAGCTTTCCGACGCCGCGACCGCAGTTTCGGCAATGCGCGTTTTGTGCACGATCTCATCGACAAAGCCAAACTGCAACTCGGTCTGCGCCTTATGGCCCAGCCCGATGTGCGCCAGCTCGCCCCCGATGCCCTGCGCCTGATCACCGGTGAAGACGTCGAAAAAGTTCAAATCACCACCAAACGTGCCTTGCCCAGCATTCCGGTCGACGAAAGTTTGCTCGCTGCAGCCTTGCACGAGCTCGACAGCCTCATCGGCATGCAAAACGTAAAAAAGGAGATCCGCGAACTGGTGAACCTGGTGCGTTTTTACCGCGATGCCCGTCGCGACGTACTCGGAAGGTTCTACCTGCACACCGTACTAGTAGGTAATCCGGGCACCGGCAAAACCACCGTGGCGCGTATCCTGACCAAAATTTACAAAGCCCTTGGCGTACTCGAACGTGGCCACATGATCGAAACCGATCGTCAGGGCCTGGTGGCAGGTTACGTAGGCCAAACGGCCATCAAAACCGCCGAACGTATCGAAGAAGCCATGGGCGGCGTGTTGTTCATCGACGAGGCGTATGCACTTACGTCGAGCGGACGAGGCTCACAGGGCGACTTCGGCGACGAAGCCATCCAGACCCTGCTGAAACGTATGGAAGACCACCGCGGCGAATTTTTTGTGTTCGTGGCCGGTTATCCCGAAAACATGGACGCCTTCCTGAAAGCCAATCCGGGTTTGGCAAGCCGTTTCGACAAGATGTTCCGTTTCGAAGATTATTCGCCGGAAGAACTTTTGGAAATTGCCCTGCACATGTTCCAGCAGGAAAACTACCGCGTGGAAGAAGACGCCCGCGAACACCTGGGCAAATACCTCGTGTTCCTGTACCAGTTCCGCGACAAATACTTCGGAAACGCCCGCACGGTGCGCCAGGTGGTGATGGAAACCATCAAAAACCAAAACCTGCGCATGCACGACAACAAAGACCATTTGGAAGACGAACTACACACCGTTGCGCTGAACGACGTTTCCACGTTTACGTTCGACAAGGGCAAGTTGTCGGTGTTCCAGCGAAGAGGCATTGGATTTGGGAAGTAAGGTTTAGCAATGTTGTTTTACCGCAGAGAGGCGCGGAGTTTCGCAGAGGGTAAACGCCGAGTGTGATTTCCTCTGCGTTTTTTCCTCTGCGAAACTCCGTGCCTCTCTGCGGTAAAATGCCAGACTTTATTGAATCCAATAAACTTCCACGACATCAATCCTAATCCTTTTATCCCCTTCTGCATTCCAGAAAAACAACACCGCTTCCTCAAAGGCTTCCTCGGGTAAATTGGTATCAAACGAAATGGTTTTAACCTCGTTGCCGTCCACCTGTCGTTGCAGTCGTATCATGTTGCTTTTCAAAACATTACCACCTTTTTTAAACTGCACTATGGCCTGTGTTTGGCGCCACCAATCCCATTCTTTGGGGTCGCAGGCGAAGGTCAGGGTGGTGCGCAAAGCGCCGGAAGTTTTTCCATTGAGCGGCAAAAAATAATTGGGGGAAAATTGTTGTTGGCCGGTGAGCAGCAGAGATTGTTTTCCCTCAATTGGATTTTCAGAAGTAATGCCCAAACTGTCAGTTTCAAAATTATTTTTAAAAACAATTGACGCTTTTGAAAAATCCTTTCCGCTCAACGCTTCCGGCGAGTCGAGCAACATGAGCCACTCGCGTTCCGATTTGTTTTTGCTCAATACTTTCCAAAAATACGCCTTGTTCATTTGTTCGGAAACAAACACGCCGTCGGGTTTGTGGGCCTGCGCCGTCCACCAAATGTTGTAGGAACAAAAGGCCAAAGCCACGGGTGCAAACACCAAAAAACGCGCCTTTTTTTCCAAAACCCATTGTGAAAACGCCGCCAACGGAAACAACCACAAGGCGTAGCTCTGCACCAAAGCGCGCATGCCCAAACTGCCGCCGTACCACCAGATGCTCCACGCCGAAACCACGTACAATGTAACGGCCAGTAAAAGCACCACAGCCGGGAAAACATTGCGGTGTTGTTTGTACAAAAAATACAATCCGGCTACGCCAAAAAACATCATGGGAGAATACACCAGCCAACCGCAACGGTAACTGAAAAGTACGTCCATAAAATGTGGCGTACGCCAATCGAACCCCTGGTCTTCGTAACTGTAAATGATCCACTCTTTGCCCACGTATTTCCAATAAACCAATTGTAAAAAGCCAACGGCTGCACAAACCACAGCGGCGGCGGCATAGTGGGTAAAGTGTTTTTTTACAAATAAAAAACGTTGTTTCAAATCCGCCACATTGCCTACGCCCCACAACACCGGAATGATAACTGCCACGATTTCCGTGGGTCTTGTCAACGCCGCCCAGCCCAACAAGCCCCCGATGGTTACCGCCCAACCCAAACCGGGTTTTTGATAAAAACGAATGGTGGCGAACACGAGCAGACTAAGGCATGTGAACAACCAATTGTGCGTCATGGCGCCGTCCACCGAGGCGTAATTCAAATAATTGGTGCCAAAAACCAGCAACAACAAGGCAAGCGCCGTGGTTTTATCGGAAAAATAAAAGAGCAAATTGCGGCGGGCGATCCAAAGCCCAAGGATGGCAACCAGCAAACTTCCCCACGCAATAGCAACCTGGTAGGGCAGGGAATAGCCATCCGCCGGATAACCCAGCGGAGCGGCAACCACGTTCGCCACAGCAAACCAGGGCAAAAACTGCAACGCCTGGCCCATGGAATATTTCATGATGTAATTGCCCGTCCAGTTGTGGAAACCCTGCGATTTGGAGGGTGTAAAATGGTATTGCTCCAGCATCGGGTCGAGAAACGCCGCTTTTTTAAGGTCTTTGTAAATAAACGCTGCGGGCAGGTAGGCGTAGTATCCGGAAACATCCCAGCCGATGGTAGCTTCTGTGTGGGATTGGTTCCATTTTGGGAAAAGACAAAAGCTAAAAAGAAAAATTACCGTTACACATACGCATAGGACAAATTTTAATATTAAATGCGGGGGGGGGGTATTATTTTTAATTTGCATATATTTTTCTATTAAAATTGAATAAACTCAAAAGTAACTGTGTTCACTATTTTTACCAACCCTTTGTTCCCAGTCTTGTTATACCACCATGAAAAAACTCGTCGTCGCCGTCACCGGTTCCTCCGGTTCCATTTACGCCAAAGTATTGTTCGACAAACTTGTTGGACTGAAAAACCAGTGGGAAAAAGTCGGTGTGGTGCTGTCCGACAACGCCAAACTCAACTGGGAACTTGAAGTTGGGCCGGTGGATTTCAGCGCTTACCCGTTCGATTTTTACGAAAAAAACGACTTTTTCGCACCCTTTGCTTCCGGCTCGGCGAAATACGACACCATGATCGTTTGTCCGTGCTCCATGGGCACCCTTGCACGCGTTGCCACGGGCATCAGCAACGACCTGGTGACCCGCGCCGCCGACGTGGTTTTAAAGGAACGCCGCCGACTGATTCTGGTTACCCGCGACACGCCGCTTAGCCTCATCCACATCAACAACATGAAAACCGTGACCGAAGCGGGTGGGGTGGTGTGCCCTGCCAGTCCTTCATTTTATTCAAAACCCCAAACCATGGAAGCCATGGCCGCCACGGTAGTCGACCGCGTACTAGACCTCGCCGGCTTCGACCACAACACTTACCGCTGGAGTGAAAATGCGTCGTAGGTTTCATTCCGGTTGACATTCACGGTTTGAACGTATACCTTTGTCATAAGAGAATGCAACGGTTCCCACGCTTCGCTGGGATGACAAAAATTCCACATTCCGCATTCCACATTCCGCATTCGATTTAATCTTCCTTTACGGGTTTGTACCACGTCAACAACTTGTGATTGCACCAGGAGTGCAACGCAGGTATTTTGTAACCCTGTAAATGGATTCGATGATGCGTTTTCTCCTTTTTACCCTGCTCCTTTTTTTTCAAAATTTTCTTGTCGCACAAGCGCCTTCTGCCTCGTGGGTGCGTTCCATCAAGGTTCCCGACGACGCTTTTTTGCCCGATGTGACCGAAGTGTGCGACATGCGCACCGACGCCCAGGGCAACACGGTATTACTGGGACTTATGGACGAAGAACTGATGTTCGACCAGGGCGGTTCGTTGGTTGAATTGCCGTATTACCGTCCACTGTTTTTGTTGAAATACGACCCTGCCGGCACCCTGGTGTTGAAAAGGCTGCTCACCCAGGTGTATGCACCTTCGGCCTTGCAATCGGGCAAATACATGCGCCTTGCGCTTGATCCTGAAGGAAACATGTATGTGGCGTCAAATGTTGGCAATACAGGCATGGATTTTGGAAACGGCGTCACGCTGGACCAAACCTGCAGCAATGTATGCGAAGAAATATTTGTGGTAAAATTCAACGCTGCGGGCGATGCTTTGTGGGCACGAATTTTTGGTGCAGAAAACCATGCGGTGCATGTCATCGGAGGCATTGCTGCCGACCCTTCCGGCAATGTGTATGTGTGTGGAAGCTACGGCGGCACATTCATCAGTTTTGGATTGGGATACGAATACTCCAACCTGCCCGACAACCGATTTTTCTTTTGCAAACTTGGTCCTTCAGGAGCGACAGAATGGGTCCGTTTTTTGGAAAATGACAGTGGCGAAGCCATTCCACTCAACTTGCACGGAAGCGCCGATGGCCGTTTCACAATAACCGGCATTTACAACAGCACGTTTAAACCTGGCAACGGCATCGAACATCCGCAGGAAGGCAGCGACAACTATTTTGTTGCTCAGTACGACAATACCGGCAACGTGTTGTGGGCCCACCGATTCAATTCCGATGTATATCTCAGTGTACTTGACATCGCTCCGGTGGCCGGTGGGGTGGTGTATGCTGTGCTCGATTATGCCTATTTGGTTAAAATAAACGGAGATACCATGTTTACCACACCAAGTACCTACGGCGCAGGTTTGGTGCGAATGGATTCGGTAAGTGTGGTTTCCCAAATCGACGTTTCGTACAACAACGTGCAAAGTTTTCCACTCAATACCATAACCACCGATACCGAAGGCAATGTGTTCGGCGCAGGACATTTGTTTAGCGGCTCGATTTTGCTGGACACGGTTTTTGTAACTACAAACGGTCAGGAGGACGTAATCGTTTACAAAATGAATCCGGATGGATGGGTAGAATGGGCGCAAAATTACGGATCCAGCGGCTCCGAACGCATCCAAAACAGCGCCTTCGCCAAAGCCATCGGTTTGGATACGGCAGGCAACATTTACCTCAACGGCCGGTATAAGTTCGGGCTCGATATCGGCGACTTTAATTTTCCCGACAGGGGTATGTTTGTGATGAAACTTGGTTCCGGAATGGTTGATGTAAATGAACCTAAAAACGGGGTTTTGGAATTAATTGCAGCACCCAATCCAACCTCGGGCACCGTTTTGGTGTCATGTCTGGAAACACCTGATGAAAATTCGTTTTTTGAATTGTACGACCTTACCGGGCGGTTGTGTTTTTTACAAAACGCCACAAACCCGGTTTTGGAATTGCCGGCTGCTTTGTCAGACGGCATGTATGTACTGGTTTTGCGCAGCGGGCAAGTGCTTGCAAAGACAAAACTTTCGATAAAACGATTTTAAAGGTATGATTGAAATTTAAATCCAAAACCTACAACAATGATGAAAACACCCAACCTTGTGCTTATTGCACTTTTGATTTCTGTTGTTAACCTTTCAGCTCAAATTCCGCAATTCGATTGGATCAACAGTTTGTCCACACCCGGTAGTGGTCCCGAGGAAGTAGATGCTTTTCCAGCGGACATGGTGGTGGATGCCGACGGAAACAGTTACCACGCAGGAAATTACATCCGAGACATTTTATTTTCCAATGGGCAAACACTGCTCCTCGGTGATTTTGATGTTGCGGCTTATGTATTAAAACGCGATGCGAACGGCAACATGCTTTGGGCAAAAAGTATTCAGCCCACGGAAGCCGGAATTTCCGGACTGGATTACGCCATCAAAATTGCGGTGGACAACGAAGGGAACGTTTACGTATCCGGTGCGCTCGCCGATACAGGCATCAAAATTGATGGTTTAACCTTGCCGGGAACAAGTTGCATCAACGATTGCAACGGTCTGTTTTTAATGAAACTGGACCAAAATGGTGTGCCTCAATGGGCAAAGCCCATACTGGGTGATAATTTAACGGATCATAGCCTTGGGGGCCTCACTTCAGATGGTTCGGGCAACATTTACATGGCAGGCAACTACCAGGGTGCAACCCTTGATTTTTTTGGTGGAAATACGGTTTATCAAAATCTGCCTGGAAATGGATTTTTTATGGCCAAATTCAACAACCAGGGTGCTGTCGATTGGGTGAGATTTCTTGAAGACAGTTCGGAAGGAGAAGCCTACAATGTCCAGATTGAATACACCAACAACCTTTTAGCTGTTTACGGCTATTATTACGATGGACTTTTGGAGTTTGGAAACAACGTGCAAATCGATACATTCAGCCAGGGAGATTATTTCATAGCCGTATTCCAGGCATCTGATGGAAATGCGCTTTGGGTTGAAAACCTGCACAGTTCGGATTACATCGACATTCTTGACATTGATGTTGACGCAAGTGGCCGTGTTTACCTGGCCATCGACTGGTCGGTTGACCTCAAAAACGGCTCGGAAGAAATTTCCTTTACCAATGCTGATTATGCCGCAACACTGGTACGTATGTCGCCCGACAACATCGAAATCCCCGTTAAAATTGATTCTTACGACGACAGCTATCCGATAAGTGCCGTCACCCTGGATGCACAAGGAAATATCTTTGCAGGTGGTTATTACGGCAGCACCTCTAGCACCATCATAGACACCACGGTGACCAATGCCGGTGGTTTCGATGCCCTGTTGTTTGCAATTGATGCATCGTTGGATCTGAAATGGGCGCGCAGTATCGGAGGCCCCAATGATCAGGGAATCGTCAATTACGCATATGGCGGAATTTTG
Source organism: Saprospiraceae bacterium (assembly GCA_020847915.1). Taxonomy (GTDB): domain Bacteria; phylum Bacteroidota; class Bacteroidia; order Chitinophagales; family Saprospiraceae; genus M3007. The sequence continues at coordinate 572 of JADLBE010000355.1, read as the reverse complement.
GGCACGGATGCTCAGGGCAATCTGTACGTCGAAGGCGCATTCATAGCCGGAATGACCGCAGACGGTATCACACTTTCAAACGATGGTTTGTTTTCAGGTAAAATCAACTCCGGATCAGTATCGCTGCAGGAACCATTGGTATACGGCGGTTTTAATATTTTCCCCAACCCAACATCCGGAGCTTTTAATCTTCAATTTGATGAAGCGTTGGCATCTGAGGTCCAGATGGTATTGATCGATCAGCAGGGTAGGGAAGTGCACCGCCAAAATTTGAACGGCGATAAGTTGGTTGTAAATGCCGGACTTTTGCCAGGCATGTACACGGTGAAGGTGATGTCCGACCGCGGTGTGATGGTGCAAAAATTGATGGTGGCAAAATAACCACATTAGGCACATGAGATAACTAAGGCACATTAGAGAGAAATTTCTAATGTGCCTTAGTTATCTCATGTGCCTAATGTGGTTATTCTCTTATCGCAAAGAGGACAAAACCGCCTTCAGTTTGTTTTCCCATTGTTTTCCAGCATCAACCGCAGGTTCCTGCAGCGGTCCATCGAAAGGCTCGCCGCGGC
>JADLBE010000354.1 GCA_020847915.1 Saprospiraceae bacterium | reverse complement strand
GTTTGTTGCGTTGGGGCGCCATGGGCAACTTCAAAAAACTGGTCGCCAAAATGGTGGTCGACAATTGCATGTTGCGCTACCTGAACAACAACGAAAACACCAAAAACAACCCCAACGAAAACTTTGCACGCGAGTTTTTGGAACTTTTTACGATCGGTAAAGGAAACCAGGTCGCGCCGGGCGATTACACCAATTACACCGAAGACGACATCGTGCAGGCCGCTCGTGTGCTCACGGGCATTCGTACACGGTTCAACAGAGACATCATCGATGCCGAAACAGGCATCCCGCGCGGCGACTTTCAGGCCAACGTGGGTGGCGTCGTAACCCAGCACGATACCGGCGACAAAACCTTCAGTACACGTTTCCAAAATACCGTCATCACGGGAGGTAGCACGCTCACCACCGCTTTTCAGGAACTCGACGATTTTGTCAACATGGTGTTCGCACAACCGGAAACAGCCAAAAACTTCTGCCGACGGTTGTACCGCTTTTTTGTGCACCGCGACATCACCGCCGAGATTGAAAACGACATCATCGCGCCATTGGCCGATACGTTCATCAACAATAATTTTGAGGTCAAACCCGTGTTGCGCCAACTTTTGCAAAGCAGCCATTTTTTCGATGAGGACGATTCCGACAACGCCGATGAAATCATCGGCGGCATCATCAAATCGCCCCTCGAACTTGCCCTGCAAGCCATCTCGTTTTTCAACATCACCATCCCGAGTCCGACCCAGAATCCACAGATGCACTACGCACTGTTTTATTCCCAGGCTGTGATCGACCGCATGTTTGCAGGCGCCAACCTCACCATCTTTTTCCCGCCCGATGTGGCCGGTTATGCCGCCTACCACCAGTCCCCCGACTACCATCGGCAATGGTTCAACTCAAGCACCATCATCGCGCGGTACAAACTGCCTGTGATGTTGCTTACCGGTACGCGCCAGATAGGCGCCAATCCCAACGGCCCCATTGGCATCAAACTCAACATTGCACCCTGGATTCGCGACCAAAGTGGCATCGCAACCCCATCCGATGCGTATTCAATCGTACAGGAACTGCTCGATTATATGCTGCCGACACCGCCGGACAACGACCGCTTCAATTATTTCTTCGATGAAGTTTTTCTCGATGGACTTCCGCCGGCCGACTGGACCTACGAGTGGCAAAACTACATCACCTCCGGCGATGCTACCGAAGTGACCCTTGCCCTCGAGCGCCTCGTGCGCGCCATCATGTATTCACCCGAATACCAAACCTTTTGATCATGAAAAGAAGAAACTTTCTCAAGATACTTCCTGCGGCCGGCATCACCCCGATCGTCGTAAACGGTTTCCCCATGAAACCTTTTGCCAACAGTCGTATGGCACGCATCCTCAATGCCTGCGACGGCATCGACGAACGGGTGCTCGTGCTGATTCAACTTAAAGGTGGCAATGACGGGTTAAACACCATCATCCCCATCCCGCAATACGACCTGTATGCCAACCTGCGGCCCGGCATCCGGGTGCCCGACACAGGCGCCGGCGCCTACATCAACCTCGACAATACCTTACCCGGCGCCGATCAACTCGGATTGCACCCGTCTCTTTTGCCCATCAAGGACCTTTACGACCAGGGCAAAGCCAGCATCGTACAGGCTGTGGGCTACCAGGGCATGAACCAGTCGCACTTCAAAGGTACCGACCTGTGGCTTTCGGGCGGCGACGGCACCCCCGACAACTACAACATCGGCTCGGGCTGGATGGGCCGCGCCTTGCAGGAAATTTACCCCGACGTAGCGGGTGCGCCCACCACCGACATGCCTGATCCGCTGGGCATCCAGGTAGGCGACTCCAACCCCTCACTGGGTTTTCATACCGAAACCGAACACCAAAACGTGATCAACCTGAGCGGACAGGATCCCGCCGGATTTTATTCCCTCATCCAAACCATCGGTGGAGCACCGTTGCTCAACATACCCGATTCGGACCACGGCGATGAGGTGGCCTACATCATGAATGTGGAGCAAAGTGTGAACCTGTACGCACAACGCATTACTTCGGTATTCAATGCCGGATCCAATGTGGTTACGTACCCGGGTGACAATGCCCTTGCCAACCAGCTCAAAACCATCGCCAGGCTCATCAAAGGTGGTTGTAAAACCAAAATTTACCTTTGTTCCCTGGGTGGATTTGACACCCACAGCGCACAGGTGGCCGGTACCGATCCTACAGAAGGTACACATTCCGATCTTTTGGCCAGCCTTTCCAATGCCGTAAAATTGTTTCTCGACGACCTTGAAGCGATGGGCATTGATGAAAAAGTGGTTGCTTGTACTTTTTCCGAATTCGGCCGATGTGCCAGGGAAAACGGTTCCACAGGTACCGACCATGGCACTTTGGCGCCCATGATGTTGTTTGGAAAAAACATTGAAGCGGGAGTACAGGGCACCAATGTAAACCTGGGCAACCTGACGCCTGACAACCAACTCCAGGGCATGCAATTTGATTACCGCCAGGTGTTTACAACCTTGCTTCAGGACTGGCTGGGCGCCGACAACGGTGTGCTCGAAACCACCATGTTTGAAGGTTTTGTAAAAATGCCGTTGCTCGACAATGCGGCGGTGGTAGACCCATCATGCTACCTCAACACCACATCGGTGTTTGATGCGGGTGGAAAAGCCGTAAAACGTCTGGCTTTGTACCCCAATCCGGCGCGTGTATCCACCGAGGTATCCTACAACAGCGAGATAGCGTTTGATGCCCGCCTGAGTTTGCACAGTTTGGGCGGCAGCCTCGTTTCAGCTACAAGTGTACGTGTACAACCCGGGTTCAACCTGTTTTACCTCGACATATCGTCGCTTGCTTCGGGCAACTACTTCGTCCGCCTGGAGGACAAACGCACGGGGAAGGCGGATGTTACGAAACTTGTGGTTGCGACAGGGACCTAAATAGTCTAATTATAGCCCTTGGCTGCGTTTTCGTTGACACAGGGAACACAGAGGAAGACAGAGAACACAGAGGGATGTCCGGCTACGCCGTCCAATAATGAATTACGAATGGACGGCGCAGCCGGACATCCCTCCGTGTTCTCTGTCCTCCTCTGTGTTCTCTGTGTCAACGAATTCTTGCCAGACAGGAAAAAAATCGCGCAACCGTAAAGCAAAAATCCAAATCTTGCGTTTAATTGGCCTATGCCTTTGAAAAGAGCCCTATGACGCAAAAACTCCTTTTTCTTTGCCTTCTTCCCCTGGCCACAGGCCTACATGCCCAGTCGCATGCCGATTGCGACAAAGCCATGGACATTTGCAAAAAACAAAGCTACACCATCGACAAAACCGGTGGAGAAGGCGCCAACAAGCGGGAAGCCGACTTTATGGCGTGTTTTATGAACGGGGAAAACAACGGTCAGGCCGAAGAAAATTCCACCTGGATCAAGTTTGAAATCGAAAAAAGCGGCACACTTACCTTTACAATCACACCACACCGCGTTGACGATGACATCGACTTCGTGGTGTACAAACTGCCTGCCGACGGCAAATGCCGTTTTGAAGCCATGCCGGTCATTCGATGTATGGCCGCCGGCGACGCGGGAATGAACGCCATCACCAGTTCGTGTATGGGTGAAACAGGCCTGCGTGAAGGCGAACTCGACACCAGCGAAGACGCAGGTTGCAGCGACAATGGCGACAATACCTGGCTGGCGCCCCTCCGGGTCGTTGCCGGGGAAAAATACATGTTGCTCATCAGCAATGTTTCCTCCGCAGGCCCAGGCTTCAACATCCGTTTCGGAGGCAGCGCCAAATTGCCCTGTGACGAGGAAAAACAGCCCGAACCCGTAAAACCCAAACCACCGGCATCCTCACCTTCCAAACCTACCCCCAAACCGCCCGTAGCAGCTGCTCCACCCACCTCGGCACCCGCCGTTATCGGTGGCCGCAAAGTGGAGGTAGGGGAAACGTTGAACGTAAAAAGCCGCAAAATTAAAGTCAGAATTTGGGACAGTCAGGTGGAAGACGGCGACATCGTTTCCATTTTTCTCGACGAAAAAAAGGTGGTGGACCGCGTTTACCTGCGCCTCAAACCCCAGGAATTTGAAATCACCCTGCCGCCCGGCAAAAAAGAATATTACCTCACCGTTTACGCCGACGATTTTGGTAAAGCCGAACCCAATACCGCAAAAGTGCTTATTTACGATGGTGAACGCGAACAAACCATCGATTTGGTGGCGGGAAGAAGCAAACAGGAAAGTGTGAAGATTAGTGTTCAGTGATCAGTGGTCAGTTTGCTGCAAAATCAGGTGTCTCGCTTCGCTCGACATGACAAGGCGCTGATTAGCAAGGAATTATTCGGATTTCTCGCTGCGCTCGAAATGGCACTCACTTCGCGCCATACATTGGTAATGTTGGGACGCATTTCGAGCGTAGCGAGAAATCCGAATAATTCCTTGCTAATCAGCGCCTTGTCATGTCGAGCGAAGCGAGACACCTGATTTTACTGCCCACTGATCACTGATCACTGAACACTAAACACTGTTTTACTGTTAACTGATCCATGAAAGGTTTTCGATTTTCAGACTACAAACCCGACCCGAACCAGTCGCCCTTTGACAGGCTCTTCAAGATATTTCAGGAACTGATGTTGTACACGTCCGGCGACGTTCCGGAGGCGCTTTCGTGGCTTACCGAGCTCGACAAGCAGTACAAACTCACCGATGAAAATTACGGTATGGGCGACTTTATCCGTGAGCTTGAGGAGCGTGGGTACATACGCCGCGACGGTGATGGAGAAGGTCGGCCCGGTCCGACTTCAAAATTGGAAATCAGCCTGCGGCAAAAAAGTTTGGAAGACGTTTTCGGAGAATTGAAAAAAGCCAAAAGTGGCAAACACAACACCGGATTCATCGGGCGGGGCGACGAAAACACCGCCGACATGAAACCGTTTGAGTTTGG
>JADLBE010000353.1 GCA_020847915.1 Saprospiraceae bacterium | reverse complement strand
TAACCGTAGCCGGCCCACTGGTTGCCCAAACCGTCTTCGATGTTGTCCTGGAACGCGTCCATGTCGAACGATTTGCTGGCTGGCGGCGCTTTTTTGTCGTCGACCGCTTTTTCACAAGATGGGAAAATGAAAAGAGAAACAAAAAGGATGATGAGCAATGCGGGAATGGTTTTCATTTTGGAAAGGATTCGGAGATTGATGTTGTGGGTTTGGAAAGGGCGCCCTTTCCGGGCTCCCGTTGCTGGTGAGATGTCATCTCAAGGCGGATTGGCTTTGGTGGGCTGAGGTTGCTGTGGTGGTAAGGACAGGATGGAAAAGGTAGTTTTCATGTTGATCTGCGGGAATGAAGCGTGTGATGATTTCATTTGGTTTGGTGAGGCAAAACTGCGCCCCACCCCGGCCCCTTTGCCCGGCGAATTGACGAATGCGGCGTTTGAATTGATGGATGAGGCCTTTGGCGATGTATGGTAGTCGTTGACACGGAGAACACGGAGGAGGACAGAGAACACAGAGGGGTTCTTCTTGTCATCGGTTTTTTACCTTCTCAAACTTTTGTACATTAGCCCGAAAATCATCCCACCGACATGAAAAAACTACTCATCCTTTTGGCCTTTGGCCTCACCACCGCCCTCACTGCCCAATCCAGCATCGGTCTCAACGCCGCTACCATCCTGACCGATTACCGAAACGCCGGCTACACGCCCACCGAAACGAAAGACAATGCAGGCGGCTACATTATTGAAGTGGTTGTAGAAGGCGCTACCCTGGCACATGTATTCGACAATGCAAAAATTTGCACGTCCATGCTTGTTGTGCCTGCCCACCTCGACGGACTGGAATACTACAAAAAAATGTACACGAAAGTGTATCAGAAAACATCGGACACCACCTGGAAAACGCCCGACCGCTACATCACGCTGTTGTGTGATAAAAGCGAAAATTGCTGGTTTGAATGGCGTTAAAAAATCTGTTTAAATCTGTGTTCGAAGATCTGTGTCATCTGTGTACCATTACTCTACGTAGGGCGATGGTACACAGATGACACAGATGCAAGCAACACGGATTTACACAGATTTTTTCTTCTTGCTCGCCTTGGCTTTCGGATTGTATTTCAAACATTTTTCCACCCAATACGCCAGGTCGGCGTCGCTTTCGTAGCTGGAGGGTTCCACCATCAGAAAACCTTTCATGGATTGTCCGCCCATCACCATGTAGTCCACCCCTGGACGCTGGGTGAGCTCGTCGGCCTCTTCCGGGTCAACCCGGGCCATCACGGCGCCTTTGAACGTGCCGATGAGCATTTTGTCGTTTACCATAAAACAGAGTCCCCCGAACATTTTTTTAAGTTCGTACATATGGTTGCGCGCCGTAAGCAGGTCGGCGATGCGTTCGGCCGTAATGGCATCTTCGGACGGGGAGCGGAAATTGCTTTTGAAATAGTCGGGCATGGGCGGAAAGTTGTCATCCCAGCGAAGCGTGGGAGCGGAATTATGGCGAAGTGTGGAAACCGTAGTTCAAAACTACATGGAAAGGCCCTTTTTTTAAAAATCTGTTTAAATCCGCGTTGCTTGCATCCGCGTCATCCGCGTTCCATTGCCCTACGTAGTGTAATGGAACGCGGATGACGCGGATGCAAGCAACGCGGATTAAAAAGGATTATTAAAACAAAGCATAAACTACGCCCCTTTTCTCTTAGCTAACATCTCCCGAACCATTTCCGGTTCCACCACTTTCAATTCGCCGCCGAAAAACAACAGATCTCCGAGCAATTCCGGGTTGGGTATGACGTGCAGTTCAAAACGCGCTTTACCGTTGGTACGTTCCAGCAATTGTTGGGAGTGGTGCAGCGGTTTGGTTTCGAGGTAATGGGAAACGAGTTCGCTGGTTTCGAGGGTGATGTCGACGGGTTGGGCGCCGTCGGGTTTGGTTACACCCACCATATCGCGAAACCAGGTGGCGGGATTGAACAGGTCGTTGGGCAGGTACGCTACGGACGTGTTGGATTCGATGTCCGTGATGCGATCGAGTGCGAGGTTCCACAGTTTGTGGTCGCCGTTGCGGCCGAAGATGTACCAGCGGTTGCGCCATTCCTTGAGCAGGTACGGGTGCAGGGTGAGCACCTTTTCAGGATCGAGGAAGGGCTGGTAGAGGATGGTTAAAACCTGTTGGTTGGCAATGGCTTTGTAGATGGGCGCCAACCATTGTTTGCCACGCACGAGCTGGTTGGTTTCAAACTGGATGTGGGAGGCGGAGAGTTGGTGTCCGGCATCGGTTTTTTGCACCAGCAGTTCGAGCACCGGCAGTTGCGGCAGTCCGGGGAACTGGCGCAGCAGTACCAGGGCTTCGTTCAGGAGTTCAAGCTCGTTGTCGCCCAGGGGCAATTTTTCAATGGTAAAATGTGGATCTTCGTAAAAATAGGCGCCGTTTTTGCAAACGATGGGGGCTCCGTAACCGCGGGGTTGGGGACTGCGCATCACGTTGATGTCGCCCTGGATCGTACGCCGGCTTACGGTTGTATTGATGCCAAAATCATCCTGGAGGCGTTTGGAAATTTCTTCGATGAGTTCGTCGAGCGTCCACCGCCGATGTCCACGGTTGGTGAAACAATGGTTTAAGGTACGGTACCTGAATGCAGCGTTTTTGTTGGTAGGCATGGTGGGATTAGGCTTTTTTGAAAAAAAATGCAAATAGGCTGCATTGCTCCTGGGTTACATTGCAATGTTAGGAAAAATACTGTTGCGTGTAATGACAAATATGAAAAAAGTTAAACGGTTTTAAAGTGATTTGTCAAATGGTAGCACAACAGCGCCTTGTCATCCCACGCGTGCATCGAGCGTGTGTTTTGCCGGCAAAAATCCCCAACAAGTCCACCCAACGTACCTGGACGGACTAAAGTCCGCCAACCAGTGTCGGGCTAAGAGCATGTTTGGATTTCGGATTTTGGGCTGCGAACGGCAAATTTTGTTTTAAAGTTCGTTAAAATTTTCGCCGTAGGCACCCGGCTACGGCTGTAAATTTTGCCTTCTTTAAAAGAAAATTTGTTCGCTCTCGCCTCAAAACCGAAATCCAAACATGCTCTAAAGCCCAACCTCCATCTCCAACATTTTTTCTACTTTTTTTAAAAAAATGCAAATAGGCTGCATTACCAATGTGGTGATTTGCAATGTTAGGTAAAAGAGAAGATTACATGTCAAAAAAATGAATAATCAAACCAGATATCCTTATTGATAAGTAGTTTTTAAAAATACAAACGGCACCTCGTTAAATTTGTCAAAAGAAACCTACATTTTTGTCAAACAATGTATTTACCCCAAAACAACACAATTGATTAACCCCCGAAATGAAAACAACCTTACTTACCCTAAGCCTGGCGGCTTGTTTCGTCGGACTACACGCCCAGGACCACGCATTTTCCCAATTTTTCGCCAACCGTATTTACCTGAATCCTGCTTTTGCCGGTATGGAAAAAGGCCTGCAGGTGGTTGCCGGCGCGCGCAGTCAGTGGTTGAAAGCCGACGGCGGTTACAAGTTTGTGGCCGTGGCGGCTGAATGGCAGGAACCCGCCTGGCGTTCGGGTTTTGGGCTTTCCGTGCAGTCGGGCGACGAGGGTATCGCGCCCCTGAACGCCACCTCCGCAGCACTCACCTACGCCTACATTTTGCCTTATAAAAACGGCAACGTGCACTTCGGCATGCAGTACGCATGGAACCAAAAAACGCTGGACTGGAACCGTCTCACATTTTCCGACCAGCTGGACCCCGTGTTTGGTCCCATCTACGGTTCCATGGTAAACGCCGGGCTCGACCGGGTGACGTACCACGACTTCGGGGCTGGCGTGGTGTGGCGTTTTGAAAGCGGACAAATCGAGCGCAAGAACAGTTTAAAAAGCTTCCGTTCCCACCTCGGCATTTCGCTGCAACACCTGGCCAGTTTGTTCGGTGAAGGCCCCGATGACTCGTTTTACCAAACCGGACAAGAAGTGCCCGCACGCATCACCCTGCACGGCGGCACCATCATTCCGCTCACCTACCTGAGCGGCTCGACACACAAAATGGTGGTATCGCCCAACTTCAGGTTCGAAACCCAGGGTTTCAGTCCGTTGAATTTTGGCAAAAGCACGACCCTGTTTTCCGCAGGTGCTTATTTCATTTTCGAGCAGGCCGTTTTCGGCGCCTACTACCACAACCGTTCCCCCTTGCCCGGCTACAAAAATACCACCGCCGTAGCACTGTCCCTCGGCTTCACCCACAATGAAAAGAAGGAGAAAAAACATGGCTACTACTTCGGCGTAAGTGTGGATGTAAACGCTTCCGGACTCGGTCCGCGCGCAGGCAACGTGTACGAACTTCAAATGCGTTACAATTTCCGCGAAGTAAGGCCGCTGAGCGCGAAAAGGCATGCTGCGACGACAAGGAAGACGGTGATGGAGTGTAAGGATTTTTATTAG
>JADLBE010000352.1 GCA_020847915.1 Saprospiraceae bacterium | reverse complement strand
GCGTTGGTTGGGTTCCCTGACGGGATGACAAGGTTCCAATTTGTCATCCCAGCGTAGCGTGGGATCTGTTGCCGGGGGTGGAATGAGATCCTTTCAGGATGACAATGGGTTTTATTTTGTCATCCTGTAAGGACCCCTACAACTCAAAATGCTTCGAACCTACCACCTTTCCAAAAAAAATCCCCGCCTTGGCATCGAAATCCTCAGCCGATTCGGTGGTGTAAAAACTTTGATGGCCTCCGTGGCGGCACAGTTTTTCCAATGTGGGGTGGCGGGTGAGGTAGTCGGCAAGGGAGTCGGCCACGATGTCGCCCTGGGAGAGCAGACGGATGTGGGCAGGTACGGCTTTGCGGATTTTGTCCCACATGATGGGGTAGTGGGTGCAGCCGAGGATGATGGTGTCGATGTCGGGGGATTGGCGGAGCAGGACGTCTACGTTTTTTTGCACGAAATAATCGGCGCCTGGACCGTCGAATTCGTTGTTTTCAATCAGGGGAACCCACATGGGGCAAGCTTCCTGGAAAACCTGAACGTCGGGGAAAAACTTGTTGGTTTCGATCACATACGATTCCGATTTCACGGTGCCGCTGGTGGCGAACACCCCCACCTTGCGGGTTTTGGTGACCTCACCGATCATTTCGGTGGTTGGCCGGATCACGCCGAGTACGCGGTGTTGCGGACTGTACCGCGCCAAATCGTGTTGCTGTATGGTGCGCAGGGCGCGTGCGGAGGCTGTGTTGCAGGCGAGGATCACAAGTTTGCAGCCCATGTCGAACAGGTGCTGCACACATTCCAGGGTGTATTTGTGGATGGTATCGAAGGAGCGTATGCCGTAGGGCGCCCTGGCATTGTCGCCGAAATAGACGTAGTCGTATTGGGGCAATTTTTGGGCTATGGCCTTAAAGACGGTAAGGCCACCATAACCAGAATCAAATATGCCAATTGGACCAGGTGTCAGCACGAGAAGCAAATAGAGTACTGGTAATTTCAAACAGGGGTCAGATTCTGATTTTTAAAAATCGGAGATTTTTGAAAATCAGAATCTGACCCCTGTTTGAAATTACCAGTATGAATTAAGTTAGTTGGAAGCTATTCCCAACTTCGTTTTTACCAGATTGGTAACATCGAGGGACGGATCGCCGTACAAAACCATGTTGGAGCTGAGGTCGAACACCATGGTGAAGCCGTTTTCGGTAGCGACGTCTTTCATGGCGTTGTTGACTTTTTCGAGCAGGGGTTTGTACAGTTCTTCGCGTTTCTGCGTCAGTTTGGCGTAAACTTCCTGTTCGTACTTGCCGATTTTTTCTTCCTCTTCTTTCAGCTTGAGCGACTGCGCTTCCAGGTCTTTGGGCGAAATGGTGCCTTGTTCCTCTTTGCGCTGCAATTCAGCAGCTTTTGTTTGCAGTTCCTTCACCATTTCCTGACCCCTTTTTTGCAATTGGGTTTGGAAAGCCTGGAGGTCGCTGTCGGCTTGTTTTACCTCAGGAATTTCGGTAAGCAGGGCCAAAGAATTGGTGTATCCAAATTTTTGCGCCATGGCCGTGCCTGCGGTTGCAAGTACAAAAGCCAGGGTGAAAAGCAGGTGTTTTTTCATGATGTTGTTTGACTTAGATCAAATTTGGGCGCGAAGATAGCTGATTTCAATCCTATTTGAGGATGTTCTTGAGATCTTCTGTTTTGTCGTACTTCGGATCGGCGAAGAGCATGCCCGAAGCGCTGCCTTTGTCGAAGATGAACTCAAAACCGCGGTCTTCGGCGTATTTGGTAATGGCGCCGTAAACCTTGTCCTGGATGGGTTTCACCAGTTCTTCGCGTTTTTTGAACAAAGCGCCTTCCGGACCAAATTTGGTGCGTTGCATTTCGCGCACTTCTTTTTCTTTGTTCATGATTTCTTCTTCGCGGGTGCGTTTCATCTCATCGCTGAGCAGTACCTGTTCGGCCTGGTACTTGCTGTAAAGGCCTTTTACTTTGTCCTGCTCCTGGGCGATTTCCTGGCGCCACTGGGTGGCCAGTTTGTCGAGTTGGTCCTGGGCTTTCTGGTATTCGGTCATGCTTTCGAGGATGGCTGTAACATCCACATAAGCGATGCGCTGGGCGCTGGCGACGGCCGTAAGGGCCAGGGAAAAGAGGGCAGTCGAAACGATTTTTTTAAACATGATGCTGTAATGTTATGGTTGGGTTCGCGGTTTTCTGATGTTGCGGGTGTGTTGCCCCAAAAGTAGGGCTTTTCCGCGCGTCTCATCGGCATTCAGACGTAAAATGCCTGCCGGAAGTTGCTCACGTTTTTGAAGTGATTTGCTGAAGTTTTTTGTAAGGCATTGAAAAAGAAACGTTTGTATGTTCCTTTGTCGTTTTTATTAGATAAACGTTAACCCTCATTTAACGCGGTTTTAACCAGATGGCTGAAAACGGATACATCCAAAACGGTTCATCAATTAAAAATGAATTGTTCCATAGCAACGATCTTCGGCATCTTATTTAGAGCTTGTTTGAAAAAAAACACAACATGAAAAACTACAGTTTGGTATTTTATTACGCCTTTTTTGCCCTGGTAACAACGTTTTTTGCCTGCAAACAAGTAGATTCAGCGATTAAACCAGGCATCATGAAATCGGATTTTGGCAATTTGCCCGACGGTCGTACCGCTCAACTTTTTACCCTGCTTAACGAACAGGGCATGACGGTGAAAATCACCAATTACGGCGGCGCCATTGTGTCGTGGACGGCGCCCGACCGCAACGGAAAATACGAGGACATTGTGCTGGGCTGTGATTCGTTGTCGGGCTACCTCAAAGGCACACCGTATTTCGGCGCACTCATCGGTCGCTACGGCAACCGCATCGCCAAAGGCAAATTCACACTCGACAGTGTGGAATACACGCTGGCCACCAACAACATCGGCAACCACCTGCACGGAGGCATCGTTGGGTACGACAAAGTTTTGTGGACCGCCGAGCCGATAAACGGTCCGGAACCCTCCCTCAAACTCACCTACCTGAGCAAGGACGGTGAAGAAGGGTATCCCGGAAACCTGCAGATTGAAGTGGTGTATACGTTGCAAAAAGACAATGCCCTGCACATCGCCTACAAAGCGACAACGGATAAAAAAACGATCGTAAACCTGACGAACCACGCCTATTTCAACCTTACAGGCGCCGGAAAAGGTGATATCCTTGGTCACGAACTGGTTTTACATGCCGATGTTTTTTTGCCGGTGGACAGTACGCTCATTCCCACTGGCGAACTCAAACCCGTGGCCGGAACCGTTTTTGATTTTACAAAACCCTTTAAAATTGGGGCGCGTATCAACGAAACAACCGACCAGCAAATTAAATTCGGCGGCGGTTACGACCATTGCTGGGTGTTGTCAAACAACAGTACCAACATCAAACCAGCTGCCGTTTTGAAAGATCCCGAAAGTGGCCGCGTGATGGAAGTATTTTCCACCGAGCCGGCCATTCAATTTTATTCGGGCAACTTCCTGGATGGAACTGTGATCGGCAAAGGCGGCGTGCCTTATGCTTACCGCACCGGTTTGTGCCTCGAATCACAACGTTACCCCGATTCGCCGAACCGGCCGGAATTTCCGGGCACGGTGTTAGCTCCAGGTGAGGTGTATAAGTCCACAACGGTATACCGGTTTTCAAGTCTTTAAACTTTCCCAAACAAGCGTTTACCTTTGCGGCTCTTTTTTGCAACACCACGCCATGCCCAACCTTACCCTGACACCGTCGCAAGCCCTCGACCTCGACGCCCTCGCCGTTTTGCTTAAACACGGCGCGCAGGTGGAACTTTCCATCGAAGCCCGCGAACGCATCAACCACTGCCGTCAATACCTCGACGCCAAACTTGCCGGCAACGACCAATTGTTTTACGGCATCAACACCGGCTTCGGATCGTTGTGCAACATCGGCATTTCGGACGAAGACATAGCCCAACTGCAATACAACCTCGTGACTTCCCATGCCGTCGGTACGGGTGATGCGGTGCCACCCGAAGTGGTGCGCATCATGCTGTTGCTCAAGGTACGCAGCCTTAGCTACGGTTATTCGGCGGTGCGCGAAACGGTGGTGCAACGCCTGCTCGATTTTTACAACCACAACCTTTTTCCGGTGGTATTTGAGTTGGGTTCCCTGGGCGCTTCGGGCGACCTGGCGCCGCTGGCACACCTGAGTTTGCCGCTTATTGGTCTGGGCGAATGCTGGTATGAAGGGAAACGCATCACGGGCGCTGAAATGTTGCAAAAAAACGGCTGGACGCCCCTGCAGTTCCAGGCCAAAGAAGCACTGGCGTTGCTCAACGGTACACAGTTTTCCACAGCTTATGCCGTGTGGAGCCTGATGGAAGGCCGCAGGTTGTCGCGCATCGCCCACCTGAATGCCGCCATCGGTTACGATGCGTTTGATTGCCGATTGTCGCCGCTGGATGCAAGGATACACAACATTCGGCCACACGCCGGACAAGGCGCCAGTGCCGCCACGGTGCGCCGCTGGCTCGAAGGCAGCGAGATTTCCCAAAGCGAAAAAAACAACGTGCAGGACCCTTACGCCTTCCGTTGTGTGCCCCAGGTGCACGGCGCTTCGCTCGACGCCATGGCGCATGTGAACTCGGTGATTATGACCGAAGTAAACAGCGTAACCGACAATCCGAACGTTTTCCCGGACGACGACCTCATCCTTTCCGGCGGCAATTTCCACGCACAACCCATCGCTTTGGCGCTCGATTACCTGGCCATCGCACTGGCCGAATTGGGCAGCATTTCGGAACGCCGTGTGTACCAGCTCATCGGCGGACAACGCGGCCTGCCGCCGTTCCTCACCGACGATCCCGGATTGCATTCGGGCTACATGATTGCGCAGTACACCGCCGCTTCCATCGTGAGTCAGAACAAAGGTTTGTGCACGCCCGCTTCGGTGGACAGCATTGTGAGCTGCAACGGTCAGGAGGACCACGTGAGCATGGCTGCCAATGCGGGCACCAAGGCGCGCAGGGTCGTTTTGAACCTCGAACGTTTGCTCGCCATCGAGTTTATGGTGGCTGTGCAGGCATTGGAGTACCGTCGGCCGAAACACTCGTCGGAAGCCATCGAAAACGTGGTGGTACAGTACCGTGCGGTGGTGCCGAGGCTCGGCGCCGACCGCGTGTTGCATTACGATTTGGAAAAGACGATACAGTTTTTGAAAACGCTACCTTTAGCGTTCTAAAGTCCGTCTTTTGCACCTCGAGCAGCTCAAATTAAACCAGTTTAAAAACTACGAATCGCTGAACCTGGCATTGTCGCCAAGGCTCAACGCCTTCACGGGCCTCAACGGCATGGGCAAAACCAACGTGCTCGATGCCGTGCACTTTTTGTGTATGGGCCGCAACCATACGGGGCTCAACGACAGAAATCTGATCCGCCACGGCGAGGATTTTTTCCGCATCGAAGGTAAATTTGAAAACGACGGTGATCACGATACGGTGGTGGCCAAATACATGCGTGGACAACGCAAAACCTTCGAGCGCAACGGCAGCGCTTACGAGCGCCTGAGCGATTTTGTGGGCCGGTACCCGGTGGTGATGATCGCGCCCGACGATGTGGCTCTGGTGCAGGAAGGCAGTGAAGACCGCCGCCGTTTCCTCGACGTAACACTGGCGCAAATGTTTCCCGACTACCTGCAGGCGTTGTCGCTTTACAACGGCTTGCTCAAACAGCGCAATGCCCTGCTCAAACAGGGGGGACATTTTGAGCCATTGCTTCTGGAAGCCACCGACCGGCAAATGCCCTTGCCCGCCCATGACATTTACGAACGCCGCAAAGCTTTTGTAGCGGCACTTGAACCCGTTTTCCAGGGTTTGTACGCGGTCATTTCTGGTGATAAAGAACAGGTTTCGATGCGGTACCAATCGGATCTGGATGAAGGCCGTTTTGAGGATTTGCTGCCCCGCGCTTTCGACAAGGACCGGTTGTTGCAGCGCAGTACCTGTGGTGTACACCGCGACGATCTGGTGTTGGAAATGGATGGCCAGCCTGTGAAAAAATTCGCTTCGCAGGGACAGCTCAAGTCGTTCCTGCTGGCCTTGAGACTGGCCCAATACGAGGTTTTAAGGGAAGAAAAAGGCAAGGCGCCTTTGCTTTTGCTCGACGATATTTTCGACAAACTTGATGCCGTGCGTGTGCGGCACCTCCTGGGTTTGTTGTTGGAACGTGGCTACGGACAACTCTTCATCACCGATACGCAAAGGGAAAGGCTGGAGCCTATTGTTGCTTCGTTTACAGGGGATTATGGAATTTTTGATGTGGAGAATGGGCAAGTAAAACTGTCTTAACCCGGATTTTTGGGATTTTGGGGATGGAGATTTAGGTCCCACGCTTCGCTGGGATGACAAAAAAAGGATTTGGGATGGATTGGATGGGATTTTGTATTGGGATAAAAGGATTTACAGGATTTTGATCGGTTGAAACTTTGATTGCTTTCTTTTTCTCAAGCCAAAATCCTGTAAATCCATTTATCT
>JADLBE010000351.1 GCA_020847915.1 Saprospiraceae bacterium | reverse complement strand
GAACCAAAGCGATAAACCAATCCAAACGTTTGTGTGGGTAAACGGCGATGCGGCGGAGATTGAAATGTTGCCGAGGAGTATGGTGACGGTGGTTTTTTAAAATTGGTCCGAAGTCCGAAGGTGCCTTCAGGTGTCTCGCTGACGCTCGACATGACACATTTCATGAAATATTAGGGTGGAGGAGCGCGCGGGCCGCAGGCCCGGGCGCTCCTCCACCCTCCCACGACTACCGTGTGTCATGTCGAGCGAAGCGAGACACCTGAAGGCGATTTCCAGCGACAATTTCACGTCATTTACCACCAGTTCATTGAGACTGAAGGGAGACCACTTGGCTACTTTCACCCTATTTTTCTCCGTTTCCAAAAAAAACAGGAGCCATTTCGAAATTTCGAAATGGCTCCTGTTTACCTTACATTAAAAACAATCCCTTACCGCACAATCGCCACCGTTCTTACCGTAACGCCGGCATCCCCGATAAGCATCAATTGATAGGCTCCGGCTGGAAGCGAGGCAGTGTTGATGGAAACGCGTGACGTGTTTTCAACCAGCGAACGCGCAAGTACCACACGGCCGTCGGCGCTGGTGACTTTGAGTTCCAAAGCGCCGGACCAGGCTTGCGAAAACACCATGTTCACTTCATCCGTAGCTGGGTTGGGATACACCTGAAGGCCCAAAAGATTGTTAAGGTCGTTGGCGCCGGTACCGAGTTCAACCACAACCACCTGTTTGTAGGTACTGAAACAATTGCCGTTGGAAACGGTCAGCTCCACTTCGTAGGTTCCCGAAAACATGTACGTATGCACAGGGTTTTGCTCGGTGGACACCGGGGAGCCGTCGCCAAAATTCCAGGACCAGGTTACTACGTTGCCGCTTGAATTGTCGGTAAAGTTTGCCGTCAGACTGTTGGAAACAACGGTAAAACCTGCGGCGGGTCCGGGTGTCACGGTGAGCGCCACTTCGGTTGGTTGGCTCTTGCAGGTTGTTTCCTGAACTTCCCAGTCGTAGAAATAGTAATAAAACGTCAGTTCGTCGCTGGTTGCGTTCGAACTGTAGATGGAGATGAGGTTGTTGATGTTGTACGGATAAGCGGCGCCGGAGTTGTTGCGGTACAGGTTTTGGCTCACGTTGGACAAGCTGTAGTTGCCTGTTTCCGGAATGTCCATGTTGAGGTTTATTCTGTTGGCGCCATTGGGCACAAAAACGGTTACGGTTTGTACGATTTGGCCACTAGCATCAATCAAACGAATGGTGCGATCACCTTCACCCTGCGCGTAAACAAGTACAGAAATCAGTTTGAGAGGTGCGAAGGTTTCAAAAAGCAGTCTGCCGTCGAAACCGGTGTTGTGGTTGCCACCGCCGCCGAAGGAATTGTTGGCCGGACCGACATTTTGGATTGCGGTTGGTTCCAATTGCTCCACAGTGTAGGTTACCGGCGCTGTAAGGATTGGCGTTTGGAAAACGGCACCTGTATAAACCACCGAATCGCCGGCACTCCATACCGCATCGTTTCCGGAAACCACGTCAGCGGTCAGGGTGGTTGAGCCACCTTCACAAACCACCAGATTGCCGGTAATTACCGGTGCAGGTAAAGTGGCATAGGATACATTCAGGGAAACTGTATCGGAGCCAATGTTGTTGGTCACCACCAGAGTTACTGTATAATCGCCTGGTACGGCATAGGTATGCACTGGATTTACCGTTTCGCTGGTATTGCCGTCGCCGAAGTCCCAAAGGTAAAATTGTGGCGTATTGGTGGACTGGTCTGTAAAATTGAAAATGCCAAAACAAGTGGTGGTGACATCTGCTGTAAAGTTTGCCGTAGGGGCAACCGTGGCCGTCAGGCAAAAGTTCGGCAGTGAAAAGTCTTCTACTTCATCACCGGTTTGGTCGGAACTGCCCTGGATGGCATTGGCGCCCATTCCACGTTTGGCAAATGCTTCCCAGATCAGGCAACGGTGGGCATTTTGATATAGGAGTTCGTCGGCCTTGAGAATGGCGTCTCGGGCATCCAAATAACCGGGAAGACATGGTTGAAGTTTCATACCCTCAATCACCAGTTTCATGGCGGTGTTGTTGCCACCGGTGCCCTGGTACCAATCGGGGTCAAATCCTTCCGCATCAATCAGCTTCCAGGTCATTTCCCAAATGGTTTGGCTCCAGATTTCCCCAATGGCATGTGGACCGCTGCTGTTGGCCAGGCTGCCATAAGTTTGGGGGTTTATGGACATGTCGGTGGAGTAAGGGAAACGGCGGATGCCTTGTCCCAGGTTGTCGTTGATGGCATAAGTGCCGATTCCCCTGGAGTTTTCTCCGGCATCGCCGATTTCGATGGTAAGAATCAAACCCAACCAATCGCTCCAGCCTTCACCGCCTTGTTCGGTGTTGAACAGACAATTGGAGTTGGATGGGCCACCGGTCAGTCGGTTTGAAAGTCCATGCCCGTATTCATGGGCAATGATGCCGTTGTCGAGTGAACCGTCGCGATCTTGTCCGGATGCGCCGCCGCCCACCGACAATTTGATATCTACAGGTATACCTGCATTCAATTGAGCTTTGATCAGTTCGCCGTCAGCCAGGGAAATCATAACAGCCGGAATACCAGAAGTTCCAGTTCCGACCATGCCGATTGGTGCTCCGGCTGTATTGTTGACAACAATGACCGCCACGGCGCCGGCGTCTTCAGCGGCATTTACTTTGGAAATGAAGGTACAATTACCTCTGTCCATGATGGCAATTTTTCCGGCCAGTTCAGCAGCGCTTAACAGTGGTTCACAACCATCGGTAGTAGGAGCCACACCGTCGTTTACCAATACTGCATTGGCGGTAACGGGCGTGGTCAGTCCCGGACCAAAACTTGCTTCTATGGCTACGTAATTTCCGGCAATGACTTGTGGCACAAGCACCTGCATGGATGCGCTGACTTCGGCTGGCCACAGGTACATTTGCATTCGGCCGTTGTCCCCGTCTTCCGGGGTTGAAAAATTGGCATTGTTGGTACCGCCGCCGTCCTGTCCTTCAGCTACAACGTAGTCGTTGCCAGCACCTTCACCGGAATAATTGTTTTCCTGGAAATTACCGGCACGCTCATCGAAACCATGCAGGTACAAAACATCGTGCAACATGTTGTTCATGTAGAACAGGTTGGTCAGAATGGCGTCCTGGTTTTCAACAGGCGGCAGCGCAGTGTCTATCGGAAAGTCGAAGTTTAGGCTTGGGCCACCATCGGGCGAATAGCCGGGCAGGTTGCTGTCCTGAAGATCCTCGTAGGCATACACATTGTTTCCGCGGGTGATGGTGTGTTCGGCGCCGTCGGCCCCGTCGGTATCGTGCCAGCCGTAAGGAGAAGCTACCGTGGAGTGGGGATCTGAAAGCAGACTTCTTACGCCAAAGGTGGGTGCTTCAACGGGCAAGGCGTAAACGTTGTAGTTTCCGAAAAGGGATTCTATGGACGGTGTTTCCAGTGCTGCCGCATGGTTCCCGGAAGTACAGGTACCCTTGCGGTGAAATCCCGAACCCAGATTGCAGTGGGTTGTCCAGTTGTTTTTTTCAAGAAATTGGCCATTAAGGGCGTCGATACGAATGTTCCACCAGTCTGCACTTTTTAATGGAGCTATGCTGACATTCCAGGCCAGGCGCAGCGACGGACCCACTTGCACCAAAACCAATTCTGCCTTGATGTTTTCCTGGGCGATACCCGCACGGGTAAAGGTGTATTGGAGTCGACCGGTTTCCGTTGCCAGCAGGCGTGGTGTTTCCTGAAGTGACAGATTCAGGTGCCCTGCAGCGGATTCGATGGCTTGTTCGGCGCTAAGGGCTGGTTGCGTCGCATGGGCGTTTTGCGAGGCATTGGGAAAAAAACGGTTGGCGTAATGCACCACTTTGCCGTCCTTAATGGCCATGGTGCTCACCGCATTAAAAACACGGATACCAGCTACCTGTTGGTGCAGGTAAGTGTAGGTCACTCCCGTTTGAGGATTATCGTACTGGTCGGAAACGGTCCAGTTTCGGATGTCGTTGTCCGACAGTTTCCACTGGGATTTTTCCTGTTGCAGGTACGTTTGGATGATGTCCTGATGTTGCTGTGCGCCCACCGAAAATGAGGCGCCGAGAAGCAACATCACCAGGGCAGATTTTAGGTAAGGGTAAGTTTTAACCATAAGAAAACTTGATTGATTGTATTTGTGTAACGGATTACATGTCGAAAGAGGCGTTAAAGGTATTTTTTTCCGGCTGTAGCGTTCAACGGCACTTGAAACATATTGCTGAAATGCTTGATGCTGTCAAATCTTTTTAAACATGAGCCACCCCGAATAATCTTTGGTTTCGGGGGCTTCAGCGCCCCTTCCTCCCCAAACCCAATCGACTTGTCATCCCAGCGAAGCGTGGGATCTGTTCCATTCCTTGGAGATCAATATGATTGTATAAAAAAACATGGATCACCCCAATGAAAATTCGGGATGATCCATGTTTCAGTCCCTGCCCTATCGGCCAGGGTGCGAGCTGTTCTTACCGCACAATCGCCACGGTTCTCACAGAAACGCCCGCATCACCGATGAGCATCAACTGATACGCTCCGGCTGCAAGTGCAGACGTATTGAGTGAAACGCTGGACGTGTTTTCCGCCAGCGATCGCGACATCACCACTCGACCGTCGGCGCTGGTAACTTTGAGCTCCAAAGCACCGGAATAGGCTTGCAGGAACTCAATGTTTACTTCGTCCGTAGCAGGGTTCGGGTATACTTTGATGCCAAGTGCGTCATCAACATCGTTTGCGCTGGTATTGATCCCGATCGCAAGGGTTTGAAGGTAGGTGCTGATGCATGAGCCATTTGAAACGGTCAGGTTCACTTCGTAAGTGCCCGTTTGGGTATAGGTATGCACGGGATTTTCCGCAAATGATACTGGAGAGCCGTCGCCAAAATCCCAGATCCTGGAATTGGAACTTCCGGTGGTGGTGTTTGTAAAAGTGGCCGTCAGGTTGTTTACAACGGTCGTAAACGCCGCGTTGGGCCCTGGAGCTGTGACCAGGTTCACTTCTGTTGCTTCGCTCGGGCAGCTGCTTTCCTTAACTTCCCAATCGTAGAAATAGAAATAATAGCTCAGGGCATCGCTCGCACTCGAACTGTAGATGGAAATCAGGTTGTCGATGTTGTACGGATACGAGGCGCCCGCAGTGTTGCGGTAGAGGTTTTGAGCGTTGGCGGCCAAACTGTAGTTGCCCTCAACCGGGATGTCGAAATTGAGCGTCACCCTGTTTGCACCCACGGGTACAAAAACCGTTGCGGACTGAATGACCTGGCCGCTTTCGTTGAGCAAACGTATGGTGCGGTTGCCTGCGGTTTGGGCATAAAGAAGTACGGAAATCAGTTTCACCGGGGCAAAGGTTTTAAAAAGCAGCCGGGCTTCAAATGCAGGAGCATTGTGGTTGCCACCTGCTCCGAAGGTGTTGTCGGCTGGACCTACATTTTGAACCGGGTAAATGGCCAGTTGCTCCAATGTATAGGATGCCGGCGCCGTCACGGGAGGCGTCAGGAACGAATTGCCCACATGAACGATTGAATCGCCTGCAAGCCATGCCGCCTCGTAACCGGGAAGAACGGTTGCGGTGAGTTGGGTGGAACCACCTTCACAAACCACCGTGTTGCCTTCAAAGGTTGGCGCCTGTACCACATCGTAGGAAACCGTCTGGCTAACTGTATCGGTGCCGATGTTGTTGGTTACAACCAGGGTTACCGTATACGTGCCGGGATTGGCATAGGTATGTTCCGGATTGGCAACATCGCTGGTGGTGCCATCGCCAAAATCCCAGTTGTGGTAATAAATCAGATCGGTGGACTGGTCGGTGAAGCCAAAGCCTCCAAGGCATTTGGACGTAACTTCGGCTACAAAACTGGCCGTCGGAGGTTCGGTATCAAACTGACAAGTGACCGGTGTCGAAAAATCCTGCACCTGATCGATGCTTGATGTGGATTCTCCCTGGACGGCAAGGGCGCCCATGCCACGTTTGGCAAATGCTTCCCAGATCAGGCAGCGGTGTGCGCTTTGATACAGCAATTCGTCGGCGGCAAGGATGGCGTCGCGGGCATCCAGGTAACCGGGCCTGCATGGCTGCAATTTCATACCCTCAATGACCAGGCGCATGGCAGTGTGGTTTCCACCGTTGCCATTGTACCAGTCGGGGTCGAATCCTTCAGCTTCAATCAGCTTCCAGGTCATTTCCCAAATGGCTGAGCACCAGACTTCTCCCCGTGCGTGAACGCCGCCACTGGTGTCGATGGCACCGTAGGTAAGTGGGTTGATGGACATGTCGGTGGAGTACGGATAACGTCGGATACCCACGCCGCTGTTGTCGTCGATGGCATAGGTGCCGATACCGCGAGCATCGGCTCCGACATCGCCGGGTTCGATGGTTGTAATCAACGCCAACCAATCGCTCCAGCCTTCGCCGCCTTGTTCCTCATTGTTCAGGCAGCTCGAATTGGAGGGACCACCCGTAAGGCGGTTGGAAACACCGTGACCCAATTCATGGGCAATGATGCCGTTGTCGAGCGATCCGTCGAGTGCCGGCGATGCTTCCAGGGTAATTTCTAAAGTCTCACCTGCAAGAAGTTGTGCTTTGATCACTTCGCCGTCTTCCTGTGAAATCATAAAAGCCGGGATGCCGGGAGCGCCGAGTCCAATCAGCTCAACAGGCGATCCGGGTACGTTGTTGACAACGATCACAGCTACGGCGCCTGCCGCTTCAGCTTCTTCTGCTTTAACAACACCCGAGCAGTAGCCCCTGTCAACAATGGCTATTTTACCAACCACTTCAGCCGCGTTTACGATGGGTTCACATCCATCATTGGTCGGACTTACACCATCGATGGCGAGTGCGGCGTTGGCGGTTATGGGCGTGGTCAGGTCCGGACCAAAAATGGCCTTAATGCCAAGATAATTTCCGGCGGCGGACTGTGAGGAGGACACTTTAATCCTCATTTTATCATCAACGGGCCACAGGTACATTTGCATCCGGCCTCTGTTCCCGTCGTCGGGTGTCGAAAAATTGGCATTGTTGGTGCCGCCGCCATCCTGGCCTTCGGCTCTTACATAGTCTTCGCCCAGGCCATCACCTGAATAGTTGGTTTGCTGAAAATTTCCGGCTGCTTCGTCAAATCCATGCAACAGCAATACATCGTGCAAAACGTTGTTCATGTAGAACAAGTTGGTGAGAACGGCGTCCTGGTTTTGAACAGGTTGCAGATTAAGATCAATTGGAAAATCGAAATTGAGCCCTGGGCCGCCATCGGGCGAATAACCTGGTTCGTTGAGATCCAGAAGATCTTCGTAGGCATACACATTGTTACCTCGGGTAATGGTATGCTCGGCGCCGTCGGCCCCATCGGTATCGTGCCAGCCGTAGGGTGAAGCTGCGGGCGAATGTGGGTTTGACAGTAGGCTTCGTCCGCCAAAATTAGGCGCCTCAAGGGGCAATGGATACACATTGTAACTGCCGGAAAGGGAAGTATTGGCTTCTCCGGTTGTATTTGTCTGGTGGTTGGTGTCGGTGCACGAAGTTCCGTGGTGGCCTGTTGAACCAAAGTCGCAGTAGGCTGTCCAGTTGTTTTTTTCAATAATTTGTCCTGAGATGGCATCTATGCGTATGTTCCACCAATCCGCACTTTTGAGTGGTGCAATGCTGACATTCCATGCCAGTCGCAGCGACTCGTCGTTCATCGGAACCAGAACCAGCTCCACTTTGATGTCTTCCTGAGCAATACCTGCTTTTGTAAAGGTGTATCGAAGGCGACCCGTTTCTGAGGCAAGCAGTCGGGGTGTTTCTGCCACGCTCAGGTTCAGGTGTTCGGCCGCAGCATAGATGGCTTGTTCGGTGCTTAAGGCTGGCTGTGTTGTGTTGGTGTTTTGTGCCGCATTGGCAAAAAAACGGTTGGCGAAATGCACCACTTTGCCATCTTTAATCGCCAGGGTACTTACCGCGTTAAAAATGCGGATGCCTGCAACCTGCTGGTGCAGATAGGTGTACGTTACACCCGTTTGCCTGTTTTCATATTGGTCAGAAATCGTCCAGTTGGCGATGTCGTTGTCCGACAATTTCCATTGGGCTTTCTCCTGTTGCAGGTACGTTTGGATGAGGGGTTGAAACTGTTGCGCACCTGCGGAAAAAGAGGCGCCTGCCAGCACTATCAACAGAGCTGATCGTAGGAAAGGGTAAAGTTTAAACATAAGAAAGCTTGAATGATTGCTGATGTGGAATGGATTATTTGTCGAAAGAGGCGTCAAAGGTATTTTATTTCAGCTTTGGGAAACAACAACGTATAAAGCATATTGTTGAAATGCATTTTGCCGTCACATATGACGGTAATATCCATGAGTCATCCCGAATTTTTTTGAGATGACTAATGTGTTATTAGGCACTTTTTGATCAAAAAATACGTCTGTAAATCAGGCATTTAAAAATAATAGCCCCAGCGGGGCGGCTATGTCTGTAGAATACACGGTAGAAATAAGATCGGAGCCCCAGCGGGGCGGATATGTGACGATTAGCACATTACCGCCCCGCTGGGCTACGGCTTACACACATCTTTACACTTGTGAAATCAACTCGCTCCGGCAGGAGCGATATCTTGGTAGAAGTAATTCCAACAAACGATCGGCGCTCCGGCAGGAGCGCTATCTCACGGTACCTGG
>JADLBE010000350.1 GCA_020847915.1 Saprospiraceae bacterium | reverse complement strand
TTTATTCAACATGGGAAATCCAACCTGACCCACAAACGCTACCTCAACATGGAACACAACTTTTTTGAAGTTGGGGAAGATGGCAGGGCGGATCATACGAAGGGGCATTGGAAGGAGGTGATGCAGGCGTTTTTGGATTGGACGGTTATGAAGTGATTTCCAAAAAACTAACCATTTTTGCCGGGCATGAAATTTTTTGAGCCTAACCTTGGACCGAACCTCGATTTAGAGGATTTCATATTAAAACGAATCGAGTTATGATAGAATTGGAAGACATACATCGATACTACAAAGATCGATTAGATGAATTAACTAAATACGCCTCTGAAGGTGACCCTTGGGTTTTTATTCTTTTAGCAGCCTTTATTGAATATATGGTTAAAATAACTTCAAATAAAGATGAAACAAATTCAAATGATTATAAAGATTTCATCAAACATTATTTATCATTAGTAAATGTACAGTATCGGGATTTTACTTTTAACCAAGGTACCCAAGATTTGCCTGCACAAATGTACCATACATTAAGGTGTGGCGTAATTCATAGTTTTTCAATGATACCAGACAAAATTAGTACAAAATATGGAGGAAGACCCAGATCTATTTTATTAGCTCATCGTAAAAATGGTAAAATTCATTTATCAGTACATATTGAGGATGGTATGGATAGTGTCATATTTACTGCTGAAGATTTTTTAGATGACATTAAAAAACTTGTTGAAGTAATTTTTATAGAAAAGGCCACAAACGATGCTAATCTAAAGAATAATATTATCGATTGGTTTAACAAATATCAACCTATCGGGATTAAATTATTTCCAACATAATTCATTTTCAAAATGAAAACACAACTCCTGTCCCGAACATTCGAAACACCTCTTGGCGTGGTGCTTTGCGAATTAACTTCCAACAAGGAGGTTGTTGATTTTATTTGTAAAAATAATTATGAAAATGGATGGTCTGAGATTTATGAAAGTTCCGGACATCGCATTGAGTTGATCGAATTTAAGTCCATAAGAAACGCTTTTGTCACTGATTCCAAATGTTGGATTTTCAGGATCGAAAAGACCAACAGTGCCATTGAGACCCTTGAGATAAAGTGTACTTTAACAGACCCACCAAATGATATCATTTTCGGAGAACAAATTTATATCCAATATTTATCTGCTTACGACAACTGCAACGACGACAACGTCAATCCCTGGCTTGCTGTGGAGGAGTATAAAGGTACTTTGGAAAAATGGATAGGTATAAAACTTGTACTTTAGTATTAAATACCATGGCTGTTTTTAGTTTTGATGCTAATAAACTACCTGTAACACCTTGAACATGAATGACCGCATCGAAATACCCTTAAGCAAAGCCAAACTGCTCTTAAGCCTTGGCGGCTCCCTGATGTTTGTCGTACTGGGTATCGGTTTGATTACCACCATAGCCTACGAACAAACCAGATGGCCGCCCATCATGGTCCAGATTGTCGGGGTGGCCAGCATTTTGTTTTTCGGCATGACCGGTTATTTCGGAGTTAAAAAATTGTTCAGCTCCGAACCCGCTTTAATCATTGATCATCAGGGCATCACCGATCGTTCAAGCGCTGCCGGTGTAGGACTGATTTTATGGCAGGACATCATCGGTATCCGCTCCGAGCAGGTCATCACCACAAAATTCCTACTGATCGATACAATCGACCCTGAAAAATACATTGGCAAATCCACCAATGCCGCCGTGACCAAATTGATGCGGGCCAACATGGCCATGTACGGCACCCCCATAACCATCAACGCCCTTGCTGTAAATTACAACTTCAAAGCGCTGGAAAAACTGGTTGTTGAACGTTTTGAAAATTCAAGGCCAAATTCTTAAGCCATGGACCCTTACAAACACACCATACAAACCTGGGATACCCTGGCCCAGGCGTACCAGGATAAATTCATGCACCTGGACCTCTACAACGACTCCTACGACGCTTTTTGCCGGCTTGTGGACAAACCCGGCGCACGTATTTTTGAGATCGGTTGCGGTCCGGGAAACATCACCAGATACCTGCTTTCCCAAAGGCCCGATTACAACATCCTGTCCACCGATGCGGCGCCCAACATGGTGGAGCTGGCACAAAAAAACTGTCCCGAGGCAAAATTTGACGTGTTGGATGCGCGCAACATCGATCAGCTCAGCGAACGCTTCGAGGCCGTCGTTTGTGGTTTTTGTTTGCCCTATTTGTCAAAAAATGATGTTGAAAAACTTGTAAAAAACTGTGCTGCCTTGCTGGATACCGGCGGCATCTTTTACCTCAGCGCCATTGAAGGCGATTATGCACAATCGGGCATGGTAACAGGCAGCACCGGGCAGTCCATGTTTATTCATTATTATTCCGAGGCCGAATTGCTGAACGCCTTGTTGTCCAACGGTTTTGAAACGGTGCAGGTTTGGCGCAAACCACACGACGGCGAAAAGATGCAATGGATTTGGTTGGGTCGGCGTTTGTAAAAAAACTACCTGAAATGATCACAATCACACCCGTCCGCCACGAAGCCGACCTGCACGGTATACTTTCCCTTCAACAAGCCAACATGCGCCATGTGCTTTCCGAGGAGGAAAAAAATGAGCAGGGTTTCCTTTCCCTGGAGCATACTTTCGCCGATCTCGACCACATGAACTGCATCGAAAAACACATCGTTGCCCTCGATGGTGAAACGGTGGTGGGTTATGTTTTGGCCATGACCGCGGCGTCCAGAAACCTGTTCCCTTTGCTGGTCCCGATGTTTGATTTGTTTGATACGTTGCATTACCGGGGAAGGCCCATCAGTGGTTATTCGCACATGGTTATAGGACAAGTTTGTGTAAGCAAAAACCACCGCGGCAGGAATATTTTCGACAACCTGTATGCGACCTACCGCGAACAATTTGCAGGCAAATACGATCTGGCCGTGACGGAAATCGCTGCTGCCAATGAACGTTCCCGAAGGGCTCACAAACGGGTTGGTTATGAAGAAATAGCCACCTACACTGCCCCAGACGGCGTGGAATGGGTGGTGGTGGTGTGGGATTGGCAACACATCATCCTCGAAACCCCACGCCTCTACCTGCGCGAAATGACACCTGCCGACGCTGAAAACGCCTACCTGCTGAACCTCGATCCGGAAGTGGTGCAATACACCGGCGATGAGCCGTTCGAAAGTGTGGAAGAAGCCAGGAAGTTTTTGGAAAAATACGACCATTACCGAAAATACGGTTTCGGCAGATGGGCGGTTATCCTCAAAGAAACAGGCGAGTACCTGGGTTGGTGCGGCTTGAAATACATCGCTGAAGACGATGAATTCGACATCGGTTTCCGGTTTTTCAAAAAACACTGGAACAAAGGTTACGCCACCGAAGCCGCCAAACCTTGTTTAGAACTGGGTTTTAAAAAATTCAACATGCCCTTTATCGTTGGCAGGGCCATGAAAGCGAACGTAGGATCCATCAGGGTTTTGGAAAAATGCGGATTGACGTATTGGAAAGCTTTTGATTTTGACGGAGAGGAAGGGGTTGTGTACAGGATTGATCCGTAACACGGGTTATTTATTCACCACGTTTGAGAAACCTTTTTTGGTTTCTTAAACGTAGCCAAGCGTTAATCGTGATGCCCGGGAAACGTTTAAGAAACCCAAAAAAGGTTTCTCAAACGTTGTAACGCCTGGGCCTTTTGACTTATCCTCAATGTACCAACAATTTGCCGCTTCCCGCAACATCTCCTGAACGCACATGAACCATGTACACACCCGCAGATAGTCCATCAAGCTGCGCTTGTGGCGCTCCCCTATCCACGGTTATTTGCTGAACCAGCTGCCCGGCGTTGTTAAACACGCTGATGGTTGCCGGCTCGGACAACTCGGGCAATCCAATCTTTATTTTTGCATAAGCCGGCACCGGGTTGGGAGCAATGTTGATTTCCAAACGGATCTTTCCGCCG
>JADLBE010000349.1 GCA_020847915.1 Saprospiraceae bacterium | reverse complement strand
CGCAGGTAGTTGATGCGCCTTCCGTGGTTATCAATCAGTACTGGACCATCCATCCTAAACAAACTTCGAATTTTTTACAATCGGTAAAAATCAACAACATCGCCTTCGTTGAACACGCTCCATGCAGCAGGAAGTTCCAAAAATCCATCGGCTTCGGGCAATTTACCCAAGTCGCCGCTGCCGTTGGAAGGTTTGGGAAAGGCGACCATACGGCCTTCACGGTTTTCCAACCTGGCCGGCATAAAACAGGTCATTGCAGGTTCAAAAATCACTTGTTCCCCCAAAATTACGCGTTCCGGCCCATAGATGCTGCATCCAAGACTTTGATTCAGCCAGGGCATAAGGTAACGGGAGGCACAAAGCGTTGCGGAAACTGGGTTACCCGGCATGGCAAAAACGGTTTTTCCGACTTTCGATTGTCCGAACCACAGAGGTTTACCAGGCCTTTGCGTGATTTTGTGAAAAACCTTTTCAATACCAAGTTCGGGAAGTAACGCAGGTATGTGATCGCGTTTGCCAGCCGATACCGCTCCGGTTATTATAATTAAATCGTACTCAGATAATATATCCTTAACAGTTATTTTTAGCTCATCCAAAGAATCACGACATTGAAAAAGGGTGGGGGACACGCCTGTTTTTTGCAACATACCCTCAATAACCCAGCCGTTCGACATCCGAATTTCCCAGGGTTGGGGTGTAGCGTCAACAGCCACCAATTCATCACCGGTATTCAATATGGCTGTTTTGGGAAGACGGCTTACGGAGACGGTACTTTTTCCCACCGTTGCCAAAACGCCCATGGCGGAAGGATCCAGACGTCTGCCGCCGAACAAAAGCAGTTCACCCGCTTGACGATCACTTCCCTGGCGATGGATGTTTTGACCTTTGCGCACTTTTTCAGCCAAAACTATGACTTCGTTTCCATCATGTTGCAGGTGTTCATAAGGCACTACGGTATCGGTTCCGGGCGGCAAAACAGCACCGGTTGCAACCTCTACGACGGAAGCGGGTTCGGAAAGGGTAGGGGGCACCATACCCGCAGGCGCCTGTCCGGCAACATCAAAACGGGAGAGTCCGGCCGACCATTCGGCAAACCGTAAAGCCACTCCATCCATTGCCACACGGTCGAAAGGTGGAAAATCGCGGTCGGCAACAACTGGCTCGCGCAAAATGCGGCCATGAGCGTTCTCCAGGGGCACCATTTCCGTTCCCCAATCGGCCAAATATTGTTTTAGCAACTGGGTAGCTTCCTCTACGCTGATCATAACTTCTATTTTTGCACAAACCTGATTAATTTTGGGCATTCGAAGCTTGAAAAATACACAGCATGTCAAAATTTTCCCACCTCGATGCCCACGGACAACCCGCCATGGTTGATGTAAGTGCCAAATCGGTTACAGTACGTACGGCAAAGGCACGGGCCATCGTGGAACTTCCAACGGAGGTGTGGGATCAATTGGAACAAAGTGACTGGCAAACGGCCAAAGGTGGAGTTTTCCAAACCGCCATTCTTGCAGGCATTATGGCCGCTAAAAAAACCGGGGAATTGATCCCATTGTGCCATCCTTTGCCGCTCGACCATTGCAACATCGATGTTCAGGTGCAGGATAACGGCGTTTTATGGATCACCTGCAGTACCCGGGTCGGAGCCAAAACAGGGGTGGAAATGGAAGCTCTTACCGGAGCATCGGTTGCGGCTTTAACGGTTTACGACATGTGTAAAGCCATTTCTCCGCTGATCGTCATTCGTGAAATTCGCCTCCTCGAAAAAACAGGCGGCAAAAAAGATTTCAAATGGCAACCATGACACCATTGTACGGATTGGTTTTGGCCGGTGGGTTTTCACAACGCATGGGTCGCGACAAAGGATTGATTTCCTGGCATGGCAAACCACAAAGGTTGTACCTGTATGATCTGATGAAGGAACTCGGAATGCCGGCTTTTTTCTCCTGCAGGGAAGAACAAGCTGCCTTCCTGAAAGATTACCCATGTATTCTGGATGCCACTCCGGGAGCGGGTCCTGCCAATGCACTACTTGATGCTCACAAGCGCCATCCAGGTGTCGCATGGTTGGTATTGGCTTGCGATATGCCCCTCATCGATGTTGCGACACTGCGTTTCCTGATCAACAAACGTGATGAAAATTTCATGGCTACGGCCTTTCGTGCGCCCTATTTTGATGATGGATCTCCCGACCCATTATGTTCCATTTGGGAACCAAAGGCCTTTGATGTTTTGGCCGCCCGACTGCAGGAAGGCAAACGATGTCTTAGAAAAACTTTGATGTCCATGCCATTGAACATGCTGGAGCCACCCAATCCCGCTGTGTTGAAAAACATCAATACGCCGGAGGAGCTAAATGAGCTAATGCAAGAAAAACAAGATTTAAATGATGCATAATTTCTTTATTATGAACGACGGATTTTACATTTGCGCAAACAATATGTTTTCCGGAACGGAAATTCGGCATACCAATTGTGTCTAATTTGTCGTTATTTGTCGAATTAAAGCATCAGTATCCATCTGAATTCAAACGAAAATACCATGAGTGACAATCAAAACTCGCGCATTTACAGCATTGTAATTTCCATCCTTCTTTTACTTGCTGCAGCCCTCGGCTGGTTTTTTTGGCAAAAATCACAAACATTCAAAGCTGAAAACGCACTTGTTGAACAGGAGCGCCTTGCCCTCGAAGTTGAACGTACCCGGCTGGAGTCGGAGCTCGACAGCCTGTCCGGTGCTTATTCTGACCTCAGATCTGAAAATGAAAGCCTTCAGGGGCGTGTAACAAGCACGGCAGCTGAAATCCAAAAAAAGGAAGTTCAAATCAAACAAATCAAGGCACAAACGTCCAAGGATGTTCAGGCTTTGCGTAACCAGGTTGCTGATTTGCAAAAAGTAAAAACGGAGTACGAAACCATCATCAGCGTTATCCAGACGGAAAACGATCAACTGAAAACGGAAAACCTTCGACTGAACGAAGAAAACACCCAGTTGAAAGGTGAAAAACAACAATTAACAGGGCAAGTTACCGATCTTGGCAAACAGCTGGAGGAACAAATTCGTCGAACCCAGTCTGCTACTTTCAAAGCAACTTCCTTCAATGTTAAATTGGAGCGTGGCAACGATAAAGCAACGGTTAAAGCCAACAAAGCCCGCGAAGTAACCGTAAGTTTCGACCTCGCCGATGTTCCCCCGGTATACCAGGGACCTCAAAAACTGTACATGGCCATTACCGACGACAAAGGCA
Organism: Saprospiraceae bacterium; assembly: GCA_020847915.1. Classification (GTDB taxonomy): domain Bacteria; phylum Bacteroidota; class Bacteroidia; order Chitinophagales; family Saprospiraceae; genus M3007. The sequence goes on along the minus strand of JADLBE010000349.1, from coordinate 21,961 downwards.
ACCCCATTGGCACACCAAATCCAATCAAAGCCACGGTATATGCCCCAACTGGTCCGGTAGAAATCATTGCCCAGCAGGTAAAACAAGTTAACCTTGAAACAACACAGCGGCTCTCGTTTGTACACAAACTTGACGACAAGCTGAAGTCCGGCAATTACGTTGTTGCCATTTATTGCGATAAAGGCCTGCTCGGCGCTTCCAGTTTTGCTGTTCGTTAAGATCCTGTTTTCTTAATGATAACTTAAAGCAGGGTAAATGCCTGCGCCGGATTGTACTTTTATCCGGTCATCCTTCGTTTCACCATGCGTTGCTCTGTCCTTACAGCATCGCATGGTGATTTTTGTATTTTTGGGACAGTGAACACAGCGTATGAGCCGGCAAGAACAACCACCACCACCCAGCAGTGCTTCAAATGCCGTAAGGCTTCTGAAGTTGCTGTGGCGTCGGGTTGAAAATTTTGTATTTGCACTCGTTGTACTGTTCATCAGTTTTTACTTTTTTGTGCAATTGCCATTTGTACAAAACTGGATCGTTCAAAGAGCAACCAAAATTTTATCGGAGGATCTGCAAACGGATGTTCATATCGGAAACGTACGGGTAGAGTTTTTTGACAACCTGGTTTTTGACCATTTTTTTGTTGCCGACAGGCAAGGTGATACACTCCTGTACGCTGGTAAATTAAGCGCAAGTCTGAACTCCAATTTTTTTGCACTGCTTGGAAACAAAATTGAGTTCAATGAAATAACGCTGCAACACGCGCGCTTCAACATTCGCCGGGAAGAAGGACAACTCGAGAACAACATTCAGTTCATCATCGATTACTTTCGAAGCGACACTCCCAAACCAAAAACACAGCCACGCCCTTTCCGCATCAAAGTCCAGAAGCTGGAGTTGATCGATACGGATTTTTTGTCCTACGATGCCGTACGCGGACAAAAGATGCTTTTCAGGCTACCTTCCGGGGTTATCAAAGTAAACGAAATAGAGCTGGCTTCAGGCATTGTTGATTTACAAAGTGTCAGACTTTCCGGGGTGCAAATTGACATGGAGTCGTATCCTTCCAAACCCTTGCCGGAAAAGTCCGGTCGTCCTCCGGCCCGTGTGATCAACCTGGAAACGGATTCAACACTGGAAGCCCCCGAACCACTTAAGTTCAACATTGCTGAATTTGAGTTGATTGACAGTCGTTTTGAAATGGACAAGTTCAGGGATGGTGAGGAAGCATCGTCGCCGGAAGTCATGGACTTTGACCACATGCTGGTTGACAGGATTGCCATCAAAGCCACGGATGTTGCCTTCAACAGCGATCTGGCCTTTACCGGCATTTTACAACACTTGGCAGCCCGAGAAAAATGTGGATTTGAACTCACCCATGCAGAAGCGGGCAGGGTAGTGGTGAACGACACCATTACGGCTCTGTACAACAGTTTGATACAAACACCGGGTTCAAGCCTGGGCGACACCATCGTTTTACATTATGGTTCCTTCCGCGATTACTTGCGGTTCAACAGCAAGGTGGCGTTGGAACTTCGGTTGAATGAAGAGGCCAGGCTACGGTTGGGCGACATCATGCACTTCAGCAGTGCCATCAACAACAACCGTTTTTTCATAGACAATAAGGAAGAGGTTGCAGAGATTTCCGGAGATTTTACCGGACGCATCAACCGATTGCGTGGAAGGGACCTGAACATCAGGGTAGGCCCGTCGGCCTACATGCGCGGCGATTTTGACGGTGACGATCTGGCAGAAGGCGTCGACAGAATGCGTTTGAGTTTTGATTTTAAAAGACTGCAATCCGACATTTTTACGATAAGAAAAATCGTCAATGGTTTTTCCGTTCCGGATTACTTCAACCGTCTGGGAAACATCGGTTTTTCGGGCAAATATTTCATCTTTTTTGGTTACAACCATGTACTTACCGGGCAACTGGATACGGACCTCGGAGCCGGAGCCGTCGATATGGAACTTGACCTAACAGGGGGGCGGGAAAGGGCGACCTATTCAGGTTATCTGAGCATGAATCAGTTTGATCTGGGCGCCTGGACCAACAACCGGGATCTTGGGAAATCAACCTTCAGGGTGAACATTGCAGAAGGTTCACGTGGACTGACCCTGAAAACCATTAAAACGACACTTAACGGCACCGTCGATACCTTCAATTTTAAGGGGTACAATTACAAGAATATCGTCATGAATGGCACCTTTGATGAGCAGGTGTTCGATGGCAAACTGGGTGTAGACGACCCAAACATTGATTTCACCTTCGTAGGTACCATCAACTTGCAGGATACCATGCCTGATTTCGACTTTAAAGCCGATATCCGAAGGCTGGATTTGGGTGCATTGAATCTTGTTCCGGAGGACTGGGTGCTCTCCGGAAAGGTTGAAAAGCTTGGATTGCGGTTCAGTAACCTCAGCGATTTAACAGGCGTGGTGAGGTTGCGCGATTTTCGAATTTTGCAGGACAGGCAATTTGTGCACCGAATAGACACCTTGTTGTTCACTTCAGCGCCTTTGCCTCACGGCTTGCGATCCTACAACCTGAAATCTGATGTAGCATCCTTTTACATGGAAGGCCGGTTTGATGCAGCCAAAGTGGTGGGTAACCTGGGGAAACTTTTCGCCCAGAATTATCCCGGGCTAGCGGCTCAACTGGGCATTGTCGCTGCCCCGGATTCTGTAAAGCTTACAGACCAATTCACGCTGCAGGGTGTTGTTCACAATTCAAAAGATTTTACGCGGCTGTTTGTTGAGGGCCTCGATACGCTTAAAGATGTGGAGTTGCGAGCCAGCGTAAATGCCGACAGCAATCTGGCCAATGTAAGTTTGAGTGTTCCTGATTTGAAATTCCGTGGGTTTGAATTCCGAAGGATCAATGTAAATTACAGAAGCAAGGACGGATTGAGCGCTTACCACTTTTCGTTGCCGGAAACAACCCTGCCAGGACAGCAAAAAATTGCGGCCGTGAACCTTTACGGATCCATCGCAAACGACATCGTAAAATTCGGGCTCCAGGCTCAGGACACCTCCTACATCATCAAAAGCATCAATCTGAACGGCGAATTGACTACCGTAGATTCGCTTTGGGAGGTGCATTTCAATCCTTCCAACATTGTTCTGTTCAATGAAAGTTGGTACATGGGTGGTGACAACTACGTGCGTTTCGGAAAAGAATATTTTACTTCCCAAAACTTCGATTTGATGAACGGCAACCAGCGCATCATGATCGATAGTTTTAACAACGGTCGTGGCCTGTCGCTGGCTTTTTCAAATTTTGACCTGAATTTTTTTGATAAGTACTTTAAATCCAAGGCAATAACGTACCGGGGGCGCATATACGACTTCGACATCAAGATAGGAGACATCTTTACCATGAAGGATATGAACGCCTTCATCTCCACAGATTCCATTTTTATAAACGGGCATGCCTATGGTGAGGTTACAGGCAATCTGGAAATGGCGGATCTTAAGTCTCCCTTGCAATGCAAAATGTTTTTGATAGACAACGACAGCAGGTTGCGGTTGGCGGGTGCCTGGGTGCCCAACCAGGGCAGCAGAATCAACGATGAAGAGCTAGGCATCATACGTCCCGGCGAATTTCAAACCCACATTACGACCGACAAATTTCCGTTACAGGTACTCGAATTGTTCGTTCCTGGAATTTCCAAAACATCAGGTTTGTTCAATACGGATGTCAGGCTGGGTGGGCCAACCAGCAGGGTAGGGATGCAGGGAAGTGCCCTGATTACGCGGGGACAGTTTCAGCTCGACTACTTAAAAACGATGTACCATATTAAAAATCAGACCATTAAATTGAGTAATTATTTGATATGGGCTGATGGTGACACCATTTACGACGGCAGTGAACGCAATGCGGCCGTCATTAGGGGAGGACTACGGCACAACTTTTTTAAAGAATGGCAATTGGATTGTTCGATTGAGTCCCTGAGCAACGAATTTATGATTCTGAACACCAGAGCTGAAGATAACAGTACCTATTACGGGCAGGGCATTGGAAAATTTAAAGCCGATTTTACAGGCTCTTTTGTGCGCACCAACATTGCCATAACGGCAACAACAGGCAAGGAATCACGCTTGTACATTCCTGTTGGAACCCCTGGAGATGCTTCGGAGGCTAATTTTATAAGATTTAAAAGTAAAACACAGGATTCTGTTGAATTAAATGAATCAAAATATTTTAATATAAAAGAATTAAAAGGGGTAAATTTTGAAATGAACCTGACGATTACCGACGATGCAGAGGTTCAATTGATCTTTGACGAGCAGGCCGGAGACATTGTAAAGGGTAGGGGAGAGGGCGACATCATTATTGCCATCAACAGGGAAGGCGAGTTCAAAATGTATGGAAACTACACGATACGGAGGGGAGAATACATGTTTACTTTGCTTAATTGGGTGAACAAGCCGTTTACTGTTGCGGAAGGAGGCACCATCAACTGGTACGGTGATCCCTACGGCGCCCAGATAAACCTGGACGCGACGTATGAAGAAAATACGTCTTTGTATAACCTTTTGCGTGATGAACTTGAAAGTACGGCCGATCAACAATTGATCACGGAAGCGAGCAAAGCGACAAAAGTGATTGTTACCATGCACCTGAAAGGCGATCTTATCAAGCCGAACATCAGTTTCGACATGGCTTTTCCCAACCTTACAAGTAGGCTTAAGTCATTGGCTGACAATAAGTTAAGGCTTCTTAATCAGGATCAGAACGAGCTTACGCGACAAGTTTTTGGCCTGGTGGTTGTAGGGTCATTTTTGCCTTCCAATTCGGGTTCAGCGATATTGCAAAGCGGCGACTACCTTGAATCTGCGTTCAACACCCTGACGCAGGTCTTGAGCAACCAATTTTCAAATTACCTGACGGGGCTTGCGACCGAGTGGTTTGGCGGCAAGGTGTCCAGCATTGATTTTGACATTGCCTACAACGAATACAGGAACGACGTTTTGACCGATCCCAATTCACCGACGTTGAGCCAGGTGGGCCGCGACGTTCAGGTACGTCTTACCAGTGGATTTGCAAACGACAGGGTTACCGTACAGGTAGGTTCGCAGTTTGGTGTCGGTTATGCAGGAACGATTGCACAGAGCGGATTTTTGGGTGAAGACATTACGGTGGAAATCCAACTCACAGAGAACCGTGAATGGCGTTTGAAAGTATACCAGCGTACGGAGCCGGACATTGCCGGTGGTCGTTCGAGGTCACGTTTTGGTGCTGGTTTGAGTTTCCGCAGGGATTATGGATCGTGGAGTGAGATGATGGATGGATTGACGGGTTGGTTTAAGGGATGATTTTTTGGCTTATTTTGTTCTTATAATTTATATTATGTTAAATAAAAATAAAAATCCTTTTCCCGATCAAAGATAAATTAGGTTCATGCAACCTTTTTCATTGCTGATGTGCACTTAACTTACTGAATATCATTATGAACCAAACCCATCTACCATCCGATCCTGACGGATTCGCATTGGCGGAAGCTTGTTATGCAGGTGATCGTCGGGCGCAGTATGAATTGTGGGGACGGTATAAAAACCGAATTTTCGGTGTGTGCTTGCGTTACACGTCATCCAGGCAGGAAGCTGAAGACCTTTTGCAAGAATCGTTTGTACACGTGTTCCAGGATATTGGCAAGTATCGTGGCGAAGGAAGCTTGGAAGGTTGGATGCGGCGTATAGTTCTGCGTACCGTATTAAAACATGTTCAAAAACAAAGTATTGAAAAAGATTTGCAAAATGATTTTGATTTTGAACAAGTGTTACAAATCACAGAACAAGATCTCGCTTTGGAAACTTCGGGTGAGGAAGGCCGGTTGCTTGCCCTGCTTCAACAGTTGCCGACCGGATTTCGAACAGTCCTGAATCTTTATGTGATTGAGGAGCGTTCGCACGAACAGATTGCACGTGAATTGGGGATTTCAATCAGTACCTCAAAATCTCAACTCAACCGGGCCAAAGCCTTTATGAGACGGCTTTTAGATAAAACAATGTTGCTTTTAGTATGATTCAAAAGCCACTTTTTGACCGCGATAATTTGGAGCGTCACCTCCATTCTGAGCTACACAATTATGCTCCTGATGCCCCTGATCACCTTTGGGCAGGCATAGAAATCCAATTGCCTAAGCCACGTCGCCGGCGGCGTGGCTTCTGGGTGTTCTGGACATGTACTGCTTTGTTGTTTGCGGGATCTATATACCGCTATACCCAGGCAACTCCGACCGCAATTGATTCATTGGTCCAACCCAACCAAATAAAACCTAAACACGCAGTACCTATAAAAGGAACTTTACTGCAAAATCATCTTAAAAACGCCAGCGGCGCACAAGAGATCGAGATCATAGATAAAAGCTATGACAATCAGGCAATTATGGAAAGCAAATTCTTATCAGGGAGTAACTTTAAATCACCTCTCCAGATACCAGCCAACCTGCTTGCATCCACTGAAAAAAATGCGGTTAAGAATACGAATTACACTCAATCAGGGTTTTACGAAAAGCCCCCTACCCTATTTAATAAACCACCTTTTTTGCCTGTAATTAGGCAAATAACCCTCGTTATGCCACATCATGAGCAACATTGGGAAATTGGAATGTTAGTAGGTCCTGTTTGGCAGTGGCAACAGAGTGGCGCCAGTGGTCCCGACATACCAAACCAACTGGCTTTTGCCGAACACAACAAAGGTTTCGCTTCAGGATGGCAAACAGGAATTTCTGTCGGGTACAGAATGGGTCTACACTGGCAAATAACCACAGGATTGTGGCGCCGTACCATGACACAGACAAACTCACACGAGGCAACCTTGCGACTTATGGATGGCACCTGTTTGAATCCAAATTACAGTGGACCAAAAGATTATGAATTTCAGTATGCCCTACTTTCCGGAACCGGCAATTCCAACCTTACCGTCCGGATTTCTGAGGTGGATAGCTTGAGCACGATGCCTGCCGATGAGCCATTTGTGCTTTTGATGCGCACATCAAGAGAAAGTAAGCATTGGATCCTTCCTTTGTTTGTACAACACACCTTTGGAAAAGGTCGCTGGGATGTTAAGGTTCAGGGTGGCGGAGCTGTTGACGTTCCGGGAAAAATGATGGTTCAAATAGACCATTTCTCTGAAGTATGCTCCGATTTATGTTTCAATTCCGACCATATGCCGACAATGACTTCTCAGGTTGAAAGCAAAGTTTCCCTTTCCTGGTTGTTTGGTGCTGGTGTTGACTACCGCCTGAACCGCCAATGGAGCATTCAGGCGACACCCACTTTTTTCGGACAAAAAGGGCAAATCGGGTTGTTGGTAAATACAGGCGTGAATCTTAAATTTTGAAAAAACAAATAGTATAATGACAAATTTATATTTACATAAAATACTGATTATCATATTAATGATAACAGTAACACCCACCATTGGACAAACTTTTATTCAAATACCCGTTACACTCTCAGGCAACACCATTGAACTTACTTTGCAGCACGGCTCCAAGTCGATTATTCCTGGTATTGAAACGCAAACCATTGGTTACAACGGAGCATTTCTTGGTCCAACCATTCTACTTCAACAGGGACAGCAAGTAACCTTTAATGTTCACAATCAGCTTGGCGACACCACAACGACACACTGGCATGGTTTGCATGTGGCGCCAACCAATGACGGCAGCCCGCACAACCCTATTTTAGCCGGCGAAACCTGGTCACCTTCCTTTACGATTATGGACAAAGCAGCCACCTATTGGTACCATCCTCACCTGCATGGCAAAACATTGGATCAGGTAGTAAAAGGAGCATCAGGATTTATCATTGTTCGTGATCCTGAGGAAGCTGCATTGAATCTGCCAAGAACCTATGCAGTCGACGATGTGCCGCTGGTTTTTCAATGGAAAACTTTCGACGCTAACAACCAAATTGTTGAAAACGATGAAGCCGATAACACGGTGCTGGTCAATGGCTCATTGAATGGTTTGCTCGAATTACCTGCTCAGATCGTGCGATTGCGCCTCCTGAATGGATCAAGCCACAGGTATTTTGATTTTGGTTTTTCCGACAACCATTTGTTCAAACAAATCGCGTCCGATGGAGGTTTGCTTGACGCACCGGTATCCATGACAAGGTTGATTTTGGGCCCGGGTGAACGTGCTGAAATCCTTGTGGATTTGTCAGGCCTGCAAGGCAATATGGTAAAATTACGCCAATTCGGTACGCAATTGCCATCTGGCTATCCGGGCGGCAGCATGATGATGGGCGGCATGATGGGCCCTAAAGACAATACCGATTTTGACTTGATGACCATACAAGTAACCGCTCAAACGGTGAATGCGGTAACCACATTTCCAACCACATTGACTACCAATGTAGCCTGGCCACAAACAGGAGCTATGACACGCAACTTTGGGCTTTCGGCACAGCCGATGATGAGTATGACCAATTTTTTCATCAACGGATTAAAATTCGACATGGAAACCGTCAATTTTACGACGGAGCAGGGCAAAACCGAAATATGGAACATCACAAACCAAACCATGATGGCCCATCCATTCCACGTACATGGCAACAGCTTTTACGTGTTGTCGGTAAATGGCAGTACGCCTCCTTCCAACCTGCGTGGCAGGAAAGACGTTGTCACGATCCCACCAATGAATGGCTCTGTAAAAATCATCATGCGTTTTGAAGATTTCAGCGATACCGAAATGCCTTACATGTATCACTGCCATATACTAAGTCATGAAGATACAGGTATGATGGGGCAGTTTGTTGTTGGACCGAGTTCCACGGGAACGGTTGCACCTATTGCGCAAAACCATCTTTCCGTCTTCCCTACCCTACTCACTACAGGTATGGATAACATCAGGATCACTGCAGAAAGTGGTTGGGAAGTACAAAAGATTGAAGTTTATGACCAGGTTGGCCGAATGTTGCTATCTGCATTGAATATCACGGAAATTGGATCTGATAAACTCGTGTCAGGGGTTAACTTTATCAAAGTTTTCACCACCAAGGGAACCGCGGTATTTACCGTCATTAAAACAAATTGAATCGCTTACTTTCATTACAAACAACTCACATTCATTAATTTATGAAAAAAACTATCCTCTACGTTCTGATGTTTTTCGCAGCAGGGCCAATAATTCAGGCTCAAAGCAATCTTGAACTACATCTGTCGCCACGTCTTGGCGCCGCGCCCTTTGCATTGAACATGCCCGTATCAGCAGGTTCCTATGATTACAAAATCACCCGTCTGGAGTATTACATTTCAGAAATAAAAGTTACCCACGATGGCGGGCAGGAAACAGCTATGCCGGATTTGTACCTACTTGTCCGCCCGGCAGTTGACAGCATGTACGATCTTGGTTCGCACCCGGACATTACCAATGTAGAAAGCATTACTTTTTCGATTGGTGTGGACCAGGCGCACAACCACCTGGATCCTGCTTCATTTCCTGCCAATCACCCACTTGCCCCCCAAAATCCAGCCATGCAATGGGGATGGTCAGCGGGTTACCGTTTTGTTGCCATTGAAGGCATCGCAGGTACAAACTTTACCAATGTATATGAAATTCATGCGCTTGGCGATGCCAATTACAAAACAGTAACCCTAACTACGTTGGCTGAAACCCATCCTGATGGCAATAAAACCATCCACCTCATTGCAGATTATGCCCAGATACTAACCAGCATCAATGTATCGGCAGGCCTCATTGTTCATGGTTCTTCAGGCAAGGCAGTTACCCTCATGAACAACATGAAAAACCTTGTTTTTTCTGCTGAATCAACAACAATGACCATTGACCCAACTTTTAAGGGCGATTTCAAACTGTCGCCCAACCCTGCCCCGGCAGGAATAACCAACGCAACCATGTCGCTTCCTTCCGGGTTCGACTACCGTATTTCATTGACTGATCTGACAGGCAAAGTTCTGCTCAACCAAAAGCTTTATTCAGGCAGCCAACAATTCAACTTCGAAAACAAGTTGGAGCCAGGCTTGTATTTGGCCCATATCTGGCAAAACGATCGTCCGGTTGCCATTGAAAAACTTATCGTAACGCAGTAAATAACTTCAAAATGGGGCGAACAGAGGAGAAACTTGTGTTTCTTTCTGTTCGCCATTTGCTTCAATGAAACGATATTGTATTTTATCCTTGGTTTTGGCCATAGCAACAATTGCTTGTCAGAAAGAAGTGACGGACACGTTACAGACTCCTGAGGAACCGCTTGTTGTCCCACATGGCTTTCCTTCGCCGGATTTTCCTGAAGGAAACGCATTGACTACGGATCGATGGGCATTGGGCAAAAAGCTGTTTTACGATCCCGTAATGTCGCGTGACAGCACCATTTCATGCGCTTCCTGCCATTTTGCAAACATAGCGTTCAGCGATACCGTAGCATTCAGTCCGGGTGTGGGTGGATTACCGGGGACACGCAATGCGCCCACGCTCACCAACATTGGTTACCATCCGTATTTTACCCGTGAGGGCGGTGTTCCTACGCTTGAAATGCAAATTCTTGTTCCAATTCAGGAGCACAACGAGTTTGATTTCAACATTGTTCTTATAGCTGAACGTTTAAAACACGACACAGCCTATGTGCGGTTGAGCCTCGAAGCTTACGATCGGGAACCGGATGCATTCGTTATCACCCGATCAATTGCCTGCTTTGAACGTACCATGGTATCAGGTGAAAGCAGGTACGATCACTATTATTTTCAAGGAAAGAAGAATGCGTTGAATGCGGTAGAAAAACGTGGTATGGATTTGTTTTTTTCTGAAAGAACCAACTGCTCAAAATGCCATTCCGGTTTTAATTTCACCAACTATGCCTTTGAAAACAATGGGCTTTACACAACGTATGCCGATCCAGGCCGTTTCCGGTTGACTGAACTTGAATCCGACAGAGCGCGCTTTAAAGTGCCAACCCTGCGCAATGTGGGATTAACAGCGCCTTACATGCACGATGGCAGCCTCACGACACTTGATAATGTCGTGGAACATTACAATTCAGGTGGTCAAATGCATCCGAACAAAAACATGTTGGTGTACCCTTTGGGCCTGTCGATGGCTGAAAAGGATGCTTTGGTGGCATTTTTGAACAGTCTGACCGATGAGGCTTTTATCAACAATCCAAAATTTCGTCAAAATTGACTTTACAGAGTATGAAACAATTGTTTTTATTTTTATTTCTGGGATTGTCCATTCTTGCATGTGAACCCAATGATCCTGTTGATCCGCCTGCAGAATACGATCCCACACCCTATGCATTGGACGTAGGTTATTTTCCCACACCTGATTTACCCGCCGATAATGTGTTGACGGTTGCAGGAGTGCAGCTTGGAAGGATGCTTTTTTACGAAACTATGTTGTCTAGTGATGGATCTCAGGCTTGTGCCGATTGTCACAAACAGATTGATGCTTTTTCAGACATACGCCAATTCAGCATCGGCGTAGAAGGATTGCCCGGCAAGCGCCAGGCAATGCCTGTTATGAATCTCGCATGGCACCAAAACGGTTTGTTTTGGGATGGCAGGGCGATGCATGTTCGCGATCAGGCACTAAAACCTATACAGGATCCGCTTGAAATGAATGAAACATTGACCAATGTTGTCTCCAAACTTTCGGCGGATAAGCGGTATACTGACCAATTCATCCGTACTTTTGGTGATTCAAATGTAACTTCTGAGCGCGTGGGACTGGCTTTAGAGCAGTTTATGCTTACGATGGTGTCGAACGCCGGCAAATACGACAATTGGATAAATGGCACAGCCACACTTACTGAAAGTGAAGAGCGAGGAAGGGTATTGTTTTTTACAGAGTTTGATCCCTTCGGCTCCGAAAGCGGTGCTGAGTGTTTCCATTGCCACGGAGGTTTTAATTTTACCAACGACGAATTTATGAACAATGGCCTTGATGCCGATGCCGACCAGGCGGATGAAGGCCGAAAGGAGGTGACAGGAAATCCATTGGATCAGGCTAAGTTCAAGGTTCCCAGCTTGAGAAACGTTGCTTTAACAGGACCATACATGCACGACGGTCGATTTGCTACTTTGGAAGAAGTCATTGATCACTACAACACGGGTGTGAAACCCTCTACCACCATGGATGAGCTTTTGCAGTACAATGTACAACCCGGAGGATTGCAGATGTCAGCACAGGACAAGGCAGACCTTGTGGCCTTTTTAAAAACACTGACGGATGAAACATTCCTGACGAACGCTGCATTCAAATCACCGTTTTAAAATTCACATTGTTGATTTTCTATAATTTATTAACTAAAACTTAATTTCCGTGCAAAAACTTCTACCCCTATACGTTTTGTGTTATTTCGGGTTGTTCAGCCAACAAAACTTACTTGCACAATGCCAACCCGATGAGACGGAAGTTCATCTCATCGTTGAAACCGATACCTATGGTTATGAAACCTTTTGGTCACTTGTGTCGGGCGGAAACGCTTGTAATGCTGCGTCTATTGCCACGGGAGGCAATACCAGCCAGGTTGGTTGCTTCGGTGGCGGGCAACAGGATGCTTCACCTGGATTGGGATACGGCAACAATACCATGGTGGAACTTGGTCCATGGTGTCTTAAAACCGACTCTGTTTACACCTTGTTCGATGTGGACGATTGGGGCGACGGTGGCGCCACATTCACCATTGTTATTGGTGGTTATCCGATACACCACTTTAAAAGTACGGGCACTGGCGGGCAATACGATTTTACCGTAAAATTACCGCTTGCTTTCAATGCGGAATTGTCAGAAATCGGCAATTACAGTTTCAACGATCTGAAACCGACCACAGTAAACGGAGAGCTGTTCAACATGGGCGCCTCTGCAATTACAACAATTGATATCAGTTATTCTGTTGACGGAAATGCGCCTCAGACCGAAACACTCACGGGATTGAATGTAGATCCATTCACCCATGCCCATTTCTACCTATCGACACCCTGGACGCCTGCCGATACCGGCAATTATCAGTTGAAGGTCTGGCTTGCCAACATCAACGGAAACGCCGACCTGTTTCCTGTCAACGACACCCTTGGCAAGGCGGTTTATTTTCGCTCACCCATTCCCTTTCTGCTTGATCATTACCTGACAGACTCCGTTGTCATCAATACCATTGGCACAAGTTTCGATGGTTTGGACAAACCCAGTGATCTGGCTTTTGCCCCCACCCCCTCCCCTACTTTGTGGGTGGTGAACAGAAAGACAGAGTCAAGCGGCGGCAGCACCGTTACTTATTTCAATGCCGGGTTGCCTACTCAGGATCCCCAGGAGAAAAAAGACCAGAATTCATGGCATTTTATGTCGCTGCCCACCGGCATCGCTTTTAGTTACAATGGCAATTTCGCCACTTCACCAGGTGTATTGGATGCCAACCACCAGGGTGGCGGATCACATTTCACCGGTCCTGCACTTTGGAGCAGCGACTGGTCGGTGTATGCCGAACCTTCCGGAGGCAACGGCAGCCACCTCGATATGCTGCACCAAAGCCCGTACAGCATGGGCATCGAATGGGAAGAAGACAATGTGTTCTGGGTCTATGACGGCTACAACAAAAACATTGTGCGCTACGATTTTCAGGAAGACCATGGCCCAGGTAATGACGACCATGCCGACGGCATTGTACGCCGTTTCGTAGAATTGGAAGTAGAACGAGTGGACAATACCGTTTCCAACCACATGGCTTTGGACCGTGAAAGCGGTCACATGTACATCGTAGACAACGGCAACAAACGTGTACTTCGTCTGGACATCAATTCCGGCGAAGCAACCGAAGACCTGACGCCTTACGCCGAACCCCTGGCAGAATATACGGCAATGACCGGAACGGACTGGTCTGTTTACATCGATAGCCTCAACAAACCAAGCGGCATCGCTGTCCTTGGCGATTACTTACTGGTAACCGATTACGGCACAGGAGAAATCATTTTTTACGATCGTACGGGAGCCGAAGGCGCTGAACTTGGCCGTTATGATACAGGACCCGGTGGAATCATGGGCATTGAAATTAGTCCGGACGGCAAAATATGGTATGTGAACACCACCCAAAGCAAAGTTTACCAGTTGGACTATACGCCATTTACCGTGGCTGCAAATGAACCAGGCAATGGACCTGAATTTTCGATTTCACCCAACCCGACAGAACAAATTTTCATGATCAGGCTCGGAACAAACTACAACGCTGCTGATTACCGGTTGCGTGTTCTGGACGCACTTGGTCAGGTAGTGCGCGACGAATCCATAACCAGCAACACCGTGCGTGTGGATTTGGGCGACCAAAATGCGGGATATTATTTTGTTCAAATCCTGAATGAAAAAGGCAGCCGAACCGAGCGCGTGTTGTTGTTGCCCCGATAAATGGCTTTTGGCGGAGAGGATGTTACGTCCTCTCCGCTTTTTTAATAAGTTTACATGTTAACCTGCATCCATGAAAACAGGTCTCTTTCTATGTTTTGCACTGCTTTCAAGCAGCATTTTTGCCCAAACACTTGTTGGCACTGTGACAGATTTTGGAAACCAACCGGTTGTTAACGCTCGGGTAACCTTATTCAACAACGATACATCCTGGTTTTGGGAAACACGCACCGATGCGATGGGTCAATACTTGTTTGAAAATCTTCCTGGAGGCGGACCGTACTTGTTTTTCGGCGTAGCCAAACCCGGGTTTGCGTATTTTCAAAATGCAACGACCGGTATCTTAGGTATTGTAGTTCACGATGCTCAACTGGAACCGGAAACGGAACCAGGCTTATGGGATGTCATCATGAACTCCCCGGAACCACTCGGTGGAACCGATCTCGGTGTTCTGATGCCCGATGGCAGCATCTATTATTGCCACAATACCAAAGATCCCTTTTTCTTCCTTCCTACAGAAAACGACACTTCCTATGCCAAGGGAAGTACGCTTGCTCAGGGCTGTGTTGGGCCGGCTTTGTTGTCCGACGGACGGATTTTGTTTGCCGGAGGCACTTTAGAAGATGATGGTTTTGGCGCTGCGTGCAACAAGATCAAAGTATTCAATCCGGATACAGAAGCATGGCCATTTTTGCCCGACATGCTCGATTTTCGCTGGTATCCTACCCTAGCACCGCTTTACGATGATCGCCTTTTGATCGTTGGAGGCGGTGATGAAAATACCGGTTCGGGCAACGCCATGCGAACCAATACTTCGGAGGTTTATGATCTAAATACAGGTGTTACACAATGGACCGATACTGTTCGGTTTGGTAATGAGGTTTCAGCAATTGTGCCACTTTATACCGGCAAAATCCTGATGACCTTTCGTCCACCCCAACTATTCGACCCTGCTACGCTGCAATGGGATTTGGCTGCTGATTTTGTACAGGGCAACCGTTTGCCCAACGGCGACCATTGCGACCATGAAATTATATTGCGCCCGAATGGCGAGGTTGTGGCTATCGGGTACAAATCCTTTACACCGGGTCAACCAGGTGTTAATGTCGAAATTTACGATCCAATACAGGATTCCTGGACGCTTGGAAGCAACCTCCCCCCTACCCGTTCCCGTGCAAAAGTTGTTCAATTGCCCAATGAAAAAATACTTGTTATGGGTGGTTACAAAGAAGACCCAACAGATCCGACGCCAGTTAACAATTGGGGTTACATGGGACTTACGGATCAATACGACCCGGAAACAGACACATGGCGCCGATTGTCAAACATGAACTGGAAACGCGAATACCACGCCATCACCATACTGGTGCCCGATGGGCGTGTGATCGCCGTTGGTGGAGAAGGTTCACCCGGCAACGAACCCCCTTTGAGCATTATTGAGGCATTTTCGCCGCCTTATCTCTTTAGGGGTATCCGCCCAGAGTTATCCAATTTCAACAAAACTGTGTTCAAACGCGGCGAAACCATCGAGTTTGAAGTAAACAAAACCAATGCTTTGACCAAGGTGATGCTGATGTCGAACGCTGTGATGACACATTTTATGAATTCCGGTAATGGACGATGCATAGAACTGGATTTTATTCAAAACGGCAACCAGGTATCGGCTGTACTGTCTTCAGATAGTTTGGTTTTGATGCCAGGCTGGTACATGTTGTTTGGCATGGTGGACGACATTCCATCGGTGTCACAAATCGTGAAAATTGAAGCGGGTCAATTTGTGTCGGGAACGCCCTCTCTGTCGGAAAAGCAGAAGAATTTTAGTGTGTTCCCCAATCCTGTGATGCAGGGAAGTAACTTCACTGTTGAACTGGCTCTTCCGATGGAGGGCGATCTTAGGTTTGATTTTACCGATGCGTCAGGCAAAGTTGTCCACAGTAATTTGTTTTCGCATCAAAGCAGTGGAAACCATAGGTTTAATCTCTCCACAACGGGTTTGCCCAAAGGCATTTATTTCCTTGTTGCAAGGTCAGATGGCAAAATTGCAGGCATACAAAAATTGGTTTTAAAATAAAATGCAACTTGTTCGGTGGATTTAAACTCAAGCATTTCAGGTATGATATGTGTAACAATGATCCAACCAATTGTAATGTTTGCCATTCTCAACGGGCCTAACTTTACATGTTAAGTTTCATACACCTTACAATTGAAGAACCATGAATACGCTGCAAAAAATCGCACTCCCGATTTTTTTAATGACACTTTTTTTCTCCTGCCAGTCGGCCTCGGATCCCAAAAAAATGCTTGCAAACGACGACACAAGAAAAGAGATCGTTGGCGTCATTGCGAACGACACTGCATTTTCCAAAGAAATGATGGACGCTTTGATGGACAACAACCACGGGAAAATGGCGATGATGGGTAACCATAACATGCACAAGATGATGATGGAAAACCATGGCGAGATGACAAAAATGATGAAAAACGACCCTGCCATGATGCAAGGCATAATGTCCGACATGATGGAAGCCTGCAAAGGAGATACAACGATGATGGCCGGTATGTGCAAAAAAATGATGGAAAGCCCTGAAATGATGGATATGATGCAAAAAATGAAAGAAGATCCTAAGATGAAAGGCATGCAGCATAAGATGTAAACTTAGCTGTCGACAAGACACGGTACGTATGTAATATTTTTCAAAAATTGTGTAAAGTTGTTGATGCCAACATACGCGAAATTTGGCTTACTTAGATGATTCTGCCATGGAAAATCACCAACACCATAATGTAGACGCTGGTTCAGTCCCTACAACCAAACACACTGTCACCCACACCATTCCCGACGGAACTGTCATGCATGGCGCCAAACACGGTGGTGGCCATGCCGGGCACGACCACCATGCCATGATCGCCGATTTCCTGCGGAGGTTTTGGATAAGTCTTGCGCTTACCATACCCGTGGTCGTCATTTCTCCCATGTTTCAAATGGCAGTGGGATACCATTTCGATTTTCTGGGGCGCAATTGGGTGTCCGTGCTATTGGGCAGCATCATCTATTTTTACGGAGGGTGGCCTTTTCTGACCGGACTTAGGGATGAGGTACGCCGTCGTCAGCCAGGTATGATGACACTCATCGGTGTGGCCATTACGGTTGCCTTTCTTTACAGCACGGCTGTCGTTTTTGAATGGGTTGTTGGTATGGATTTCTACTGGGAACTTGCTACGCTTATTGTTATCATGCTGCTGGGACACTGGCTTGAAATGAAATCTGTCGCCGGGGCGTCGAAGGCACTTGAACTGATCGTCAAAATGTTGCCTTCCGAAGCGCACATGTTTCACGGCAACATGTTGCACGATATGCGGGTGGATGAACTAAAAATCGGAGACCTCGTGCTGGTGAAACCCGGTGAAAAAATTCCTGTGGATGGCACGGTGACCGAAGGCAACAGTAGCGTGAACGAAAGTATGCTCACTGGTGAGAGTGTGCCCGTGCAAAAAACGGCCGGCGCCAAAGTGATCGCCGGGGCAATCAATGGGGAAGGTAGCCTGAAAATAAAGGTGGATAAATCGGGCAAAGACAGCTATCTCAATAAAGTAATAACCCTCGTACAAGAAGCACAGGCAGCCAAATCGCAGACCCAACACCTTGCCGATCGAGCAGCTAAATGGTTGACATTCATATCCTTGGGTGTAGGATTTGGCACTTTGGCTGTTTGGCTTTTCATGGGACAACCGCTTGCTTTTGCGCTTGAACGTATGGTGACGGTTATGGTCACTTCTTGTCCGCACGCTTTGGGAGTGGCAATACCCTTGGTGGTAGCCATTTCCACGGCCATGACCGCTCGCAAAGGACTGCTCATCCGAAACCGCACTGCGTTTGAAAACGCCCGCCTCATTACGGCAATGGTGTTCGATAAAACCGGCACACTCACCGAGGGGAAATTCGGCGTGTCGCGTATTCAGCCACTCGCTGGTTATGATAACGACACCCTGCTCGCTACAGCCGCCGCACTCGAACAGGAAAGTCAGCACCCCATAGCACAGGGTATTGTTTCTGCAGCCAAAGCAGCCGGGTTAACGTTGCCTTCCATGACCAACTTTGTCTCCATAACGGGCAAAGGCATTACTGGCGATGTAGACGGCAAAAAAATCGGAATCGTCAGTCCAGGTTATTTGAAAGATAAAAACATTTTAATCCCGGATGAGGCTGGAGGTTCAGGTTCTGAAACAGTAGTTTTTGTATTACAAAATGAAAAACTGGTGGGTTTTATAACGCTTTCGGACCGAATCCGCCCCGATGCCGCTGAAACAGTTCGTCAATTGAAAGAACAGGGTATCAAAGTTTACATGGCCACCGGCGACAATGCCACAGTTGGAAAAGCAGTCGCCGAACAATTGGGCTTGGACGGGTATTTTGCCGAGGTACTCCCTCACCAGAAAGTTGAAATCGTAAAAGATTTTCAGGCCAAAGGTGAGTTTGTAGCCATGACCGGCGATGGTGTCAACGACGCCCCCGCCCTGGCTCAAGCTGACGTAGGCATTGCAGTAGGCAGCGGAACCGATGTCGCAGCTGAAACCGCCGACATTATCCTTACAGAAAGCAGACCATCTGATGTTCTTGGATTGGTGAACTTTGGTAAGGCTACCTATCGAAAAATGGTGCAAAACCTTTGGTGGGCAACTGGCTACAACATCATAGCCATCCCATTGGCTGCCGGTGTGTTGTATCCGCATTTTGTACTGAGCCCGGCTCTGGGCGCGGTGATGATGAGTTTGAGTACCATCGTAGTGGCGGTAAATGCACAGTTCCTTCGGAAAAGCCTTGGTGGTAAAAATGGCTAGGAATATACTTTCTAACCAGCAGTTTTAAAAAACCTAAAATTATGATGCACGATAATGGAAATTACTCATACTGGGGAATGCACCTATTTTGGTGGGTAATCCTAGTGCTACTCGTCATTTTTGGAATTTTTGGGGTGTTCAACTGGTCCCGAAAAAGCAAATGATCATTACTCCGGGTTCTTCCGGCTACCCATAACCATTAAAAATGTTATTTTATGTCACACGAAAAATTTCAAAGTTGCATCGAAGCATGCAACGAATGCGCAACGATTTGTAGCCATTGTGCTATTTCTTGTCTATACGAGTCAGATGTAAAAAATCTTGCTCGCTGCATCCAGCTCAACCTGGAATGCGCTACCATTTGCCGCTCGGCGGTAGAATTGATGAGCCTCGGCAGTAGCTATGCACAACAGTTGTGCGCCATCTGCGCCGACATCTGCGCCGCATGCGCTGTCGAATGTGAAAAACATGCACATATGGAGCATTGCAAAATCTGTGCGGAAGCTTGCAAGCGTTGCGCAGAGGAATGCAGGAGCATGTCGAAGCAGGAAACGGCAGTGAGGCACCACAATTAAGGTAGTTTCGGCTGTTTGACCAGAACAACACGGCAGGAGAGTAACCGCTGCCGGGTTGCTTCATGTTTTTTTAAAAGGGTTGAAAAGCGCGTGAAAATGAATTGCGATTTAAAACATCATCAACGCTTTCTAATTTTAAATCAATGACACATACCTATCAAGTTTCAGGCTAATGTGGTGGTTCGTTTGGGGAATACTGCTTTTTTGGATGTTCGCAACGCCTTATGATGTCCCCGGTCAGCGAAAGAAAAAGGATTCTCCGCTTGACATTTTGCAGAACCGATTTGCTTCCGGGCAAATCACCAACGAAGAATATCAGGCGAGCAAAAAAACGCTTGAAAATAATCTGGCTCAATTTTTTTTCCTCGCAGGGTCTCGCAGCATGGATTCTGCGAGGTAAATCAGTCTTAAAAATAATGAAAAATGAAAAATGAAATCTTAGTCGCGGCCGCTTTGTGTGTTGGTGCATATTTTATGCAATCATGCGGCAATACAAATGAAAACACACCCAAAGACGAAATGGAAACTTCCATGTCTCAAAACGATTCAAAGCATTCTGATAAAATGCAAATGGACAACGATCTGATGCAATCAATGAGCGGTACGATGGGTAAAATGAATGAGATGAAGATGACGGGTGATTTTGATATTGACTTTGCTAACATGATGATAATGCACCACCAGGCAGCCATTGATATGAGTGAAGTAGAAATTGCCAAAGGCACAGTTGCGCGGATTAGAACAATGGCTCAGAATATCATCACTGCACAAAAAGCCGAGATAGAACAAATGCAGCAATTTGTAAACAACTACAAAATGCCGGAAGCAAAAACAAAAACTGCTGAAATGCACCATGAGATGGATGAAACGACGAAAGCCATGATGGATAAAATGCACAATATGAAGATGACTGGCAATACAGACAAAGATTTTGTTATGATGATGATACCCCACCATGAAAGTGCGGTAAAAATGGCTGAAAATGAATTGATGCACGGCAAACAATTGGAATTGAAAAAAATGGCGCAGCAGATGATTACGGACCAAAACAAAGAAATCACTGATTTAAACGCATGGCTTTCCAACCAAAAATAGCTTCCTGATTTTATGAAAGCACTACAAAAATTCGGTTAGTGATATTTACTAAAAAGTAGACGAACAATGTCCAAAGACACAGAGAAAATAGGCCTGTTTAGAACGGCACCGCGATTGCTGCAAATCCTGCGCGTGTTCGCCCGGCACGGGTTTCTGCGCGTCCTGTTGGACAAGGAGCATTTGCCGTCGTATCGCCGAAGGGAACTTGGGCCGAGTGCAGGCTCCTATTTTGGAGGCATTGGCCAGTCGCATCAACCGCAACCTCAAACAACTCGCCGGGGCCATCGCTTTTTCGGCACTCGTGGTCAGCGGCACCATGCTTTTGTTCACTACCATGGGCGGCTGGCACCATCTCCTCGGTGTGACAATGCTTAGCATCGGGGTTTTCGGCATTCTCCTCGTCCGTATCGGTGCATGGTTCCGGGAGCGTGGCCGACGTTGACGCTCCCTTTTGGGCGTTGTTGTGTCACCATAAAACAAACCTTAACCCAAACCAATAACTTCGTATGTCTTATGAAAAATGGCGATATGTACGAGGTTGGCTTGTGGCACGATATGCTTTGGAAATGCCGAAACAGAGAAAGCATTGAAGGTAATATTGACGAATGATTAACAGCATCTTACCATTTTCCATGGCAAACACGAACAAAAACGAGACGATTGAAGCCTTGACCGCCCCCATCTTCGCCTTGCGGGAAAAAGAATTGTTTGCCAGTTTGGGCACAGATATCAAACAGGGCCTCTCGGCGGCAGAAGCCGCCAAACGGCTGGCATCTTTTGGCCCCAACGCCATTGTCCAGACCGAACAAACCCCTGCATGGAAGCTGTTCATACGGCAATTTAAAAGCCCCCTCGTCGTGCTGTTGGTCGTGGCGGCGGGCGCTTCGTTTGCCTTTCAGGAATGGCTGGACGGGACAGCCATCGTGGTGGTCATTGTCATCAACGCCCTCATTGGTTTTTACATGGAATTTCAGGCAGGGCGCAGCATGGCCGCCCTGAAAAAAATGGTGCCCGTCTCCGCAAAAGTGTTCCGGGCGGGCAGCTTGTCGGAAATCACGATTGAAACGCTCGTGCCCGGCGACGTGGTTTACCTCG
>JADLBE010000348.1 GCA_020847915.1 Saprospiraceae bacterium | reverse complement strand
TAAAATAGCCGTTCAGCAAACTTTCCAGGGCGCGCGGGTTGGCGCGGTCGGAGGTTTGGCGTGCCGTTCCAAGGGTAAAATCGTCGACGTTGCGCGAACCTGAACCCGCATGGCAACAATCGAGGATTACTGCCACGTGTGCACCCCGTTTGGCAACCCGGTCGATGAGCACCGCAAGCTCCTTGTCTGCCAAATCGACGCCGCCCGGCAACCGGCTGTCCGTAAGCACGAGTGTTTCCATTTTGCCCTCCGGGAAATATTCGAGGAACTCCTGCGGCGCCGGTTCGCGGCTGCCGTGACCGCTGAAGGCGAACAACACGATGTCGTCGGCGGTGGCTTTTTCCAGGTGGTCGGCGCCGAACAACCGGACCACTTCGCGGTACGTGGCCTGGTCGTTTTTCAACACTTCGACGTGCCGGTCCGTTGCCGGGAATTTTTTTTCCAAATAACCGTGCAGGGCATCAACATCGTTGAGGCAGCCGTACAAATTGGGCACCATGGTTATGCTGGTTTGGTATTCGTTGATGCCGACGAGCAGTGCGAAAAGTTTGGGCATGTTTCAAATGGTTTTGGTGCATTGGTTGTGGCTGTGCAAAAAGGGGCAGTAGCCATTATTCAATAATTATCGCCGATTAATCTATGATTTTTGGGGCTTCAGCCCCGACCCTTCCTACCCCAATGGACTTGTCATCCCAGCGAAGCGTGGGATCTGTTTCTTATCCTGCATACATGTTGCTCATATCCACAATGCTAAGGATCAATGAGGTTATTTAATTCTTTTGATCTCCAGGTATTGGTACAGATCCCACGCTTCGCTGGGATGACAATTCAATTGGTTTGGGGAGGCAGTGGCTGAAGCCCCCCGAAACCAAAGATTATTCGGTAGTGAAAATTAAATGTACACCCCCTTTTACACTCCTCGCTTCACTCGCTTTCTTATCAATCAATAAGTGAAATTTCGTACAGCCTGTCATTCCCAAATCCACAGTGCAAGTCTACTTTTTCATCTTGCTTCGTTTGCTACTTCCGTCGTCCAAATCGGCTTGGGTAATGGCGTCGATGATGGACAACACATAAGTACGCAGCGAATTCAATTGGTCATCAGCACCGAATCTGCGTTTACTCGATTCCAGGTCGTCAAGTTGAAACTTCAATTTTTCCAGGTCATCCAAAAGTGGCGATTGGTATTGAAGGGCTGCAGCCGCAACATCAAGTCCGTGCCTGGTGTCGTACACCAAAGCGCGTTTACTCCGGCGTTTCAGTTCCGTCAATGCATCACCAGTTTCGTTGCTGCGTATTGTGGGCACTTTTTCAAGCGCGTTCAACAGGTTTAACAATTCCGAAGCCAGCGGGTGTTCAAACTTTTCGTTCATCATAATGCCTTACGATTTTGAGGTTGGCTGTCCTTGATCTCCGTGGAATTTTGCTGCAAACAAAATAAGCTCATTTTCATCCGGCCACAAATCCAGCATTTCCTCCAACGCCTGCTCCACGCGGCCTTCACGCACCATGTTTCGGAGGTGTTCGTTGGGACCGGCAGGCGCGGATTGTGACTGGGTTTGTTCGGGTGTTTGCGAAGCAGCTACCACAGCATCCAATGTCCGCAGGGTTTGAGGCCCCATAGCGCCATCGGCGGGCAAATTGAAGGCTTTTTGGAAATCCTGAATGGCCGCTTTGTTTTGAGCATCGGAAATGCCGTTTGGCTCGCTTTTGTAAAAGCCCAGTTGTTGGAGTTTTTGTTGGTAGTTTAAAATTTCAGGATCTGGTGCTACAGTTGATTCCGGATTTTTATTCGAATCATTGGCCAGTGCATTTTGGATTATTCTGACTACTTCTGCCCAGGCTTCATCCTGATTGGAGTGTTCGGAAACGGGTTTTCCAAAGGGTTGGATAACCTTACTTCTTATAAAAAGAATTGCATGTTTTTGCCAATTGCATTCTTCTAAAATAACTGGAAAAAGTTTAATGATCGGATCTTTTCCTCCCCAAATCGGGTCAATTACACTTAAATCACTCATATTTATGCTTGAATTCAAATAATTCGCACTAATGAAAGACAAAGCAATATCCGAATTCAATAGTGCCAATTGCATAGATCTACTGTAAGTTTCTCCAGACTTTATGTTGTTATCAGCCCGTACATCCCATGGTAATGTTTCGGATAGAGAACTAACATATTTTTTAAAAGCTAAAGCGTAATCATCGTCTTTCTCCGAGTAAGAAACATATACTTTGATCCTTTTCCCATTTATCGGATCCTCCTGTGGCTCACCCTCTGCCACCTGCTCCTTTACCCCAAACCTTTCCCCCCACATTGTTTTCAACACCCCTTCCAACACCGCCTCCGAATCCGTTACCTCCCTGGCGCCTGCTTCCAGCAATGTCCTGCGCAGGTTCATTCCCCTTTTGTTGGTAAAAAACACCACGGGTGCTCGTTTGTCCACCATTTGCAGGGTGGTTAGTCCGGGTTTGGATTCGCTGGGCCGGCCGATGTCGGAAATGACGAGGTCGAAGGTTTCGCTGGACAGTTTGTAAATCGCATCCAGGTTTGAGTCGGCCGTGCGGAACAGGATGCCGAGTTCTTTGGACCAGGTTTCGATGTAACCCACGTTGTTTTGCGGGTTGTCGTCTATCCACAACACCCGAAAATTTTGGATCGACATCCAGTTGAACAAATCGCGCCGCAGCCCGGCGGCAGGCGTATCCTCGTCCACACGGTTTTTCGAAAGTTCCAAAAT
>JADLBE010000347.1 GCA_020847915.1 Saprospiraceae bacterium | reverse complement strand
TTCCTGGCTGAGTTCATATTCAACCGCTTCGCGGTTGCGGGCGCGCGGGGAATACTACCCCCGGGTTTCACCCGGAGCTATTCATGTTGTTCATTAAAAGCGCAGCGGCACCTGATGGCAACTTTTGCCTTACCTTTTACGATGCATCAGGAGCCATCAGCAATCCACTTTTTTTTGACCAAACAGACCAACCGACTAACCGACCAACAGACTAACCGACCAACCGACCAAACAGACTAACCGACCAACCGACCAACAAACTGTTCCGACTGAAGCACATCGTACAACTCCTCATGATAAGCCGGAAAATCGGGTAAATTGTTGTGGCCGGCGCCGTGGATGGTGTGCAATTGAATGTTGTCCGGAACCAGATTTTTCAACATTTCACTTTGCCGGTAGGGGATAAGGCGGTCCTTGTCGCCGTGCAAAATGTGGATAGGGCACTGCACCTTGGTAACAAAACGGTCCGTTCGGATCTGGTAACGCAACAAAAGGCCGACGGGCAGAAAAAAACCATAACGCGAAATATGGTAGCGGAATGAGTAGTATGGACTGTCCAGGATCAGCATGCGGGGCGAGTTCCAGGAGGCTATACGTGCGGCCAGGCCGCTGCCCAACGATCGGCCATACAATACGATTTGGTCTTCACGGTATTTGGTGGTGAGCCACTTGTACACTTGTTGCAGATCCGAATACAGGATGTTTTCCGTGCGGCGGCCCTTGCTTTTGCCGAAGCCACGGTAATCGAGGATAAAAAAATCGTAACCCTTGCCTACAAAATCGCGTGCAAATTTGCCCCAACCTTTGATGCTGCGCGAATTGCCCTTGATGTAGAATACCACGCCTTTGCTGTTGGGCACCCTGAAATAAATGGCGTTTACTTTTCCACCGTCCTCCATGTCGAAATCGACCTCGGTAAAAGGAAAAGGGTATCGGTATGCGAACCAATGTGGCAGCCGTTCGGGACGGAAAAAAAACAGGTCCTGCCCGAAATAAAACAGCACACAAATGCCGCCGTACAACATGCAGGCGGTACTCAGAATACTGATCCAGGCCGCGGTGGACATTACAGGCCGCGGCGTTTTACCTCCTGCATCACCTGACCGAGTTCGCGTGTTACGTCGCCGGTCACCGAAGTATTTTCCTGGGCGCGCCGGATGAGGTAAGGC
This sequence comes from Saprospiraceae bacterium, assembly GCA_020847915.1. Lineage (GTDB taxonomy): Bacteria > Bacteroidota > Bacteroidia > Chitinophagales > Saprospiraceae > M3007. The sequence continues at coordinate 7,724 of JADLBE010000347.1, read as the reverse complement.
ACCACGTCGTGCACCTGACCGTAAGGCATGTATTTCGCAACGCGGAAACCTGCGGCGGCGAGGTTGAACGTGATGATGTCGCTCATGCCGTACAACTGGCTGAACATCATGTGCGGGTGTTCGTGCGGGATGCCTTTTTTATTCATCAGTTCTACCTGAAGCAGGGCACTGTCGGCGTTGTGGCTGCCGTTGCACGAGGCGATGTGTTCGTAGTGGTCGATGCAAAAACGCATGCCCGTGTTGTAATGATCGTCTGTAGCGTTTTTGTCCGGATTGATGGGGTCTTCGTAACCCATTTCGGCGGCACGCAAGCGTTCTTTTTCCATGTAAGCGCCGCGCACCAATTTGGCGCCAAGCAGGAAGCCTTCGCTGCGGGCACGGTCGTAACTTTCGGTAAGAAAACTCAGCCTGTCTTTGCGGTACATCTGGAAAGTGTTGTATACCACAACGCGTTCTTTGTTGTAGCGGCGCATCATGAGCCAAACGAGGTGATCGATCGAGTCCTGAATCCAGCTTTCTTCGGCATCGATAAAAATGGACACGCCTTTTTGCGAAGCGTGGTAACAAATAGCATCGATGCGTTTGAGCACGTTGCGGTACTCGTTGAGTTCTTCACGCGTAAGCGTACCCGCGCTTTGAATGCGTTCATACAATCCGAAACGGCCCAAACCTGTAACCTTCGTGCTCACCACAGGGATGTATTTCGAACGCGAAGCAAAATCGATGGCACGCAGGTTTTCGTTCATCGTGTAGTTGAAATCCTGTTCCGTTTCTTTGGCTTCAGCGCCGTAATCGAGCACGGTGTACACACCGAAGGATGCGAGTTTGTCGATGCTGGGCTGACTGTCGAGCAACGTGGTGCCGCCAACGAACTGATCAAAAATGGTCATTTTGACCGCCGCTTCGGCAAAAGGCATGTTTTTTTCAACAGCCCAAAGGCCCAGGGCAGATCCATATTTGACCAGCCAGGGTTTGCGCATAAGACGAAACAACCACGCCGTTTTTTTCAACGCACTATGGTCGAGGTGTGCAAAAGCTATTTCAGTATTGGAAAAATCTACGTTTTGCTTTGTGGTGGCAGACATGTCGGTAGTATTAGTAAATTCTTGGCACGCTTAGAGCAGGTTGATTTTTGGGTTTTGAGGTGCAAGCGGGCTACGTATTCCAGATTCGCCAGGCTGCTTCAGCTTGTAAATGCAACATTTCCAAGCCGTTTTTTACAGCACAACCCAGCTTTCCGGCACGTTGCAAAAGTAGTGTTTCGGCAGGATTGTAAACCAGATCGTATACCAAATCTTCAGACTTAAACTTATGGAAGGGTACCGGTGGACAAGATTCCACATCCGGAGCCATGCCCAAAGGGGTTGTATTCACCCACAACACCGGTCCGGGTGCTGGTTCGTGCCGCCACAAATCATCCCAGCCCAGGTGTCCGGGTTGTTTAGGCCGCCGTGTCACCACCCGAAAGGGCAGTGACATTTTTTCCAAAACATAACACACCGCGCGGGACGCGCCGCCACTACCCAAAACCAGGGCCTCCACCGGCATGGACACTTTAGGTTCCAAAAACCAACCGTGCAGCGATTGCCCGAAACCAACCACGTCGGTATTGTAGCCCTTGAGCTTGCCATCGTGTATCCTGATGGTGTTTACCGCCCCGGCGGCAGCCGCGGTTGGATCGAGATCGTTCAGCCACGACATGATGTCCTGTTTGTACGGAATGGTAACATTCAGACCATGCAGATCGGGTTCCGAAGCGAGCAAACCGTGCAAAAGCTCCAGGTCGGACAAGGGAAACAACTCGTAACGGGCATCGATTATGCCTTCGTTCAAAAATTTTTCCGTGAAATACTTTTTGGAAAACGAATGACCCAGGGGATACCCAATTAGACCAAATACGCGCATGATGTTGATTGTGCTGTAAATGTATGGGCAGCGTTTCAAATACTTCGTGGCATCTGGGATTAAAGTTGTACCATTGTTTGAACGTGTTTCAAAAACCGACTTGCATTTTTTTAATCCTTAGATAAAGTCTTCGCACATGAAATATTTCTCCGGAACCTTTACGGGGTTGCTGCTTTGTTGCATTGCACCCCTTTTCGCCCAACTTCCCCTCGAACGCGCCACCATGGATCAGCTGATCGGCATCAATGCCCGAGGATCTGATCCTGTTCACCGACTGCGCGTATTTGAAACGGTACGTGAGTACCATCAATGGAACGATGACGTTGGCGATGCTCCTTCAAACACCGCCCAATGCCCCGATGATTTCAACCCCCTGGCGCCGTCCTTCCTCCGTTACCGTTACAACCAAAGTTTCAACGGTGCGGCACTGATCAATTACGACGATTTTTACCGAACACTTTACCAGCGCACCATACCCGTACTCAAAGGTCTGGCCCCCATGATGCGCGGCTACAGCTATTACCCTGCATGGTCGCCACACCTGCTCGATCAAAAACCCGTGTGTCTGGATGAATGGTACCAATGGGGCGGACAAGCGCAGGCGCCCCCTGCTTCTGCACTGCCCTGGAACCAGTCGGCCCCTGAAGCGTACCGCAGCCACACCGTTTGGGCAACCATCATGGCGGCACGTTATGGGGCTACGGTTTACAACGCCGACGATCCGTTTTTAACGGAATTTTTGATAAAACACTACGTCACGGATCCCGGACACAGCCTTTACGACGATTATGTGGAAAAATACCCCGACCGCACCGGCCTGCATTATTTCAGGTACCTGGAAACAAGCAACGAACCGGAAAAATCATGGTTCGATGCACCCTCCGACGTAGCTTCGGGCAGCGGCAATACCTTGTGGCACATGACTGCCGAACAATACGCCGCGCAACTCAGCGCCAATTACGACGGTCATGGTTGCAGCGACGCTTTCCGCATCACCAACATTTACAACGAAGAACGTTACCTGGGCATCAAAAACGCCGACCCACAAATGAAAGTCGTTATCGGCGGCTTGTCCGACTTCCGTGGTAAATACATTGAGGACATGATCGACTGGTTTGTCGCCAACCGCACACCTGGCGTTCACGGTTTCAAACACGGTCCGGTTTTGCCTTTCGATGCCATCAATTTTCACCATTACAGCACCGAATTCAGCGCCAACGACAGCACAGGAAACCTTAGCCTGCCCCTGCGTTACGAAGATATCTCCTGGGCCCCCATTGGTGGACAAGGCATCAGTCCGGAAGAAGACGCGCTCAAAGCCGAAATCCGGTATACCTACAACCGCCTGGTAGATCATACGCCCGAACTGGCATCCAAAGAGATGTGGCTCACGGAATTCGGTTACGACCACGCCGGGCCTTACTCGGCCGTACGTGTGCCCGACATTGACGGGCAAGACGGTTTAACCACCCAGGCCCAATGGCTCATGCGATCGCTGCTCGAAACTGCCGCCAGCGAACGCATCCACCGGGCTACCCTCTACGAACTCCGCGATGAGCCAGGGCTTTACGGTTCCCATTTTGGCTATTCCGGCCTGTTGGATGCCAAAATGCAGCCCAAACCATCGTGGTATGCCGTATTAACACTAAAAAATGTGCTTACAGGGTACCGCTTCGCGGAAAACAGCGACGCCGACAACAACCACGTCAGCGACGACATCGTACAGGTCGTTTCCAAGCCCGACAGTGCAGGTACACACACCCGCGTGTACCATTTTGAAAATGGAACCGATCAAGACATCTATGTTTTTTGGAGCCCGACCAAATCAGGACAATCCTACCAGGCTTCCATCCAGTTCCCCAGCGGCTTCGAATGTGATGATGTCAGCCTGGTCATCGTTGCCGACATGGACGAGGACGGCCAACGGATCAACTGGTCGGAAAACATTGAATACCTGAACGGCGGACTCGTGGTTGCAAACCTTCCTGTAAGTGAAACACCCGTCTTTTTGGTACTCAACAGAGGTAAAGAAGATCCGCCGGTTCCCAACATCGTTAACCTTCAGGCCACCCCGCTGGGCTGCGATGCCATTCGTCTGGACTGGACCCGGCAGTCGACCTACCAAAAGTACTTCGTTTATTACATACGCCAGGATGCCGACGGCACGCCGGAAAGTTTCGATTTTACTTTGGAAGGTGTACACCTCGCAGCAGACAATCTTGTTGGAACAGCCTCCTCAACCCTTATAAACGACCTCGATCCCGGTACGCCTTACTGGTTTTTTGTGGTACCCGTGAGTTTGGACGGCAAACTTCCGGACGACTGGCAAACTCAGGCCGTTTTTACAGGCGCCACGCCGACACCCTGCGACGCCACACCCATCAACGCAGGTTGCTTGCTCAACATCACACCTGCTCAAATTACTTATGGCCTCGGCGCCACCACGCCTGCCCAGGTGACCGAGCTGCTGAGCGCTGATTTTCTGCCGAACACCTGCAGTCAGGTAGCCAATGGCGCTACTTCACAAAACAATTGGGACGACTGGGATTGGCAGGGCAACAATCCGCTGGTCACAAGCATCGTCGTTGATTTTCAGCAAAACGTTCGCATCGACATCATACACTTGCTCGACAGCTACGGCAAAGGTCAGTTGCGTTTTGAATACCAGGACTGTACTTGTTCAAACTGGAAGCCGCTTGCCGTTGCCGGCCTGCCGGTAGGCTTTGACTCCTGGATACGCCTTTCCAATTTCGGCAATGTGGTGATGCACAAAATGCGCATAACCAAACTCGATCCCGACGCCAAGATTCGCAAACTATTCTTCGTGGGCACTCCCGAAACCTGCAGCAGCACTTACCAGGGTTACAACGCAGGTCGCATCAACAACGTCGTTGCCGCAACCGTGCGTGAACAATCGGCCATTTTAACCTGGAATCCGGCGCCGCTCAACCAACTGGCGCCCACACTTGGTTATGTGCCTGAATACCGAATCCGATACAGCAACCAGTGGAACGGCGACGTTTTAATAAACCCGACGGTGGTTATGGCGCCAGTTGGCGCCTGGAATGCGGAACCTTTTTTCGAACTTGTCGGACTGCAGCCCGGAACCACCTACAAAGTGGAAATTGAGCCAGGATACGAAGCAGGAAGTTGTGCCGTGGGAACAGGCAACCGCACCTTTATGCTTTTCAGCACAACCGGCAATGCCAACCGGCCGGAAGACCGCAACCTGCAACAGGTTAATGCGGCTGACTTTTTGGTGGTTCAGCCCATTCCGGCCATCCACACGGCACAACTGTTTTTTCCCCGCGAAGGGTTTGTAAACCTCGAAGTTTACGCCCTTTCGGGCACCCGGGTGCTGAGTCAGGCAGTGGATCCTACCGTTACCAACCTTACGGTTCCTGTTTCCGGGTGGGAGCCGGGATTGTACCTCGTTTTACTGCGCGATAACCATGGGTTATCCATCAATGGGAGGTTGGCAGTTGTGCGGTAATGTTTACCTTTGTGCAATCATCTGCTTTTCTTTTGCCGATGATTGCGTCGGCTTTTCATTTTGTTTTTCACTTCGGGCACGAAAACACGTCGGCCGGCGTTGTTCCTTTTTCACTTTGAACTACATGTTGGTAATCCCCAGCTTACCATCCCATAACCACAATACATGACAGGCACGCTATCACAGATCATTACGCTGGTATCATACGGAAACGACTTTTTATGGCACGGCAACCTTCCTGCCGATTTTTACCCCGGGAATGCTGCCTTTTTGCATTGCAAAAGGGTAGACTTTTTACAGTTTAAATCTTCACTTTTTTCTTCCAAGCACAAAGAAATCCTCGTGGCCGAAAACCCGGTCGATTGGTTCAATTTCCTGAAAAAGGACAAGTGTACCAAATTGAGACTCTTTTACCAACCCACCAAAAATCAAACTACGGTACCCGACCACAAAATGGCCGGCTTTACCGGCGGTGGCGGTTCGTGGTTTATGGAAGCCGTGTACAACAACCACTCAAATTATTGGGCAAGCAGGTGGGAAGTATCCGATAAGGATGCCGCCGATAAACGTGTTTGGGCCGTGAGTTACGGGCAAACGTCGACCAAACAAGCTTCAAACAGTGTGCCTGCTTTTGTTTTATCGGCCCGCAATACCCTGATCGAATCACTCAGTGAAATCATCACCTTTTGCGAGGAATTTAAGCTCGATAAGTGGGCGGCAGTATTTGAAAACGCTCGGGAACAGGTTTACAATCCGACACCCGGAACAACTTTTCACAACCCGGCCTGGATTGCACCAGGCATACATTCCCATACAGCCTTACAACTTTTGTACGCTGCCGATTCCGCATGGGTATTTGGAGGCATGGGGTCGTGGAACGACCAGTCGTTTGAAGACAAGGAGGTAAACGGAAGGTACGAACGCCTTTCTGCCCTGCTCTACAATGCCATCAACGGTGCCATCATGGCCGCCGTTAACAACGATCAGCCAAAAATCTGATATACAATCCAGGCGCAGAGGTAAGCCAGTCCGCTCATGAATAAAAACTGGTAAATCGCCCATTTCCAACTGCCTGTTTCGCGGGCTACCACGGCCATGGTGCTCATGCACTGCATGGCAAGAGCGTAAAAAACCAGCAGCGACAAAGCGGTGCCGAGTGTATACACCGGTTTGCCGGTATCACTAAACGTTTCCGAACGCATTTTGGCCCGTAGGGTCGCTTTCGATTCGTTTTCGGCGCGGTCGTTGATGTCGCCTTCGGCGGAACCCATGTTGTACAAAACGGCAAGTGTACCGGTGAACACCTCACGCGCGGCAAACGATGTCAGCAAAGCGATGCCTATTTTCCAGTCGTAACCCAACGGACGAATGACCGGTTCGATCCATTTACCCATTTGGCCCGCATAGGAAGCTTCGAGTTGACGTTGTGCCGCCAGGTCGTCGGTGGCGCCCTGGTCCAGCTGTTGGGATTTTGCTTCGGTTTCTGCGCGTACGACCGCTTGCTGCATGTCGTCGCCAGGGCCAAACCTCGACAGCGCCCACAAGGCGATGGAAACGTACAGGATGATTTTACCGGCGCCGACGATAAAAGCGGCCACTTTTTCCCATACCGTAAGTGCTACGTTTCTCCAATGCGGCATGCGGTAGATGGGCAGCTCGATGGCGAGGTAAGAGATGTCGCGTGTGTGCAGCCATTTTTTCATGGCCCATCCCGACAAAAAAGCGGCCAACACGCCAAGGGCGTACATGCTGCCAAAAACGAGGGTTTGCGCGTTGATGAAACCGGCCACACGCACAGGCGGCACCGCCAATCCGATAAGCACAAGATAAACCGGAATACGTGCGCTGCAGCTGATGAAAGGCGTTACCATCACGGTTATCAGTCTTTCCTGCCAGTTGCCGATGGTACGGCTGCTCATGATGGCCGGTACGGCGCAGGCGCCGCCACTGATAAGCGCCACCACACTGCGACCGTTCATGCCGAACCGGCGCATGGATTTGTCGAACATAAACACGACACGTGCCATGTAACCCACTTCCTCCAGGATGGTGATGATGAGGAAAAGCAGCGCAATTTGGGGAATAAAAACCATGATGCCCGCCAATCCGGCGAGGATGCCGTCGGTAAGCAGGTCGGTAAACCAACCGTCGGGCATGGTAACTTTAAGCCAGTCGCTCAGTGTTCCAAAACCTCCTTCGATCCATCCCATGGGATATTCGCTCCAGTCGAAAACCGCCTGGAAAATAAGCAACATGACCAAAAAGAAAATTGCAGGGCCGGCCCAACGGTTGGTGAGCAGGGCGTCGATGCGGTCGGTGGTTGTTT
>JADLBE010000346.1 GCA_020847915.1 Saprospiraceae bacterium | reverse complement strand
GTGGTCGTTGGTTGTACGCCATGGTTTCTCCCGAAAATGCCACACCCACCCGCTTTAGTTTGGCGGAGTTTGTAGAAATCCTGCCCAAGTCCAGTTTCACCACGAAGAATTCCTTCTCCGATGAAAACGGAGAACCCCTGGATACGGGTTTTACCTTCTCCCTCACTAAGAATACCTTCACAGCCGGCACAGAAAAAACCACCGTTCAAATTGCCAAAAAAATGTCGAGCCTTGCCGAACTGGAGCAGTTTGTCGCCATGGGCTACAAGGAAGGCATGGCTGTGGTTATGCGCAACCTGGACGAATATTTACTCAGTCTGGTCGCCGGCAAATAAGAATCAAAATTAGGTCTATAAACCTTCCAAGTTTTAAGACTTTCCAAGTCTTAAAACTTGGAAGGTCTATAGACTTAGTGCCCCGAGATACAACTATCTCATTTTCAAAATGTTAGTCCAATCTGGAAATTCAGAACTAAACCATCCATTTGGGATGGATCATATGTTTAATGGTTGATCATTTTCCACGCCTTTAAGTGTGGTATCTTTGTAGAACAAATCAGCAACTTTTTCCAGCACGCCTTTAGGTGTGCTATCTTGTCTGACTCAGGAATTTCGCATTAAAGCTGCAATATGGGTTGGTACTAACAGCATCACCAGAACCATTAAACAATGAAAAACATTAATTCTAAACAAAATAGCGCTATCGTATTCCAGCCAAGTTTTTGGCGGGCAATTTCATTACCATTGGTTTTCCTGATTATTGGGCTGATTGTTAATGTGAAAGATATTACAAGTACATTTCATGACAAATTTATTAGCATATTATTCTTCTTAGTTATTATGCAATTTATTTTAAATATAGCCTTTTATACTAAATTGGTGTTTAACAACGATACAATTATCGTTGTTTTCCCATTTAGATTCTTTAATAAGAAAATATCATTTTCTAATCAGGAGATGAAATTAATTGAATCTTTGGAAAACAATTTAAGTAGATTTGGATCTAAAACGATAGTTTTAAATGATGGCAATCGAAGAATTGATGTAGAAATGAGTTGGTTGTCATCAAACCAATGGGAGCTTTTAAACGATCATTTGAACACGACCTTTAAGCCAATTTTTAGTCGGTTTTTGAATGATTTTAAGTATTGACAAACTGCCATTAAACTTCCATTAAATCTCCATCATCTCACAATCCCTTTTTCTGTGTAAATCCGCGCTTTAAATCTGCGATCATCTGTGTGAAACCCTTCGGAAAACAAGGCCGTTACGATGATTTCCTTGCCCGAACCCAATACCCTTTCATCCACAAAAAAGGCGAGTGAAATACGTCATGGATAATAAATATAGCTCTTGATCCGACAAACCTTCACACAAGCCAAAATCCGCACGAAATACTTTCTGTGTACATCTGCGTGAAACCTTCCGCGGAATCTACATTCATCCTAAATTCGTCGCAAAAATCCTCCCATGCGCATTATCCTGTTTTCCTTTTTCCTCGTTCTGCTCGGCTGCACAACTTCCAAAACCACCCAAAATACAAAAACCACCTCAGGAAATCCCCTATTTGAAGGCTGGTATGCCGACCCGGAAGTACGGGTTTTTAACGGAAAATATTGGATTTTCGCCACCTACAGCGCCAAATACAACCAACAAGTATTTTTCGACGCCTTCTCGTCCAATGATCTGGTGACCTGGACCAAACATCCCAACATCCTCGATACAAGTGCCGTGAAATGGGCAAACCGAGCACTGTGGGCGCCTTCGGTTGTAAAAAAACAAGGGAAATATTATTATTTCTTCGGCGCCAACGACATCCAGAACGATGCTGAAAAGGGCGGCATTGGGGTGGCGGTGGCCGACCAACCGGCGGGGCCTTACCGCGACTACCTGGACAAACCCCTGGTGGACAAATTCCACAACGGCGCACAGCCCATTGATCAGTATGTTTTTGAAGATACCGACGGAAAATTTTACCTCATCTATGGCGGCTGGCGGCATTGCAACATCGCCCGATTAAACGAAACCTTTACCGGTTTTATACCTTTTTCGGACGGCACGGTTTTTAAAGAAATCACCCCGGAGGGTTACGTAGAGGGTGCTTTTATGTTTGTCCGCAATGGAAAATACTATTTTATGTGGTCGGAAGGCGGTTGGACAGGGCCCGATTACAGCGTTGCCTATGCCATGTCGGATTCCCTGCAAGGCCCCTTTAAACGCATTGGTAAAATTTTGCAACAAGACCCAAAAATTGCCACGGGGGCCGGCCACCATTCCATCTTACAGGTGCCAGGCAAGGATGCATGGTACATCGTTTACCACCGCCGTCCACTGACCGAAACCGATGGCAATTCGAGGCAGGTTTGTATCGAACACTTGTATTTTGATGATAACGGCTTGATAAAACCTGTTGTGTTGACCAGGGAAGGGGTGCAGGGAATTAAGACGGAATAAATTCCGTCTACTTGTTGTCGGACTAAAGTCCAACCTCCATAAACTCACAACTTGTTCTTTTCCATCAACACTTCCATACCTTTCCATGCCGCTTCTTCCTCAATTTTAAGTTTGACCTTAAGGTATTGAACCACCTTGTGCTCGTGCGGCGTTACCAGGCCGTTGGCAAGGATGACGTCCAAACAATGGTAAAACAACGGCAAACGGGTTTGGTCGCGGATGGCTCCTGCGGCTGCATGAATGAGGGCTTCCGGACTACCGGCTTCATTGAAATGGCGCTCGGCTGTTTCCAGAAGTTCCATGAGGTCGTGCCCGATGAATATGTTCCTGCTTCTCAATGTCGTGATGAACGCGGCGTTTTCGGCATTGATGGTAATCTCGTCGGCTAGGCGGCAGGCGAGCAAAATGGCGGCACAAGCTTCAACTTCGTAAGTGATGTGGAGGGACATGGGTCGGGAGGCGGATTTATCACCCAAAGGTAAGCCGAATATCATGAAGTTAATGCCTTACACCTTTTCATCGTGCATCAAAGCGTCCAGTGTAATCACGTATTCAAAGGCACAAAGGGAGGCGCTGTGGCGGTGTTCCAAAAACTGCCAGGCAGCAAGGATGCTCAAAACCAAAAGGGCAATTCCCACATCAAAAAAACCACTGACCAATGCCAGAACCGTCAAAATGCCAAACAACAGGCACATACTCCGGAAAAAGCCCCCTTCCGATTCGTAACGCTGGATATCGGCGTACATGGCCGGACGCATGGCGTACACGAATGATTTTGCCCACTGGTAGGTATTGTAAACCCCGGATACACGGTGGTTTAGCTGTTGTTCTTTGATCCGTCGTGCATTTTCAGAAAGCCCTCCCGGCTTTTCCGGCCACAACCTGGCATTCAATACCCCGTACAACCATTCCAGTTTTTGACTGACAGCAACAATGAAGTGACCGGATGTGAAGGATAGGGTGAAAAAAAATACGCCGAACATTCCGCGGTACGCCTGACTGTCCTCCAAACGCCCGTCCATCCATTCCTGCATGGGGGACATACCGAACAGGCATGCCGTAAGCACAACACCTGTTAGCAGTACAGACAACAGGTTGAGCATGTTGATGTAAAAATCCTGCATTGACTTAAACATGACGTCAACCGATTCAGGTTATCAATAAAAAAACACATCCAGTGTCAACTGATCGTCGGCACCGGGTTTGCCTTTTGCCACAAGTTTTACCCCGGATGCCTGCCCTCCCGGAAACTTCAGGGCCGGTTTGGACGATTTGCTCAAGGTGCGTTTTTGTCCATGCGGATAAAGATCCTTCGAATCACCCCGGTTCCCGCTGTTAAAAACACCCGCGAGGTCTCTTTTGCCATCGGCTTGCATAAGCTCGATGGCAAGTCTTGATTCATCATTTACATCGTTGATGGTTTCATCGATGACATACACTGCCATACCTTCGTCTGGCAAAAAAGCGTCCTGATCCTTTTTTCGCCGGTATTCCACCAGAATGTATTGTTTGCTCGTCATTTTGGCTGCATTTCGGATCACCACCACGCTTCCTCCTTCAGAAACAGCCTTAATTTTGATGTTTTTTTGTGGTGCATTGATCACCAAGACGTCGGTCCACCCGTGGAACATACGCAACATCCCGTTGGGATACACCGGAGTCAAACCCTGGTTGCCCCACGAACCGGAAGCCATCAGGCAATAATCGCCAAGGCCGTTGGATACGTAGTTGGTTTCTTCGCCGGTATCGTAATAATCGGCCCAACGGGCGGCGAGGTGCCCCCATTCGTGCGCGCAAACGCCCACTTTACAATCTTCAGGCACCGTTAAAAATGTTTTTGCAAAAACATTGGGTGCAACCTGTACGCCTTGTCCGGGGATGGCCCATTTGGCGCTCCAGATATCGCTTCGTCTGCCGGTTTCTTCCGCTCCCCTGCCGGCATGGATGATGAACAGCGCCGTCAACTGGCCTTCATCAAACACGTCGAATCCGGTGAAATTCAATCCGGCGTTTTTGGCGGCCGTTACAGCGTCTTTGGCCATGGTTTGAATGTTTCTGGGAAAACTTCCAAGACCGGAGTTGTCGTCGGTGTAATAATCAGAGGTTTGTGGCAAGGTTAGCCATCCGAAAACTTCGCCCTGCACGTCGATACCGGTGTCGTCCATCGGATCAAAACGGCTGATGAGGCGGTAATAATCGCGCATGCTGCCGGTGGGAAAGGTTCCCGGTTCGCCAAAAAGCAGGCGCCGGAAATATTCCTGGGTGTACACGGGATTGTGGCTTCTGTCCGGGAAATCCACGAGCAACACCATGGTTTTGATGACACCCCGGAGTTTTTTACCGGGCCGTACAATCCTTGCCAGCTCGGTTTCGGTGCTGTGCTCGAGGTGACCATCATCGAGCCCGTGCATGGGTTCGCTGCGCCGCGAAGATGCCCAGAAATGGAAAAAATCGGTGAACGTAAAATGTTCAGGCAATCGTTTTTGCGCCTGCAGTTCATCAAATTTGCACTGCAGTTGCGTCATCAGTTGCGGGGATGGCGGAACAAGGGAAGGTGGGGTGTGGGTTTTCATGGTGGGTGCGTTTGTACGGTCTGCGCGTATTTTACTTATTCCTCCAACGTTGATTTAAGTTTGCGGAACAATACTTCAAATTCAGAAAAATCATCGTCCGGAAACAAGATGGGCATTGTTTTCAAGAAGTCTTCCATGTATGGAATGGCCTCAAAAACACTGGAAGAGAAGTATTTTTTAAAAAAAGGATCATCAAAACGGCATTTTTCCAAATCGATGAAAAAATAAGGCCATCCAATAAATCCTCTGGTTTTGCCCAACATTTGCCAGTATTGAGGGATATCCAACGTCAATGGATATTTTTCACCTGCCAAATGCCAAAGCCAAAGCGGTGGTGATTGCGGTTCAGGATGTTTACTTTCCAATTCAGCAACTACCCGAATAACACTGTCAGAGGAATTTTCAAAGATGTCAAGCGAACTAAGCTTTTCCCAAAATTGACGAAATACTTTGTCATCCTTTGTTTTGTATTTTTTCCAATCTTTTTTCCAAAATTCATCGTCGTATCCTAATCCGACTGAAGCAATATCTAACATGTTTATTTCACCTCCAATACGCCCCTTGTAATTCCAAGAAGCCCTAAAACCGTTAACCAATTCGTAGATGGATATGATATCAGGTATAAAAACCAAATTTCCTAATCTTTGCAAATTGATAATATCATAATTGCCTATCTTTTTAATGTCAGTTGTTATTACCGATTGAATTTCGGCATTATTATTTAACTCTTTGATAATGGTATTTATCAAAAAATCAGCTGAAAACTCATTAATCTTTTCCATGCAACATTATATTTGAGTTGGGATCATTAATTGCTTTTACAAGTCTAGTGGTATAATCTGCGAAAGTTTTTGACCTATTTTCTATAATGATTCTATTGTTAAGTCGGTCACTTAGCTCAGAATCATTTCCAAAATTCAGTCTACTACCAGTTTCCAAAGACTTATTTCTTTCATTCAATAAAAATTGAACAAATTTATCACTAAATGTTTTGTCTTTGTATTTCATATCATTCAATACCTTGCTGCCATCTTCATTGATAACGTAGTATTTGTTTTTCTCACCATGATCCGGAACACCAGGTGTAGCACTCCATGATTTTTCAGCAGACATTTCTTTCCAGTTTTCACTTTCTTCGTGAAAACCATAAGAGGCTTTGATGGAATTGATGAAGTTTTTTGAAAAATCGTCCCCTTCATGGTATGTAACATCCACTTTATACCAAATTGGTTTAGCACCTTTCTTCTTACCCGTTAAAAGTCCAGAGTCAGTTAAAGCAGGTTTTTCCAAACGATTGTAAAAATCCGTGTTCACAACAGATTTTGCAGGCGTCAAATTGGAGTCGGTTGCCTTTCCTCCCATGTTGTGGTGAAGGATGTGCATCCTTACAAAATTGTCTCTTTTTCTTGTGTTTTCATTTATAAGTTCAAACCACGCCCCAAGATTCCCATCATGATCTTTCGATGCCTCTCCTTTGGGTACATTGTTCGTTGAGGAGAGGTATTGAGCTTTTATGTTACCTGCACGTACATTGTTTGAAAAAGGAGGCAAAATCGGAGGTGGCATTTTTCCCTTATAGCCGCTCAGATTCATCAATGATGCCAATGCTTCACTTAAGGCGTCCACTTTGCCTTTAAGCTTGTCATATTTGGCCTGGTTTGCTTGAACTTTCTTGTCGGTGGCTGTACCCAAATTTGCTTTCTCCAGATCGGTTTCAAGTTTGTTGATATCTTTATCGAGATCACTTGCAATCTTAAACTGAGACTTGGCTTTGTCTTTTTCACTGTTTTTGTCTCCTTCCATTTCGTCAATCTGAGCTTTGACTTTTTCCAGAAACTTATCAACTGTCATCGGATTTGACGCAACCATCATTGTGGCATTGTTCGCTGTGCCTTTAAAATACAACTCGTGCGATTTGTCATCATCACCTTTAAATTTCTTCCTCATTTTCCACCACGCCAATACCTTCTCCACCCCTGCCTTCACCTTCTCCTTGCCTTTTTTCGCCAAAGCTTTGCCTTTGCCCACCACTTTTTTCACCAGTTTGCCCACCATGTCGGCCATTTTGTGCACCACCTTATCGATGGGTTTGCGGAGTTTCATGATGATGTTTTTAACCGCCTTGCCTACCCCGCTTAACCCGATAAACCGGGCCAGGAAACCCAGGATGATGGGTATGGTGAGGGCCAGGGCACGCTCGATGGCGGCGGCGGCGGCACTGATGGCTCCTTTGGCGATGTTGCCGATGGAGCTGAAAATGGAACCTACAAAATCGACGATGCGTTGCCAGTTTTCAACAAAAAACATGACGGTGTTGTAAATCGCCAAAATGGCCTGTACGATGGCGCCCACAGGGTTGAGCATCGACAACAGTTTGATGATACCCTGTTTCACAAGTTCCAATGCAGCCCAATTGCGCACACCTTCCATCACGTGTTCCTTGATTTCTTCCGCCTTTTCCTTGATCATTTCCCACAAGGCCATCGGCCCTTCGGTGATGACCCTTTTTACAATGTCGACGGTTTCTTCCGCAGCCGCTACCGTTTTTTCTCCGAGCCGCTCCACCAAAACCAAACGAATTTGAGGCCAGGTGAGTCCCATCACCTGCAGGATCAAATTAATGATGCCTTTGAGATCGAAGGTTTTTGGAAATTGTATGGGTATGTCGCTCATGGCGCCGGTGAGCCACGACATCAAACCGGAGATGAGGTGTTTTTTGATGTTGTCCTGGAAGTTGTTGATGCCTGTTTTTACCGCCTTGATGATGTTGCCGATGAACCCGATCGGATCGGTCACGATGGCTTTGATTACGGCTTTGCCCTTGTTGATGATTTCCATCAATTTTCCAGGGTCGTAGCCCACTTTTTCAAGCGCCCATTTGAAAAACTTAACCATGGCGTCGAGCAGCAGCCCGGCCAGTT
>JADLBE010000345.1 GCA_020847915.1 Saprospiraceae bacterium | reverse complement strand
GTATTTTGACAGGTCTGTTATTGGGCAAACCCCTCGGCATCTTGCTCGGTGTATGGGTATCCAAAAAAATACAAAACCAGGAAACCGCTGACAATGATGACATTACATGGCGACAATACACGGGCGCAAGTATTCTGGCAGGCATTGGATTCACCATGTCCATTTTTATTACCCTTTTGGCTTTGAAAGCCCCGCAAGATGTTCTCGCCGCCAAAACAGCCATTTTTGCCGCCTCTTTGCTGGCGGGCATTTTGGGCTATTTTATTTTGAATAAAAAATAAAACCTGCAACCATGATAAAGCACTTTTTTACCTCCCTGACCTTAATGCTCACAGCATCATTTGCGCTTAATGCCCAAAACCAGAGCGAGGTCATGAGCCTTGCCAACCACAAAATTGTTTTTCAGCTCACAAGCGACGATACCCTGGTGCACAAAGCCGTCATCAAACAAATCCGCAACATATTTAAGGCAGCGCCAAACGCCTCCGTGGAAGTAGTTTGTCACAACAAAGGCATCACTTTGTTGCAAACTGCCGCCACAAAACACGCCTCCGATGTAAAGGAACTCAAAGGCCGCGGCGTCGATTTTGTTGCTTGCGAAAATACCATGCGCGAACGCAAAATCAAAAAAGAAGACCTGTTGCCCGACATCCGCACCGTCCCGGCGGGCATCATCGAAATTGTGATGAAACAGGAGCAAGGCTGGAGTTACATCAAAGCGGGATTTTGAAAAAAGCTGAAAGCTGAAAGTGGAAAGCTGAAAGTTGCCCACTTTCAGCTTTCCACTTTCAACTTTCAGCTAGTAGGAAAGTAGTTGGCCGATGGCCGCTTCTACCTTTTCGATCGATGGTATCATTTCCATTTCAAGGGTGCTGTTGAGCGGCACTGCCGGCATGTTGACGGCGCCAAGGGTACGTACAGGAGCGTCGAGGCTTTGGAAACAATATTCGCTGATGCGGCCTGCCAGACTTTGAGCGAAAGTGTTGTTTACCGGTTCTTCGGTAACGACAAGCACTTTGCCGTGGCGTCGGGCGGCGTCGTACATGGCCTGTTCATCGAGTGGACTAAGTGTACGCAGGTCAATCACTTCCACTTGTCCGGGAAACTTATCTGCGGCGTTGCAGGCCCAATAAACACCCATACCATACGTGATTACAGCCAGGGTTTCTCCCTTTTTTATTTTTTCAGGATCGGCGTCCAGCGCTATGCGTGCTTTGCCAAACGGAATGATGTAATCCTCATCGGGTTCGATGCTGCGTGCACCTTCGGTACCGCGCACTTTAGACCAGTACAATCCTTTGTGTTCAAAAATAACAACCGGATTGGGGTCGTAAAAGGCTGCCTTAAGGAGGCCTTTCAAATCAGCGCCGGTGCTAGGGTAAGCGATTTTAACGCCCCGAATGTTGGTCACCACGCTTTCAACACTGCTGCTGTGGTACGGTCCGCCACTACCATAGGCGCCTATGGGCACGCGGATGATGCAAGACACAGGCCATTTCCCGTTGGAGAGGTAACACGAACGGCTGACTTCGGTAAACAATTGGTTGAGTCCCGGCCAAATGTAATCGGCAAATTGAACTTCAACGATTGGTTTGAGACCAACGGCGCTCATGCCTACCGTACTGCCGATGATGAACGCTTCCTGTATGGGCGTATTGAATACCCTGTTGTCGCCGAATTTTTCAGCCAGTGTGGCCGCTTCGCGGAAAACACCGCCGAGTCGACGGCCAACGTCCTGTCCGTACAACAGACATTCCGGATGTTTGCGCATCAGCTCCTCGATGGCAAACAAAGCACAGTCGACCATAACCTTGGCTTCACGGCCTTCCGGCGCACGCAAACCCTTTTCTTCCAAAACGGGCGTGGGTGCAAAATCGTGGGTATAAAGATCTTCCGGACGTGGATCTTCCGCTACCCTGGCGTTTTCAAAATCTGTTGATACCCATATCCCGCTTTCTTTTTCAATGGTTATCAGCGCTTTGTCGCCAAAACCGTTTTCCAGCAAAACATTTCGAAGTTTGGGAAACGGATCGCGTTGCTGGTGTTCTTCAAGGTCGTCGCGGTACCATTCTTTGCGTACCCCCGAGGTATGGTGGTTGAGCAGTGGCACGCGCGCATGCAATAAAACTGGTCGTTGTTCGGTACGTATGGTATTTATAACGCGCTCAACGGTTGTCCAGCAGGTCTCAAAATCGGTTCCGTCAATACTCACGGCCTCCAATCCGGGAAAACCCTTGGCATATTCGGCAGCGTTGGCAACGCGTGTTTCGGCAGCGCTGGCGGAAATGTCCCAGCCATTGTCCTGAACGAGGTACAGTATGGGCAGTTTTTTCAAAACGGCCATTTGAAAAGCTTCAGCGATTTCACCTTCCGTCACGGAGGCGTCGCCCAGCGAACAAACCACCAACGGGGCGTTCTGTTTTTCGGCCTCGTTGAACAGTCCCTGTGCTTTTTTGTACCAAAAACCCATGGCAGCTCCCGTTGCAGGAATGGCCTGCATGCCTGTAGCGCTGCTTTGGTGCGGAATTTTGGGAAACTTGTCATCGCGCAGCGATGGGTGGCAATAATACGACCGACCACCCGAAAACGGATCGTCGCGTTTGGCCATGAGCTGAAGCATCAGATCGTAGGGCTGAAGTCCCATGCCGAGCAACATGCTGTCGTCGCGGTAATACGGAAAAGCGAAGTCCTGCGGCAGAAGTTGCATACCCACAGCCAATTGTATGGCTTCATGGCCGCGCGACGTGGCGTGTACGTATTTGGAAACAAACTTAAAATTGGCTTCGTAAATATCGGTCATGGCCTTGGCAGCGGCCATAAGACGGAATGCTTTCTCGAGAATGACGGGTTGCACAGCGGGCGTGGTGGGTTGTTTTTCTATGGTGGTGGTCACAGGCGATGATGGATTTGTATTCCGCATTATTCAAATTCAAATTTCGTATTTCAAATTTCGTATTTCGTAAATCTGCAACGAAAGATCTCATTGACGAAATACAAAATTTGAAATACAAAATTTGAATTTGAGTGAACTATTGCACTTTAAATCGATTTTGCAAAGGTACGTCCCTTCCCCGTATTCTTATTTGATTTTGGTGCTTTGCCAGTTGAGTAAAAGCCATCGGCCATGGCGTTTTTTATAAAGCGCTGAATAGTGCAGGGTAATGTCGAACGGGTTCCCGTTGACGATACCACGCACATGGAGGTCGCCGTAAGTATAAGCGCCTTTGTGAAATTTGCGCACCGAAACCGGATTAACCGGCGTCATTTCCAGGTAGGTGATGTTGCCCGAACCCACGGCTTTGAGGTGTTCCGCTTTGGTTTCGGAGAGGCCGTTGGAGTGTACGTACAGCAGATCTTCCGCCAACATGCCAGACAAAGCCGCAGTATCTTTTGCCATCATAAAACCGAACCGTTGCCGCTCGTTTTTAAGAACATCGTTGCTTTGAGCGTACACCATTGAAGAGGAACAAAGCAGCATCAATGCGGTAATCAACACGTTTTTCATGGAACTTTTAATTTTTCCCAAAGGAAGAAAGGATTTTTTTGAAAAAATAATTTTTTACAAAAATCTGATTTTCAGCAACTAAAGCATGTAAGTTCTCTAATTAATAAAAATTTAACAAGCAGACACTTGTTGTTATGGTGCAACAGTACACTATCTTTGCATCGTGAATTTTAGCAACACGACATCGATTTCCATTTCAGAGCACTGCAGCATTTGTTGTATGATGTGTATGATGATGATGCGCCACCACGACGGTAGCCAGCAGGGAAATCGCATGA
The DNA here is from genome assembly GCA_020847915.1 of Saprospiraceae bacterium. Classification (GTDB taxonomy): domain Bacteria; phylum Bacteroidota; class Bacteroidia; order Chitinophagales; family Saprospiraceae; genus M3007. The sequence continues at coordinate 1,017 of JADLBE010000345.1, read as the reverse complement.
CATGACCACAGCAACACAACCATGTTAACATAAGCGAAGAGACCTTCCGGCAACTGCCCGGAAGGTCTCTTCGCTTTGAGGGCCGACCGGAAGCCAAAGGAAGTTTTCGAAAAACTTCACCCATCATCTTCCAACACACTTACCCATGTCGACTCAAAAACTTCGGTTCGAAACACTCCAACTCCACGCAGGCCAGGAGGCCGATCCCACCACCAACAGCCGCGCTGTACCCATTTACCAAACGTCTTCCTATGTTTTTAACAACGCAGCACACGGTGCCAACCTGTTTGCGTTGAAAGAATTCGGCAACATTTACACCCGCATCATGAATCCGACCACCGATGTGTTTGAAAAACGCATCGCAGCTTTGGAAGGTGGGGTTGCAGCCCTGGCAGTGGGTTCGGGACAAGCAGCGCAGTTTATTGCCCTGAACAACATCCTGCAGGCGGGCGACAACTTTGTGACCACCACGTACCTCTACGGCGGCACGTACAACCAGTTTAAAGTTGCCTTCAAACGTCTGGGGATCGAAGCGCGATTTGCCGACGGCGACAAGGTGGAAAGTTTCGAAGCTCAAATTGACGCCAACACCAAGGCCATTTACCTGGAAACCATCGGAAACCCTGGTTTTAACATTCCCGATTTTGAAAAATTTGCAGCGCTGGCGCGCAAACACGACCTTCCACTGATCGTCGACAACACCTTCGGCGCCGGCGGTTACCTGTTCCGTCCGCTCGAACACGGCGCCAACATCGTGGTCGAATCGGCCACCAAATGGATCGGCGGGCACGGAACCAGCATCGGCGGCGTCATCGTCGACGGTGGCAACTTCAACTGGGGCAACGGCAAATACCCGCAGTTTACCGAACCTTCGGAAGGATACCACGGATTGAAGTTTTGGGAAGTATTCGGTACCGACGGACCTTTTGGCAACATCGCATTCATCATCCGGGCCCGCGTGGAAGGGTTGCGGGACTTTGGACCGGCGCTTAGTCCTTTCAACAGCTTCCTGCTGCT
>JADLBE010000344.1 GCA_020847915.1 Saprospiraceae bacterium | reverse complement strand
CTCACCTGGCCGGGCAGAGGCAATCCAAACTTCAAATACAATCTTGATTTTACAAGGGTAACAACCGATCCTAACCTCTTTTGCGCTCCCTTTGTGGATGTAAACGGCGACGGTGTGTACAATGTGTACGACGGTGATTATCCGCTTATCCAGGGCGACAACATGGTTTGGATGGTGTTCAACGACGATGTTGCACACGAATTGAGCTCTGCATTGCCGCTTAACATGGAGTTGCAGGTCTCTGTTTATGCTTTCGATTGTGCCGAAAGCGATGCCATCGACCAATCCCTGTTTGCTTCCTTTGAATTCACCAATCGCTCCACAAACGATTATTTGGATACTTACATGGGGTTTTTCACCGATTTTGATCTGGGGTGCCTTAGCGATGATTATGTTGGTACACTACCGGAAGAAAACACAAATTTCGCATACAATGCTTCTGCATTGGATACCAATTGTCCCAATGGAGAACAGGGATTCGGACCAAACGTACCCGTACAAAGCATCAGTTTTCTCAACAAGGAAATGAACCATAGTTTGCCCAATTTTACTTTCAACACCCCCCCAGGCACAGGCGGTCCTACGACCGCCCAGGAATATTACAACTGTATTTCCGGTAAGTGGCGCGACGGCACACCGCTAACTTCCGGTGGACTGGGATACAACCCCGGAAGTACCGATTTTGTAAATCATGCCTTTCCCGGCAACCCTTCCGCCCCCCAAGGTTGGTCGATGTGTACTACCGTGGTGCCTCTTACAGACATGCGCACCATTACATCGCATGGTCCTTTCGAATTTGAGGCAGGTGATACTTTCCAGATAAGCGTTGCATTTACTTTCCATCCCAACATCGAGCACCCTTGTCCCGACATCTTCAGCGCTGTTAAACCTACGGTTGCCCAAATGCAAACCTGGCAATCCGACGGGGCCCTCGATGCCCAACTGGATCTTGGCCAGGTAGTATCCCTGATATCCGGACAAAGCATCACATTGGATGCCGGTCTGCCCGGCGGCACCAATTATTCCTGGTCCACAGGTGCAAACACACCAAGCATCACGGTGACCCAACCCGGCGCCTATGCCGTCACGGCTACGTCGGCTACCGGTTGTCAGTGGGAAGACAATGTTCTGGTACAACTGAGCACAGGCACAAACACAATTTCCACACCGGCAGCATGGACCATTCATCCCAACCCCGCAAGTGGTTCTGCATTGATCACCTTTAACAATGGCGTAGAGACAGGAGATGTCATGGTACTTTTCCGCAACAGTCAGGGATCGGTGGTGCGCAGGTTAGAAGCAGTTTCAGGACCGCAATACCGCCTCGACACCGCCAGTTTGTCCTCAGGCATGTACTGGGTAGAAATATGGTATGGATCGCAGTTTGGAGGCGCCAAAAAACTTGTGGTTGGGCGGTGACGGTTGAATTAGGGTGTGTCTGAAAAATACCCGCCGGGCTGAAACGCATCTCCGGCAGTATTTTTCAGACACACCCTAATCAAACCGTAAAACCTGACTAATGGGTAAAACTTGTTGTAAAATAAAGGTTTTAAAATGCTGATCCGTATGGATTAGCCAGCACCTTTGTTAAAACCTTACCCATGCAAAAAACATTCACTTGCTTATTGGGCATGTTATTGCCGGTTTTGCTGTTTGGCCAAACCACCTGGTACCGGACACTGCCATTTTCATCGGTGCTTCCTACTTTTTACGACATGTCTGCCGATGGCGATGGGTATGTGGTTGCCAACGATAAAAATGCGGTGCAATTGGACAAATTTGGTACCGCTTTAGGAAGTTTTACCATCCCGGCCATTTCTCAGTTCACCAGCGATGTTTTAAAAAGATACCACCCCGTAACCGGCCATCCCTATTTTATCCTGGCCAGGCGCAACGTAACGCCTCCGACAGGCTATTTCCTGACGGAATACCGGCCTGGCGCAAGTGGTCTTGGCATGGTTAACACCGTTACCATTGCAGATAGTTTGGGACAGGTTTCTGGCCAACGCCCAACCCTTTTGGAACAACCCGACGGTTCCATTTTGGTGATCGGCAAACAGTTTTACCGCAAAATGACGTACGATCCTGCGACGGGATTTACGGAAGTTTGGATGCGTCCGTTCAATATGGCGGCAACCGCTGTTTTGCAAAACAACAACCGCCTCATTGCTGCCGATGCTGCCGGAAAAATCATTGCCCTGGATGAAAACGGCGACCTTTTGTGGACTCAAAACCACGGATTCAACATCCGTTCTCTTGCTTCCACACCCAATGGTTTGGTGGCCTGCGGCCAAAACACAAACAACTCGGCCGTGGTACTGCGCATGGATAACAACGGCACAGAATTATGGCGCGAAGAAACTTCCGATAAGGATTATTTTGACGTTTTGGGCAATCCGGACTTTACGTTTACAGCCACCGGTTTGTCGGCCGAAGGCAACATCGTGCTCACCCTGCTGGCATCCAACGGCAGTGTTTTGTGGCAACAAACCTACACCAAAGGCACAGGTTTGCATTTGCTTCCGGGTTCCGACGGAGGTTACGTCGTTTTGGCAAGAGCTGCCACTCCGGGCACGATCCATGTACTCAAAACGGATGGTTTCGGACAAACGGATGTTCCGCAAAAAACAGTTTTTAAAGAAAGGCGGTTGAAATCAACCTTATTGGAAGCCACCCTTTTCCCCAAACCCTCCATGTTTTTTGATGGTGAAAACGCGACATTCCTAAGTACCAACGACTCAGCAGCCACCATATTTACGTTTTCTCCATGGATCGGCGGTGTTGATCCTGAAGGAAATTTGAAATTGGCGGTTTCCCAGTATGACGTCCCTTTTTCTGATTTCGCCAATGGGCCCTTCAACGGGCAACCGGACGATTTCGACCAGGTTTGGCTGGCAACCAGAAAGGAGATCAAATCCATGCGGTTGGATTTCGACACCGATGGAAGCCTCGACAATCCCGTGCCTTTTGATCTGCTTACCTGGCCCGGAAAAGGCAACCCCCATTTCAAATACAACCTCGGTTTTTTACCTGTTACGACCAATCCCGACCTATTCCCTGCTCCTTTTGTTGATGTCAACAACGACGGCCTGTACAACGTGTACGATGGCGATTACCCGGAAATAAAAGGTGACCAAATGGTTTGGATGTGTTTCAACGACAAAACCTCGCACGAACAAAGCAATGGAAACATGCTTGAATTCAATTTGGAGATTGAAATATACACCTACGATTGTGTTGGCGACCCCACCATCAACGGGTCTTTTTTCGCCCATTTTGACATAAAAAACATGGCAAACGAACGGGCCGACAGCATCTTCATGGGCTTTTTTACCGATTTTGATTTGGGGTGTTACACCGATGATTACCTGGGTGTTTTACCCGATGTAAAAACTTTTTATGCATACAATGCCACGGCAAATGATGCAGATTGTTTGGACGTCAATGGATTCGGTTCTCAAATACCGGTACAAAGCATTACTTTTCTCAACCGCGAATTGAGTCATTTCACACCCATGTTTATTGGCAGTGGAGGATCCATACCCATGGGCGCCAACCAACCAATTTTACCCAACGAGTATTACAACTACCTGACTGGAACATGGCGCGATGGCACACCGCTGACCTACGGTGGTACGGGTTACAATCCGGGCAGTTCAGACGTTGTACCAATAGCATTTCCAGACAACCCATCCGACCCACAGGGCTGGTCGATGTGCAACAACTCGTTTCCCGCAGTTTACGATTTTACCAGCGTCGCTTCCCACGGGCCTTTCGTTTTGCAACCCACCCAAACGTTCAGCATGGGTTTGGCATTTACTTTCCATCCGGACATTGAACACCCTTGTCCAAACATCAGCAACATTGTACAACCTACCCTCGAATTGCTGCAAACCTGGTATGCTAATGGAAATCTCGATGCACGTCCAGACCTGGGCACGGTGCGACAACTTCAGTCAGGCCAGACTGTTACCCTGAATCCCGGTTGGATTGATGGCGCCAGTTTTTTGTGGTCTACCGGTGAAACTTCCCAAACCATTGTGGTGACACAGCCTGGCTACTATGCTGTGACCGTGACGTCGCCAACAGGTTGTCAATGGGAAGATTATGTGTTGGTACAATTGGCAACCGGCACAATCAACACCATCGAACCCGCAAACTGGAGTATTCACCCCAATCCGGCAAACACTTATGCCACCATTACCTGTGCCAGTGGGACACAAACGGACGGCGCCTCGGTCGTAGTCCGCAACAGCCAGGGATCGGTGGTGCGCAGGTTGGAAACGGTTTTTGGACCACAAATACGCCTCGAAACCGATGGTTTATCCTCAGGCATGTATTGGGTGGAAATGTGGGACGGATCGCGGTTTGGGGGCGCCAAAAAACTTGTGGTTGGAAGATAAATATGCCAAGTGAAATCAATTCTTCTCCAGCATTTCCTCCATTTTAGGTTGAAGTTTCTGGAATTCTCCCCAGCCTTCCTTCGGCGTTTTAAATTTGTACACGCTGCCTTTGTCGCCGAACCCATACCAGATGCTGCCGGGTTGATTTGAGGTAAATTGAACCGCAACCAGATTTTCGGGCAGGTTTTGTGTTTCCCAATACAGCCGGTGCCAATGCCGTGGTTGCTCAACGGCGGGCAGTGGCTTGGGATTGAGGCGTTGACCGTCGGCGCCGTGCAGGTAGTTTGCTCCGGCTTCCCGCACCAAAAAACACGTGCCGAAACCACCGTACTTGATTTCGTCGTATTCGAACTTGTTCTTCCAGGGCTCACTGACGTGGATGAAACCCCATTTTCCGGTCCCTTCTTTTTCGCCATACATCAAGGTCGGATCAGGTGTGTAACCCAGCGGAAAAAACCGGTCGGGTACAACTTGAGTACCATTGAAATCGTACAACTCCAAAGCTTCTCCGTTCTTCGCTGCAAGCAAGTGGCGGTCGGTGATGTAGACGATGTGGGCAAAACGCATGGGCAGGATCAGCGTGCCGGTGTCGCTAAACAAACCCATGCTGTTGGGCTCTTTTGTACTGACCAGAAAATAACGCTCTGCATGGTGGTCGGGATACGTGTTGTACGGTTCAACATTGCGGTAACCAACGCTGTCGAGGAGTAATTTTCCATCCAAACCGTACACCTTGTTCTGGTACAGGCCACCCAAACGCACAAAAACTTTGCCTTTCCGGATGATGCGGCCCTCCTCCAGGGGAACAACAAAAATTCCTTTTCCATCGGCCACACCACTTTCGCCCGACTCGGCTACAACAAAAAACTTATCAGAACCTGCCGGAGAAACTTCCGAATACCGACATGGCAACACGGTATCACCCTCCCAGTTGAGCAGTCCCATATTTTTGAAACCATCGGGTGTTTTTGTGCCGACCACAACGCGGATAAAGTCGGTCCAAACTGTGTAAGGCGGAAACACCGTGTCGGTTTTTATGACGGACACCAACGGATTCCTATGTAAGGCGGTAGCCTCGACATTTTCTGTGAAACACAACAAGGCAAAATACAAGGTAAAAAAACATCTTTTCATGGCGAACGCTTTTGTTACTCAATCCTTCTCCTCAATAAGCTCTTCAATCATTGGCGGCGCCTCAAACATGAGATCCTCTTCAAGTGCCTTAAATTCATACGCCTTACCTTTTTCATCAAAACCCACCCACGGGCTGTTGTATTCCTGCACACGTGTGCCTTGCGCTACCAATTTGCCTTTTTTCCCAGCCGCACGCCATGCTTCGTAATGCTCCCGACCAGGCACGCCGATGTACACAAAACCTTCGTTGTTGATACGTTTGCCGGACGGGGCATGCAGGAAATATTGCTTGTTGACCATCACCGAAAAATAATTCGACCATAGAAAGTTGTTGATCGCATCATATTCAAACCTTGCTTCACCAGGCTTGTCCAGGTGTACAAAGCCCCATTTTTCACTACCCTCCGGCACACCGAACAATACATTGGGATCGGTGCAGAATTTGAGATGTTCGAAACGCCCGGGCACAACCTGTTTCCCTTGCAGGTTCCAAATGGTGTAAGCTCCTTTGGAAAGGGCCAGAATGGCGTGTTTTTCGGAAAAAAATTGGATGTCACTGTACTCCATGGGAAGAATGACCTTTCCATCGGCATTGAAAAAACCTGTGCTGTTGCCGGTGTACTGACCATTTTTATTTGCCAGAAAATAGATGCCCGATTTTGGCACGGGCATGGGATGCATGTACAGACGATTGGTTGAATATTGGACAAAGTTTACTTTTTCCAAAAGCACGTTTCCATCGGTGTCGTAAACGATGTCCGCATATCGATCAAATTCGGCGCGCCGTATAAATACATGTCCTTCCGATATCAATTGTTTGGTTTCGAGGGGAATGAGAAAGGCTCCCTTTTCGTTCACCATACCGATACGTCTGTCGGTTGTTTTTACCAGAAATCGCCCTGGTGGCACGGGAATGATGTGGTCGTAGATGCAAGGCAAAATGGTATCGCCCGACCACGACAACAAACCGTGGTTGGTGACTTTTCCCGTTATGTTGGCACACATCACCACCTTGCCGTCGGTCCAGCGCCCGAAGGAGATGTTTTCCGGAAAAACGGTTTGTCCTTTTTTGTTGCGGAAATAACGCGCGTTGTCGGCACGGATGATTTCCGTGGTGTTGTTGTCAAATCCGGGCCAGGCGGTATAGCCGGGTGTTTTAAACAAAGGTTTGCCCAAGGCATCAAAAAACTGCAACACGGTATCACCGACCACACGCGCTACCAGCAGGTCGGCAAACACCGCGCGAACGTATTCGTATTGCGTAGGCAAAACCTGTTTCCCCTTAAAATTGTACAGGCCAAGTTTGCCGTCTTTTTTTACACCTGCGTAGCCAAGTTTACTTCCTGTTTGCCAGCTCAAATCGATCTCGTCGTAGGCTACAGGAATCAAAAGCCGACCGCTTTTTTCACCATACAATCCTTTTAGTTTGCCTTTGGTTACGGACACCAGTGTATCGCTGGCCCAGGGTTGCACGTTGTCAAATTCAAACGGTAAAATTTTTCGACCGTCGATGGGATCCACAAGCCCTTTTTTGCCGGTTAAAGGGTCGGTTTCCACGCCGTATTGGGCTGAAAGGTTTTGGATAAAAAAGAGGGCAAAAAAGGCAAAATAGAGGTATTTCATATGGTTTCTTTTGCGCGTTGGCTTATTTCACCCGCTTCCAAACGATCTCCTCGTCGAGAAAATCAGATTTTTTCATGGAGGCGAGGATTTCCTGCTGGAAAGTCTCCGTGGATACAACGGCATCCATACCGCCTACCAGCATTTTGCAATCGTGGGTCGTGATGGTGTTTTTTTCGATGTCCACATGGTAGAGGAAATACGCCTCCTGAGGGGTGCCTTCGAGTACAGACTGCAATACCAGGAATGTTTTTCCACCCAATTCCGTCAACCATCCGGTGAAATCATCGGTTTCTGGTGCGTACATAGGACCACGTTCCGTGACGGTGATTTTGTACGTATTGTCAACCATGCCCTTTTCAATGTTCACTGTTTTAACGGCAGGTTCTTCTGCGTCGGTTGTCCAGGCGCCGATGAGTTTTTTGTCCAGCCTGGTGGTGCCTTTTGGGGCGAGTGGGTAATCGGTGTTTACCGGGCATCCGGTAAGCAGCAACAAGCCGGCTGCAAGCAGAAACAATACGTGTAAAGTTTTCATGATGTTGGTTTTAGCAATCATTTTGGTTTGTAAATATATTCCGCCCCGGCATCATCGATGGCCCAAAAAAACGCACCGGTGTCGTTGGAAAGGTAAGCACAGGCAACGATTATCCTGCCTTTGGGCAATCCGTCAATGGTCACCGGCTCAATGCAGTAGTGTATTGTCGAGTATTTGTGCGGTGTTATCCGCCGGCCGTCGGGTTGGTGCAAAGCCGCCAAACGGTCTTTTTTGGTGATGAAATACAAACCGTCGGTGTTTCCGATTTGCAGGATTTCATCGTAAAATTCAGCTTCGACGGGCTGGCCGTCGGACAACCGAAGCAATTGATGTTTTCGATCAGGCAATGCTGCTTTTACCAGGTTTGGCCGATAACGATCCACGTTTAAAAAGTTGTATTCAAAGCCGGTCAGTTGTTTTGCCTCACTGCTGAACAAGGCTTTTTTACCGTTTTGGGTTGCTGCGTACGGACCATTCACCTGCAGCACCTCAACCGATTCGTACAGCGGTTTCAGGATTTCACCCTTGTCCACGTGCCACAACCCAAGTTTGACGGAAGCGGTATCTTGTGTTTTGAAATACAGACCATAACCATCCTGGTAAACGGATTTGGTCGCCCCGTCTTTTGAGGTTTCTACTTTGTATTCCGGGTGTTTGGCTTCGTAAATTTCCCCAAACTGCAGCGGAATACGCATCTTCCCGGTCGCATCCACCAAACCTGTTTTGCCGCCCTTTAATATTTCAAACATATCGCAGTTGTTGCTTAGCGACACCGTTTGGTATTCGTTGGGCAGGATTGTTTGGCCCAGGCTATCCACCATGCCCCACCGCCACTGACCCGGCAATGGCGATTTCCCGTTAACATAATACCCGTTCCGCAAACGCGGGTTGATTCTGCGGTATTCGAAAGGCACAAGCACCTTGCCCTGGAGGTTTACCACACCCCATTTGCCGTCTTTTTCGGCGATGACCTGGTTTTCTTCTATATGATGAATCTTGTCGTACAAACAGGGCACCAGCAGGCGTTTGTTGTAATGCATTACGCCCCATCGGCCATTTTCTTTTACAAAAAAAAATGGCCGGTTGTCCGGTCCTTTTTCTATTTCCTCAAAAGTACCTTCCATAATCACCTGCACCTGATCGGCGTCGATTAATTTGATGATTTTTTGTTTGCCGGGTGAATGGAACACCATGACTGAATCGATGTAGTGCTGTTCGTATTGGTATTCCAACGGTATCAGCACTTTACCTTGTGGATTGAGAAGGCCATACCCCTGTCCTTTGATGCCTACCAGCAAAGTGCCGGCTGCTACACGTTTCATCACCAAATAGTCAAAGGGCAGCACCGTTTCACCTTGTTTGTTGATGACGCCGTACTTTTTGCTGTGCAGCCTGGCGACCATAAAGTCGGAATATTCTGGCTCCAGTTCCATGTATTGCAAGGGGATAAGGAAGCTGTCGTTGAGCACGTAGCCACAATTTCCCTGAGAACAAAAAAGCTGCGGTTTACCGGTTTTCAACCGGGCCGGAATGACGGGTTTGGCGGGGGCACCCGTACCGACGCCTTCTGTGGCTACCTCGATTTGAGCCATGGCTGCAAAAGGAAGAAAAAAAAGCAGAAAAAGTGTATAACGAATGCTTTTGGACATGTTTTTGGGGTCCTTTTGAAAAAATCAGAGCCTGTTTAATGTTTGTAAACATATTCCCCACCGGCATCATCGATGGCCAAAAAAAACACGCCGGTGTTGTTGGCAAGGTAAGCGCAGGCAACAATCACCCTGCCTTGGGGCAGTTCGGTTAGGTTCACTTCCTCCGTACAGATGTGGATCGTCGTGTATTTGTGTGGTGTTATCCGGCGACCGTCGGGTTGGTGCAAGGCTGCCAGACGGTCTTTTATGGTCATGAAATACGCACT
>JADLBE010000343.1 GCA_020847915.1 Saprospiraceae bacterium | reverse complement strand
CTGACGGTACAAATGCTTCGGCAAGACCTGAACCCGTCGGGCGAATCCTTCCGCCAACCCCAGCGCAACCTGTCGGATTACAGCGACACGGAAGCCGCCCAGCTGAAAAAAGCCATCAATGCCATCAACCTCGACAGCATCAGCGACCCTGCCTTCAGCCAGGAGTTCGACTACCTGCTCGACAAAATTTCGCGTGCCTACGGGTACGACCACGACGCTGTGCGCCGAAGTCTTGCCGTAAAACGCAAAGGTGAAACCGATTACCTGCTCATCGAAATTACCACCGAAAATCCGCGACTTTCCCAATACATGGCCGATACGTACGTTAGGCGCTTCATGACTTATTACCAAAACCTGGCGGTTCGGGAAAAAAAGAAAAACGTAGCCTTTTATCAAAAACTGGCCATCGAGAAAAAAAATGTGGTGGATTCCATCCGGAACGTGTATTACAACTACCTCTTCCAGCGTGGACTGCCTGCACTGGGCAAGCAAAGCGAGGAGCTGGTGACCCAAATTACCGAACTTGAACTGCAAAGGCAGGAAGTGAGTGCCAAACTGCAATCATCGCAGGAATCGGTGCGCCGTCTAGACCAATACATGAACGACCGCCAGTCGCTGCACGCCGTAGAAACGCGCGACCGTGTGGCTGAAAAAATCAACACCGACGCTTTGAGTGAAAAAATGCGTCAGTTGACCGCCCAAAATCTACAGTCGGGCGGCAAAGATTCCGACATCAAAACCGAACTGGAATCCACCCGCACCGAACTGGACCAGGCCTTACGCGCAAACGCAACCCAACTGGGCAAACCCAAAACCGACAACGCGCGGACCACGAAAGAAGACCTTTACAAACAAAAGGTATCGGCCGACCTGGACCGCATTGCAGCTTCCAACAGTCTCAATTACCTGAACCGCGAACTTGGCAATCTGAAAGGCAAGCTGAGTAGTTTTGTGGCCAACGACGAGGTTGCCAAAAGTTACGAGAGCGAACAGGAGCGCGCCCAGGAGGAATTTGCAAAAGTCAACGACGACCTCATCGATGCCGAGCTGGCACTCGAAAATACAGAGAATCCACTTAGTGTCATTGAAAACGCACAGCTCCCCGAGTGGCCCGAACCCAACCGCCAGATCGTCATCAGCGCATTTGCAGGCATTGTAGCGGCTACGTTTTGTACCATTGCGCTGTTTTTGCTGGCCTATTTCGACGGCAGTTTGCAATCGCCGGAAATATTCCGCCACCGCACCGGCAATTTGCCGCTGATGGGCGCCATCAGCACCGTTTCAACCCGGGGAATACATTTTCAAAATGTATTTTTCAGCAATGGCCATCAGCCGCAATTCGTCGCATTTAGGGAGAGTTTACGCGCTTTGCGTGCACAGCTTTTGCAAACCGGCCAACATATTTATTTGTTTGTAAGCACCCAGGCGCAGGAGGGTAAAACATTCACCCTGCAAGCTTTGGCGCATTCGCTGGCAGCCAACAACAAAAAGGTGCTTGTGCTCGATACAAATTTTAAAACACCACAACCAGTTATGGTTTCGGGTATTTCGGCCAACAGCGACATGTTGCTAAAGCTGATCAAAGTACACCAGCTGGAAAAGGTTTTTGAATTGCCAAACAACGGAAAAGGGCCTGCCCCTGTGGTGGATGTTATCAACAACACCGGTTTGCGTCAATCACCTTCCGAAATGTTCGAACCGGAACATTTCAGGGCTTTTTTGAGCGATTTGCGTGGACATTACGATTTCATATTCCTTGAAGCCGCGGCTTTGAATCATTACGCCGACGCCCGGGAGCTGGCGCCTTTTGCAGACCAGGTGATCGCAGTTTTCAACGCCGATTCGGTGCTGCGGCCCATCGATTTTACCTCGATCGAATTTTTGCAAAGCATCGAAGGGCAATTTGCCGGCTCGGTGCTTACCCAGGTCGACGAACGCAACATGCAATAAGCCCACATGAACAACCAGGCCAAGGATCGAAGATACTGGCTCAGAGCGGGTTCGCTGACACTTTTGGAAAAGGGTACAGGACTTGCGTTTGCGCTGGGAACCGCCATGCTGTTGCTGCGCGGGTTGAGCAAACACGGGTTTGCCACCTGGGCTTTGTTTGTGCTGCTTACCTATTTTTTGGAAATGGGGCGCAGTGGCTTGTTGCAAAACGGTCTTATGCGCCAATTGGCCGTACACCGCGGCAACCTGCGGGAAGAGTCCGGATTGGTGCAGGCGTCGTTTGTAATCAATGTATTGTACTCCTTCGCGAGCATCGCTTTGTTGTGGCTTTTGCTTCCCTGGATGGTGCGCCAATACCAAACGCCGGGTTTGACGGAAATTTTACCCATCTACACCGCCATCAACCTGTTCATGGCCCTGATGAGTCAGGCCAATTTTTTACAACAGTCTCATTTCGAATTCAGGGGCATTTTTTGGAGCAATTTTCTCCTGCGGGGCACGGTGTTTGTGTGGGCGCTGGTGTGTAAAATTACCGGGTGGCCTTTGCAAATCCACGAACTCGCCCTGGCCATGGGTGCAGGGGCAGCTTCGGGCGCCGTGGTTTCCTGGTTTTTTGCCCGACGGTTTTTGCCGTGGCACCCCTGGCATTTTTCCAACGTCCTGCACAATGCGGGCAAGCTCCTGGATTATGGAAAATTTGTGCTTGGCACCAATCTAAGCACCATGTTTTACAAAAACGTAGACAAACTCACGCTAGGCCAACTGCTCGGACCGGCAGCTTTTGCCGTGTACGATGCTGCGGGTAAAGTGACCCAACTGGTGGAGGCGCCTTCGTTCAGCATAGCCTCGGTGGTGTTTCCACAAAGTGCGGCGAGTATGGTAACCGACGGTCCGACAGCCGTGCAACGCCTGTACGAGCGCAGTGTGGGCGCCATTTTGTGTATGGTACTTCCTTTTGTGGTGTTGGTGGCTGTTTTCGCCCATCCCATCATCCGCATCCTGGCTGGAGAGGATTACAGTGATGCAGCCGGCGTTTTGAGGCTCACTGCGCTGTTTGGTTTGTTTATGCCCTTTGCTGTTCAGTTTGGGACGGTTTTGGACTCCACCGGACGTCCGGGCGTCAATTTTATGGGCACCCTGGCTACGGCAGCCGTAAACCTGGTACTGAGTTACCTGATGGTACAACGTTTTGGCATTATTGGTGCGGCCCTGGCAACACTTACAGGTTATGCGCTGGCCATGGTGTGGATGCAATGGTACCTGAACCGCCATTACGGTGTAAAAGGCTGGCGCGCTTTTGTTCACATGGCCGATTTTTACCAGATCGGATGGCAGATGGCCAAACGCTTTTTAACCAAGTCCCAAACGAAAATACATGCAGACTCCTGAATTTGTGTTTTTTTCGCTGTTTCGAAACGATAACCCATACGCCTCCATATCGTTGGCCATGGCACGCGTTTTGGCGCGAAGACACAGGGTTTGGTATATGAACCACCCGTACTCGTGGAAAGATTTGTTAAAAACACGTGGCGACAAGGCGATGCAACGCCGACTGCCGGGCCTGCTGCGCGGACAGGTACAATACGAGCAATTTTCGGACATACCACACAACTTTACCGTGGTTCAACCGCCCCCTACCCTGCCGATCAATTTTTTGCCACCCGGACGCCTTTACGACAACTTGCACAATTACAATCAAAACGTGGTTTTGAAAACGATCAAAAACATGTTGCGAAAGCACAATGTTGGTCCATTCGTTTACATCAATTGTTACGACCCATTTTTTGCAGGTGTTTTGCCGCCTGCCATGGGCGCTGTTTTTCAAATTTACCACTGCATCGACGACATCACCCAGGATCCGTACACGGCGCGGCATGGCGCCGGTTTGGAACGCAAGGCCATGGCTGAGGCAGATTTGACTTTGGTAACCTCGTCCAACCTGTTCCGGTTGCACGAGCCACACGCAAAACGCATTCACACCTTTTTCAATGCCGCCGACGTAACACTTTTTGCCCGGGCTTTGAACGAACGTTTTGACCGGCCAACGGAACTGGCGGGCCGGACGGGGCCCGTGATTGGATTCATCGGCAACCTCGACGCCCTGCGCATCGATTTTCCTTTGATCAAAAAAACTGCGTTGGCTTACCCGCATGCCACGGTACTGCTGGTGGGTCCGGTGAACAGTCCGGAGCTGTCGGCCCTGGGCATCGACAGGTTGCCCAACGTCGTGCTTGCCGGCAGCAAACCGCTGCAGGCGTTGCCGCAATTTTTGCAACACATGGATTGTGTACTCATCCCTTTCCTGTGCAATACCCTTACAAACAGCATTTATCCCTTGAAAATAAACGAATACCTGGCGGCGGGAAAATCCGTTGTTTCCACGGCCTTTTCGGATGATATACGCGGATTTTCCGACTGTATTTACCTTGCGGCCAGCCACGAACAATTTACCCGACAAGTGGGTGAAGCGCTTCAGAACAATGCTTCTGCCGTATGTTTAAGCAGGTCCGAACGCGCCCGGCAGAACACCTGGGAAGTTCGGATTGAACAATTGTACGACCTCATCGGAATCAAAAACATCAACCCATGAGCGAACCCAAATTTGAATTAACGCCTCAAGAAAGGCTTTTGGAAACCATCATGCATGTTTTCATCGCAATTACGTTGTTGGGCATTTGTTTAAAAATCCTTATTTTTTGAAAAACAGCGCGAAAGACACGGCAAACCAACCGCTGAACACGGTTCGGCAATGGTTCAGGCAGCAGGTTTGGGTTGAAAAACTCAACAATCCGGCTGGACTGGCTTTGCTTTTGCTGGCCATACTGCCCGTTTCGTACCTTATTGCATCACTCGAACTTAAGGTTAGTTTGCTGGTTTTTTTGGTACTGATCGGCATTCCTCTGATGGTGTATGCGATGTTCAACATTGCATTTGCCCTCGGTTTGATGCTTTTCACTGCTTTAATGGTGGTTTTTGGTGCAAAATTCACCTCCGCGCCCATAGGCACCCTGCTTGATTTGTTGATCCTGATCAGCGCGGTCGGTATATTGTTAAGGCAAATCAAGGAGCGTGACTGGTCTTTCCTCCGTCACCCGTTGAGTTACGTGGTGCTCATCTGGTTGTATTACAATATTTTACAGGTACTTAATCCATGGGCAGAGTCAAGGATGGCCTGGTTGTTCACGGTACGCAGTGTGGCCATTTTGCAGATTGTTTTTTTCATCGGTGTTTATGCGTTCCGGAACAACCGTCGGGCGGCCATGAACATCCTGAAATTCATCGTCGTGTTGTGTTTCGCATCCGCTTTATATGGTTTGAAACAACAATATTTTGGGTTCAGTGCCGCTGAAAAAGCATGGATTTACGCTGATGCCGAACGATTCCAGTTGTATTACCAATGGAACATGATGCGTATCCCGTCGTTTTGTTACGACCCTACCACCTTTGGCATTCTTATGGCCTGTTTTGCCATGTTTTGCGTAGCGTTGATGGTAGGTCCGGTGGGGGCAAAAACCCGTGTTTTGCTGGCCGTTATGCTGGGCACGGCGTTGTGGGCCATGGCCTACACGGGTACACGCACGGCGTTTGCGCTGGTACCATTGGGCGCCTTGTTTTACGGCGGACTCACCTTCAACCGGAGGGTATTGCTGGTGGGAGGCTTTTTTGCGCTTGCCGGAGGTGTTTTTGTGCTCAAATCCACATCGAGCGGCGTGGTGTACCGCATCCAGTCGGCATTCCGGCCATCGCAGGACGCCTCGATGAAACTGCGCCTGGCCAACCAGAGAAAAATTCAGCCCTACATTCAGAGCCATCCGATTGGTGGAGGACTTGGCAGTTGTGGTATTTGGGGCAAAAGGTTTAATCCAGACAGTGAATTGTCGGATTTCCCGCACGATTCGAGCTATGTACGCATGGGTGTGGAGCTGGGATGGATAGGGCTGTTGTTGTACACTTTGTTGCATTACATGGTATTGCGCACCGGTTTGTACTATTATTTCCGCTGCCGCGATCCGATCATCAAAGCCCTGTATGCCGGCATAACCACCTGGTGTTTTATGCTTGCGGTGGCTTGTTATGCGCAGGAAGCCATTTTGCAGCAGCCCATGAACATCATTTACAACATCTTTTTGGCCCTGCTGCTGACGCTCAAAAACTTTGATCCTGCATTCAACCGAACCGTATCATCCTAATTCGTTTCCAAATGAACCTCTTTCGACTGTGCTTATCCCTCATGCTATCCATCCTTCAGGCCGGCTCACTCTGCGCTCAACTCGTCGATTTTAACGAAGTGGTGCAGCCGTTGGATGTTAAAGCCCGCGACCTGAACGAATACCTCGTACAACTGGCATGGCTCAACCAGCCCCAAAGTGCGGCAGCCAATGAAGAGATGCTGCGGGAGATGGACGAGGCGCGTGTGACAGGCAAGGAATGGATGCGCGACGTACAGGCCACCGTCAACATCAATGAGGCCAACATCAACGGCCCGGACGACCAGGGCAACGTGTTTTACCCGAGGTACAACCTTGGCATCAACGTCAATTTGTTCAACATTTTGAGCCAAAAGCCTAAAAACGATGTTCAAAAACGCGAAATCAAGATTGCAAGCCATGAAATTAACCAGCGCAAACTGGAGATCAGGGCCGAAACCCTGTCGCGCTACCAACGTTTCAAACTCATGCAGGAACTGGTAAAAACCCGCACGCTTGTGGAACAGGAGTCGTACAACAATTTCGTACTCATACAGCAGCTTTACAAAAACGACGAACGCACGTTTGAGGATTACTCCGCTGCTTCATCCATGTATTACCAGGCACAGGAAGCACGCATACGTGCCGAAAGCGACCAGCTCATTGCCAAATTCCAACTCGAGGAAATGATCGGCATCCGGTGGGAACAGGTACAGCATCCGGAAAAATAAGTCTGTTGGTCGGTTGGTCGGTTGGTCGGTTGGTCGGTTGGTCGGTTGGTCGGTTAGTCTTTTAAATTAAATTGAAAGAACTCTT
>JADLBE010000342.1 GCA_020847915.1 Saprospiraceae bacterium | reverse complement strand
TTGCCTTTGGCGTAGGCGGAAAGGTCGAATTGTTGTTCGTAACGTCCGTTGAATGCATTGAGTTCTTCGCGGAAAAGCTGACGGCCGCTGAGGTCGTACAACGACACGATAGTGGCCACTGCTTCGCCTGAAAACTCCACGGTAACCTGTCCGGGGGTAGGGTTGGGGAATGCGCGGTAGGCGTTCAGTTTCAGGGCACGGTCGGGTGAGGTGTTGGGTAGCGGGTCCATTCTGGGGCTATCGCTGCCTTCTTCACTTTTTTGGATGGTAATGACCTGTCGGTTTACGAGACTTTCGCGCGATTTTTCATCCCAGTTGTCGGTGAAGAAGGACCGTTCTACGGGTTCATTCTGCCCGGTGCTGTCGATGATGTACACCTTCGAGCTGTTGTCGCGGCATGATTTAAGGACGGCTTCGGCGGTTTTGGGTTGTTCACCGCGCAGGAATTCGATGTTGATTTTTTCTTCGGGTTTGTATTTGGCGATTTCATTCCAGAGGTCCGAATGGTTTTTTACCCGAATGCCGTTTACCGACATGATGACGTCGCCGGTGGTCAGCTCGGCTTCGCGTGCGGCCGATACATCGGTAAAATCGATGATTTCTGCGCCTTGCTGGTCGGCCATGGCAGCGCCCTGGGTGTATACACCGAGGCAGGCGGATTTTTCAGAAACTTCGAGGTCGATCTGTGTTTTCGGGGCGAATTTTTTTTCAAATGCCTCACCGATGTGGTCCATTTTGAGTTCAATGTCGGAAACGCCGATGTTGGCTATGCTTTCCATGCTTTGACCGTTGCGGTCGTAACGGATACGTACCTGATCGCCGGGTTTGGAGCTGTTGATGACATCGGAGATGTCTTCCCAATCGCGGATGGGGTACCCACCCATTTCAGTGATGACGTCGCCGTTTTTGAGTCCTGCTTGTTTGGCGGCCGAGTTGCTCACCACGTCCACGGCTACACCCCTGTCGGTTTGACGAAGTTCGCTGACACCCAGGTATCCTTTGGGTTCGCAAAGGGTGCTGGGCACTTCGCTACGGGATGTGAGGGTTACCGTGGTTTGGTCTTTTTTTCCGAGGCGGCTGTATTCCACGATCATTTGGTCGCCGGCTTTGTGCCGTGCTACGATTTGAGAAAGGTCATCCCATTCGTTCACTTCCTGACCGTCGAGGCGCAGGATGATGTCGTTTGTTTTTAACCCGGCATTTTGAGCTGCTGAGCCGGCAATGGTTTGGACCGTGAGTCCGGGTTCGTCCTCATCTTCGTCCTGGTCGGGCTCTACGCCGAAAAAGGCACGGGTATCACCTGTTTTTTTGCGCGGTGTGTTGCTCGTTGAGGGTTGTTGGCTGGAGTTGCGGTTGCCGCTGCTGCGTTCAATCACCACATCACTTTCGGCATCGGTAGATTCGATGCGTACATTGATTTGAACGTTGTCCGCTTTGTTGGCCTTGAGGTAGGCATCGATGTCGAAGTCCTCGGCGGCTTTGCCCTTTTTTACGATGGTTTCCCGGGTTTCACTGCCATCCGGTTCGATGGTGTATTTGCTGATCATCACTCTTTTTTCGGGCTGACCGGAGGAGGGAGTGTTGGTTTGGGAAAAAAGTGATGCGCTGCAAAAAGGAAGCAACATCATAAGGGTGATCGTAATAAAGGTCGCGATTGTTTTCATAACGCTGGGTAGGTCTTGATTTTCGTCTATTTGTCCCTGGGTTTGCTAAGGACAAGCAAGGTTGTACGAAGTTGCATGCCGTAAATGTTTATGGCAAATAAAATCGACAAGCTGTTGCCAGCAGCAACCGAAAGGCATACAGCAACATATTTGCTGATTTTAACAAAATTGTCAGAATGGATGCAATGGCATACCACAACGCAAAATGCCTGCGTTATAAGCCGTATCCAACTACCACTCATCGAATCGATTGTTATGGCCAGTGCAAATTACAAAATTCTGCTTGTCGAAGACGACCAAAACTTCGGCGACGTTCTGCGTTCCTACCTCGAAATGCACGATTATACCGTGACATTAGCAACCGACGGTGTTTTGGGCCTCGAAGCCTTCAAAAAGGGCCAATATGACCTTTGCATCCTCGATGTCATGATGCCCCGCAAGGACGGTTTTACACTCGCCCGCGAAATCCGCGAACGCGACGCCGAAGTGCCCATCATATTCCTAACGGCCAAAACCATGAAGGAAGATGTTTTGCAGGGCTTCAAAATAGGCGCTGATGATTACATCGCCAAGCCGTTCAACTCCGAAGAACTTCTGCTGCGCATCCAGGCAGTGCTCAAACGCCTGCATAAAAACACCGATCCGCGCGACGACCAGCGCGAATACATCATCGGTAAATACCACTTCAATTATCCTCTGAGGATCCTTACCTACGGCGACGGAAACCCACAGGAGGAAAATCAGTGGAAATTGAGTCCGAAGGAAGCCGAGCTATTGCGCCTGTTTTGCAAATACATCAACGACGTAACCCCACGGTCAGAAGCGCTTACCAAGATCTGGCATGAGGACAACTATTTCACTGCCCGATCGATGGATGTATTTGTCACCAAACTGCGCAAGTACCTGGTTAAAGACTCGGGTATTGAAATCGTGAACATCCACGGCAACGGTTTTCAATTGCTTGTGAAGGCGGCGAATCCGGTGTAACTTGCGCCCATGTTTCAGCGTTATTTTGAAAAATACACGGGTTTTTTGCGCAGCCTGAAGGCTGTTTATGTGGTCAACAACCTTTTCAATGCGCAAAAACTGGCGCCCAACCGACGCCTTTACAAACAATACCATCTCAAAAAGAGCATTTTTGCACCCCTCGGCAGCAGGGATTTCGGCGGTGTACACCACCCCGATGTCCCGTGGATCGACCGTCCGGATGCCTTGGAAGCTCTGGTGCAACACCCGGATTTTGGTTCGTTCAAACCAGACGTTCAGGAGAAAATGAAGCTATTTTTACAAAATGGTTTCATGGTACTGGAAGGTTTTTATCCCCCAACCGATACCGATTTGTTGAATGCGGAAGTGGACCATCAATTGAGCAGCGGCCAAACAGGATTCAATTACACAGGAAGGAAAATTTTCAACTTTTTTGAAAAAAGCGCACTCGCCAACGAGCGTTTTTTCAAAAATCCGGAACTGCTTCAATTGTTGTCCTTCCTGCTTGGCAAACCTGTGGTGCCTTTTCAGACGTTGAACTTTACCCACGGCAGCGAACAAAAAGCACATTCCGATTCCATTCACATGACCACCGAGCCGCCGGGCTACCTTATTGCTACCTGGACGGCCCTGGAGGACTGCTCCCTGGAAAACGGTCCGTTGTTTTATTACCCCGGCAGTCACCGCCTGCCCTACGTCACCACCGAACACTACGACTCGGGCAATACCCTGCTCACCATCGGCGACGACAGCAACAAGCGTTATGAAGGCAAAATCGCCGAAGTCATCGCACAAAACAAGCTCGAAAAACAATATTTTCTCGCCAAAAGAGGCGATGTACTCATCTGGCATGCCAACCTGCTTCATGGAGGCAGCCCGATCATCCGCGAAGGCGCCACCCGAAAAAGTATGGTTTGCCACTATTTTGCCGAAGGCGTACTTTGTTACCATGAAATATCCCAACGGCCAGCCATCATCGGTCCAAAGCTGAAAGCTGAAAGCTGAAAGTACATGCTTTCTACTTTCAGCTTTCCACTTTCCACTTTTAACTTTCAAAACATACCACGATCAACCTAACGGTCGTTTTTATGCATCTGCGGTTACAGAAAATGAGTGGGAGGTAAAATCCCCGCCTTTCCTTGTAACTTCGCCCCCGTTTTTTCAACAAAAAGAACCAATGACGATTTTACGACTTTGTTGTTTGCTTGTAGCCATGGTATGTTTTCAGGCCGGCGCGTTAGCTCAGATGCGCGGATGGGAAGTTGGCGCATGGGGTGGCGCTTCCAATTATTTCGGCGATTTGAATACCAACTTCCGCATCAACCGCGCACACCTGGCAGGCGCCTTGAGTGCACGATTCAATTTCAACGACCGATTGGCCCTGAAATTCGGATTTCATGCCGGACAACTCAGCGCGTACGACAGCGATTCAGACAACACGTTTGAACAACGGCGCAATCTCCATTTTAAAAGTCCGATGTACGACGGCGCCATGACCTTTGAGTTCAACTTCCTGCCTTATGTCCATGGTCACCGTGAGTTGTTTTATACACCTTATGTATTTGCCGGACCGGCTGTCTTTTATTACAATCCTCGTGCTGAGCTGGATGGAACCTGGTATGATTTGGTGGATATGGGCACCGAAGGACAGTTTCGCGGCGAAGAATACAGCACCACCCAGGGTGCTTTTGCGTATGGCATAGGTTTTAAAACCGACCTTTCGTACCGTTGGAGCATCAACGTCGAACTTTGCGCCCGAAAAGTATTTACCGATTACCTCGACGATGTAAGTGGTGTGTATCCCGACGTGCGCGACGTAGAGGCCCAGCGCGGTGAACTTGCATCCATGTTTGTCGACCGATCTGAGGAGCCCAAAATTGGCGAACCCGGTCGCCAAAGGGGCAACGGCAAAAACAACGACACGTACGTTACCTTAATGGTGGGCATCCATTATTATTTTGGCAGCATCCGTTGTCCGGCGTTGGTCCGTTAGGATTACAAAATTTTCGGTTTGGTGCAGCAGGAAAGGCGCGGCATGTATCTTTGTCGCGAATTTAAACCTTCCCATATGTTCAAATCTTTGTTGACTGCCTTCTGCGTTACGGCAGCCCTTACAGCTCATGCCCAATACGGTGGGCCCCGTCTTTTTCTCGACATCCCCAACTTTTACCTGCATGCTCCCGACGTTGAAAACATCGGGGACGTCGTCGGCCTCGGTCTCGATGCGGCCATGAACGTAGGTACCCACTGGAGCGTGGCCCGATTGGGTGGCGGCGCTACTTTCGACGTGGCTCCACAGGCCGAAGACCTGGGAGAATCGTTCGACATCGATCCTTACCTCCTGCTCGAAGCAGGCGCGGGTATTTACCGCTCAAACGGCGACAAGTGTGCCGCAACCAAACGCAATGCTTTCACCGCCATGGCCAAAGGTGGGCTGCGGTACACCTTCAATGATCCCGAGGTGCTTGCCAGCGAGGAAATAGAAGACCTCGACTACACCGTAGGTGTCGAACTCGGATACTTCTTCATCGCCGACGTGTTTCGCAACACAGAATTTGTACTTTCAAGCGATTATTACACCAAAGCAAAAACGGTTTCGGTGAATTTTGGATTCAAGTTTTTCCTGAATTTGAGGGCAAATAGATAAGCTGTTAGCAGGCAGCTGTTAGCAGGCAGCAGGCAGCAAAAAAAACACCCAATTATTTGTTTTCAAACGATTGGGTGTTTTTTTGCTGCCTGCTGCCTGCTGCCTGCTGCCTGCTGCCTGCTGCCTGCTGCCTGCTGCCTGCTGCCTGCTGCCTGCTGCCTGCTGCCTGCTGCC
>JADLBE010000341.1 GCA_020847915.1 Saprospiraceae bacterium | reverse complement strand
CCGCCGGCGGGTAATTTCCAATAGACAGGATCGCGTTTCACACCCACTACGTAGGCTTCCGGGAAAGGCATCCACACATCCCTGATCAACCCGATACCGCCTTTTTCGCCTACCTGGAATATCATTTCAATACATCCGGTAGGAACACAGCTTTGAAGCGACGACCATGCTTCCCCTTCCTGATCGTTTTGGCAAAACCAGTAACTTTCAACGAAGGGTTGTAATGCGGGACTTACCCCAAAGGATTTGGATTCGATGCGCATGACGTTTTCATTTTGGTTGATAGGTTGGACAACAAATGATGTTAGAGCGTTGCTGGGGAATAAAAAAAGTTGCGCTCAAAATTTTGATTTTAAACAAGCGTCACCCCAAAAACTTCGGGATGACGCATGTTTAAAAGTCAAAACCAACAGTGATTACGACTGTACACCCGGTGGCAACGGCTGCGGAACAATGTTGCGTACCGGCCGGAGCGATTTGAGAAAGGCGAATATGGCCTTCAGATCGTCGTCGGTAGCCAGGCGGTACTGTTGCCAGGGCATGGGCGGCAGCAGTGGGCGCGAACCGTCGAGACCTTTCAACTTGCCTTCGCGTATACATTTGATGAACTGCTCCTCCGTCCAGTTGCCTATGCCCGATTCGTCGGGTGTGAGGTTTCCGGGAAACGAGGTACCCCAAGGACCTGCGATGGAAGTCAAATCGGCCGAAAAAAGACCTACGTGTTGCTCCTGGGTAAGTTTGGGGTCAAATTTGGGAAGTCTGACGGCGGGATTAAACCCCGAAAGCCTCAGGCTGTCGATGATGACCGGTCCTTCGGCCGTAAGAGCCTTGGGAGAATGGCAATCGTCGCAAACCATGATGTTTACAAGATATTCACCCCGTTTGACCATCTCTTCGTGGCTGGGCGCAGCGTTGACCGCTGCACCCAGCGCCGCCGCAGTGTTGACGTCGTTTTCACAACTTTGAAACAGTGCGGCGCCGGCGGCCACAAAAAGTAAAAGATACACATGAATTGTTTTCATTGCTACTAAGGTTTGGTGATGGTAACTGCAACCTTAGAAACCTGAATCCAATCCCGGGTGACACCAACTGGGTTGGATAAAAACGACATTTTTACCGTCTTACCACAGCCAGCTTTTCGCTGTTTAGCAAAACACCCTGACCATAAATTTGAACAACATACAAGCCTGCAGGCAAATGCCCAACCGACAGCCTGTGGCTGGCGCCCGATGTTTGTTCGTTTAATACAACCGCACCTGTAATGGAAAGCAAACGCACTTCGTCGGCTTCGCCTGCAAACTGAACAAGCACTTCATCGTCGGCAGGATTAGGGTACAAGGCCAGAACCGATATTTCGGGTTGTGCAGAAACATTGGGATCATTAAGGCCTGCTGCCGTTGTGAAGAACTTCGGTGTGGAGTACACGTTCGAACAATTGGCTTTTACACGCCAGTAGTACGATTGTCCTGCCTGCAAACCACTTACGGTAACCGAAGTAACGGGTACCGTTCCAAGGGTAAAGTAGCTGGTGGAGGACGCAAAACGCAGTTGCAACGTATAACTCGTGGCGCCGGTTACAGGGCTCCACGCAAGCCTTGCCGTTGAGGTGGTAATGTTGGTGGTGTTCAGGTTGGAGGGTGCAGTGCAACCGCTACCTCCGCCCTGGGACAGGGTTGTAAATGCGGATATGGTCGAATAATCCGAACAACTGGCCTTAACCCTCCAGTGGTAAGCGGTGTTGGCTGCCAGCCCGGAAAGATTGAAGGATGGCGAAAGCGTGGTGCCTCCGGTGATCCAGGTGCCTGAACTGGCAGGTTTGTACTGCAGGGTGTAATTGGATGCACCGGCAACGGAAGCCCAGGAAAGTTGTACCGAAATTACACCGACGCTGTTCACCGTTAAGCCGACAGGTGCAGCGCATGGTGCAGCGCCCGAGCCTGTGGTAGCAAAACTTGCGATAGTTGAATAACCTGAACAATCGGTTTTTACCTGCCATTGATAGCTGGTACTTGCCGATAATCCACTCAGGTTAAACGTACTGGAAGTTGTGCTGACAGTTTGCCAGGTGCTCAGGGAGCTTATTTTGTATTGTATGGTGTATTGTGTTGCTCCGGGCACCGCTGTCCAACCCAATACAGCCGATGTTGCGGTGATGCCTGTTGTGGTCAATCCGGTGGGTGGTGCGCCTGATGCCGTCAGACATGCTGCGTTGAGCACTTTGTCGCGGATTCTGTTTCCGGGAAGGGTTCCGAATCCATGCACAAAGTTGATGCCATTGCCGGTGAGGTGGCAATAACTCATGATGGTGCCTCCGTTTACGGGAGGCTGACCTGGTGCACAGGAACCTTCTGGTGTATAGCAGTTGTCGATGGCGCCGCCGGGCCAGGAGCAGGAGTGGGTGTGCCAGGCACCAAGGTTGTGGCCAAGTTCGTGTGTAACCACTTCAACCGACCAGGAATACACCGGGACATTCTGGTAGCTTCCGGCAATGGCGCTAACGCCATGGGCATATTCTTTGAAACAAATCACATCGAGGTAGGCAATGCCGCCTCCCAGGCTTCGGGTACTTAAAAAGTGCGCCAGGTTACCGTTGTGGTTGGAACCTCTGGTGTTGCGAAAGGCAGTTAGTACAGCGCTGGTGCTGGTTAAAGCCTGGTATGGGTCGGGTGTTGTCCATACATACACCTGTGAAATGGCTACGCCTACATTGTCGTTGGCATACAGGGTAGCCACCTGATTGAACAAACCGGTAACATAATTTACGGCATTGTTCAGGTTGGAACCTTTGTCCGTGTACAGTTTGTAATCACATTCAAAGTAAATTTTAACGGTTTTGCAACCTACACCGCGATCTCCGACAACAGGTTCGTCCTCGTCTCCCGGAATCAACGCCGCTTCGTCGGCGCCACATTCCAAAGGCATTTGGGTGCGCAAATCCTTGCTGTTGTATACAACGTAGGTTTCGGGATCGTTTTCCAGTGCGCCGAGCTGGAAGGTTTGTCCGGAAGCATCTACGAACATACCCATCATGCCGTCATCGAAAATACTGATGGCTGCAATTGTGCCGGGTTGGTCGCGCAACTGGCCCCGGTAATGCAATCCAGGACGATCGGCTGAAGCTCCGGAGGACGCAACGGCCGTAAAATCAGGAGCTAAGATATCGACGCGAAGAAGCTCAATCTCCCTAACTTCGCCATCGATTCCTGGCAATTGAAGCAGGATGCCTGGTAGTTCAGCTGTGCGCAAACTTGCCAGATCCAGGGAAGAGGCGCGCAAAAGGACAGGGTTGTTCAGCGCCTCTGAAACGAGGGCACTTCTCTCTGCCGGTGCCTCCAAAAAGGGTGCAATGGGGGTGAATTGGGCAACACTGCGCTGGCTTTCAAACCAGGAAGCAATGTTTTGGGTGGTGCCACTGACCGGGAGCAAAACAAAGCTCAAAACCGTGAAGATGGCGAATACCAAAGTGCGAAAATTGATTAAAACTAATCGGTTCATAAAAACGGACTAAAAAGTGAAACAATCGAAAGCAGGTGGGTTTTCTGAGGCGATTGAATCGGTCAACATAAACGGCAATTTGTTTAACAACTTGCCGGATGCCGTGTCCCTGATGCAAAGGGCATTGTATTACGGAGATGCGTTATTTGAATCCATACTAATTGTTGAAGGGCGCACACCGTTGTGGCATTTGCATTGGGAGCGTTTAAAAGAGGGCATACATCGGTTGGGCATGGTTTCGCCCCCGGAATGGTCGGATTCCTTTTTTTTGGAAGAAATTAAAAAAATGAACTTGACAAACCATCGACTGCGCCTGATGGTGTGGCGTGTCGCGGGGGGGCTTTACATGCCGTTGAGCCATGAAGTTGGATTCATGATGACGGCAGAAAAACTGAAATCTCCGCAATTCGATTGGTTGGCAAATGGGATTGTGTTGGGAGTATGTGACGGTGTCCGGTTGCCTGTCGACCGGTTCTCGAACATCAAGTCACTAAACACAGCGCGTTACGTGCAGGCTGCTATGGAAGCGCAGCAAAATGGTTGGGACGAAGCCGTAGTTCTGAATACGTACGACCGAGTTTGTGAAACCAGCAGCAGCAACATTTTTTGGATCCGGCAGGGTAGGGTATACACGCCGCCGGCGACTGAAGGTTGTGTAACGGGTATTGTCAGAAGGATATTGCTGACAGCAAGTGTTAAAGGTTTAGACTCATTTGAAGAAAAAACATGTGTTGTCGAAACACTGCTCGAAGCAGATGAAATATTTCTCTCAAATGCCGTCCGTGGTATCCGTCCGGTTCGCAAATTTAGAGAAAAACATTTGAAAATTGAAAAAATAAAATTAATACATAATTATATATTAGAATATATATCAAATGTATGATTTTTTATATTTAAAATTTTTGGCACAGTATTTTCTAAGTGCATATTCATAGAGCTCTAAACAAGCCTTAACCTGCTACTACGTAATTTACAAACTGATCCATGAAACAATCTTACATACTTTTACTGTTCCTGTTTACCCATTTCAATATGTATTCCCAGGCAAACTGGGAAATTGGACTCAATTTGGGTGGTACCAATTATTTGGGAGACTTAAACGAAAACTGGTATCCCGATTTTGAAGAAACCAAGTTCGGTTACGGCGCTTATGTTAAGCGTTACTTTTCTCAAAATCTTGGCCTCGCCCTAAACTACAAAGGCGGCATCATCAGTGGTGACGACGCCAACTTTGATTCCCGCCAAAACCGTGGAATGTCCTTTACTACCCGTATCGACAACATTGCCCTGCTGTTGGACTGGGAAATCCTGGCAAAAAACCGGTACAAAGACGGTACGATCAAAAAAATCATAACACCTTTCGTTTTTGGTGGACCGGGATTCGCATTTTACACGCCGGAAACCAACTACAACGAAAACAGCGACCTCAATTCCTTTTTCGATCCGCGCGATTTGCCATCACAAACTGCCCACCAAAAGGTATCTTTAAATCTGGGAGGAGGTCTTCGAATTGACCTTAGCGAACAGACAAGCCTCGGCCTCGAATTCAGCCTGCATTCTGTGGCCGACGACTGGCTCGATGGTGTTAGTTACTCCGGTGATACAGACAACAACGACCTTTTTATGCATTACGGCGTCTCATTGTCTTACCGCCTTGGTATGAAAGATACCGACAAGGATGGCCTTACCAATGCCGCCGATTTCTGCCCTGAAATCGCTGGCCTGGAAGCCCACAAAGGATGCCCTGATACCGACAAAGACGGTATTCGTGACCTTGATGATGCTTGCCCTACACTTGCAGGTTCTGTCCTCTACAAAGGTTGCCCTGATACCGACAACGACGGCATTACCGACGATAAAGACAATTGTCCAGACCTGGCCGGTCCCGGATCGCTGAAAGGTTGTCCCGATATGGATGGTGATGGCATTACTGATGCCGATGACGCATGCCCAAACATGGCAGGTGTGGAAATGTTTAAAGGTTGCCCCGATACCGACAAGGACGGTATTGAAGACAAACTGGACAATTGCCCGACCATTGCCGGTCCGGCCAGTTTTAATGGCTGCCCGTTCGTAGATAAAGATGCTGACGGTATTCCCGACACGGAAGATGCGTGCCCGACCCTGAAAGGTTCCAAAGCCCTGAAAGGCTGCCCTGACGGCGACAACGATGGTGTGGCGGACAAGGACGACCGTTGCCCACAGCAATACGGTTTGGTTGCCAATGGCGGCTGCCCTGAAATGAAAAAAGAAGAACGCGAAGCGCTCACAATGGCCGTACGCAAGGTTGAGTTTCAAACAGGTTCCGACAAACTCACCGCCGCTTCCTTACTCGTGCTCGACAAAGTGGCCGACATGCTGAAGCAATACCCAAATTACAAGGTCACCATCAGCGGTCATACCGACAGCCGTGGCGAAGTTGCTTCCAATCAAAAAATGTCTGAAAAACGCGCCAACTCCTGCAGTCAATACCTGATCAGCAAAGGCGTTGATGCTACACGACTCAAAGCTGTGGGTTACGGCGAATCCAAACCCATTGCATCCAACCTCAACGAAGCAGGAAGGACTCAGAACCGACGTGTGGAATTTGAATTGACTTCAAAATAACAAACTCTTTGACCACGCGGAAACACATGGCAACTGTAGTTAAGGCAGTGTAAAAATAATGTTATGTTGTTTTTTTATAATCTTATCTATGTTTTAATGTGTTTCCGCATGGTTCTAAGTTGTTTTTGAATAAATATTGCGTTCTTTGCAGTGCTTTCGGTTTTTTAATCAATCAAACAGTAAAAGATGATAAAGGTATACCCTTTGTTTTTTTTGTTGTTCGCGCTACCGATTTTTATGTCTGCCCAGCCCCGTTGGGAAGTAGGTTTTAACATCGGAGGCAACAACTACGTCGGTGACCTAACAACCTCATGGGGCCCCGTCATCCGTGAAACCCAATTCGGATACGGCTTATTTTGCAAACGCCATCTCAACCAGTCCATTGGCATCCGCCTGAATTACCAGGGAGGATCCATCAGTGGCGACGATACCCGTTCGGACGAACGTGCCGAACGTGGTATGAATTTTTCCACCCAAATCAACGAAGCTTCCCTGTTGTTTGAATGGCAATTCAATGCCAAAAGCAGGTATACCAAAGGCGCCGTTCATTCGATCGCAACTCCTTACCTTTTTGCAGGACCGGGTGTGACCTTTTTTAAACCCACAACGGATTACAACGAAGATAACGACAACAATGCCTTTTTTGACCCCCGCGACCTCGAATCACAAAAAGGCATGCAGGTGTTGTCGCTCAATACCGGCGCAGGTATTCGGTTCGATTTGAGTGAACGGTCAAGCCTCGGATTTGAAGCAAGTCTGCACCCCGCCTTCACCGACTGGCTTGATGGCGTGAAATATTCCGGAAATCCCGATGCCAACGATTGGTTTATGTTTTACGGCATGACCTTCGCTTACCGGCTTGACATGATGGACAAAGACAAGGATGGCATCACCGATGCCCTCGATGTTTGCCCCGACCATGCCGGCGACGAAAAATTCTTTGGCTGCCCGGATACCGACAAAGACGGTATCCGCGACGCCCTCGACGTATGCCCGGAACTGCCCGGATCAGCGTTTTTCAGAGGCTGCCCCGATACCGACGGCGACGGCACTACCGACAACATCGACCAATGCCCCGACGTTCCCGGACCAGGAGCCCTGTACGGCTGTCCCGACCAGGACGAAGACGGCCTGGCCGACAACATCGACGACTGCCCCGACATTCCCGGCCTTCGGGCACTTAAAGGTTGTCCTGATTCAGACGCCGATGGCATCACCGATGCATTGGATGTCTGCCCCACCATCTTTGGTCTTACGGCTTTTAAAGGCTGTCCCGACACTGACGGTGATGGCATTCCCGACAGCGAAGACACCTGCCCGACCATGGCCGGTTTGGCATCGGACAAAGGATGTCCTTTCCTCGACAACGATGGTGATGGCGTAACCAATCCGGACGACCTTTGTCCGGATCTGAAAGGCACCATGGCCAACAAAGGCTGCCCCGACACTGACGGCGACGGTGTCCACGACCTCGACGACCGGTGTCCCTATGTACGTGGTTTGGCAGGCAACAAAGGCTGTCCGGAACTCAAAAAAGAAGACCGTGATGTTATCGCGCTTGCCGAACGCAGTGTGCAATTTGAATTCGGTTCCGATCGCCTGACTGCGTATTCCCAAAGCGTACTCGACAAGGTGTCAACTGTCCTGAAAAAATATCCCGAACAAAACGTTTTTGTTTCGGGCCACACCGACAGCAAAGGCAGCGACGCATTCAACCTCAAACTGTCGGAACGCAGGGCCCAACGTTGCCGCCAATACCTCATCGACAAAGGCATTTCAGCCGGGCGATTGACGGCAAAAGGGTACGGTGAGGCAAAACCCATCGCAACCAATGCCACAACACAAGGGCAAGCCAAGAACCGGCGCGTAGAGTTTGAGTTGAGTTTGCGCTAATTTTCCAACTCAAAAAAAATACACGGTTGTAAAAATCCGGAAACCGTACTTTCGCTGCGACAAACATCCAATCTGCATTTATGCAAAAAATTCTTGTTGCCAATCGCGGCGAAATTGCCCTTCGTGTTATGCGTACCGCCCGCCGAATGGGCATTCAAACTGTTGCTGTTTATTCGGAAGCAGACCGCAACATGCCGTTTGTGGAATTTGCCGACGAGGCCTATTGCATTGGTCCGGCGCCTTCCTCGCAGAGTTACCTCAAGGCAGAAAAAATCCTTGAAGTCGCCGTTCAATCCGGCGCCCAGGGCATCCACCCCGGCTACGGATTTCTGAGTGAAAATGCTGTTTTTGCACGCATGGTACAGCAGGCAGGACTCACGTTCATCGGCCCCAACCCGGCCAGCATAGAAGTGATGGGCAGCAAACTGGCCGCCAAAGAAGCCGCCAAAAAATTTGAGGTGCCCATGGTACCAGGCATCGATGAAGCCATCACCGATGTACAACTTGCCATTGTTACTGCACGTGAAGTGGGCTTTCCCATCCTCATCAAGGCCTCAGCAGGCGGCGGTGGCAAGGGCATGCGACTGGTGGAAAACGAAGAAGAACTTCCCGAACAAATGGAACGCGCCATTTCAGAAGCCATTTCTGCTTTTGGCGACGGCGCCGTTTTTATCGAAAAATTTGTCACTTCTCCCCGGCACGTGGAAATTCAGGTGCTCGGTGATACGCACGGCAACATCGTTTACCTTTTCGAACGCGAATGTTCCATCCAGCGACGCCACCAAAAAGTGGTGGAAGAAGCGCCAAGCGCCATCCTGTCGCACGAAATGCGCCGCGCCATGGGCGAAGCTGCCGTTAAGGTCGCACGCTCCTGCAATTACGTAGGCGCAGGAACCGTCGAGTTTCTGGTTGATGACAAACGCAATTTTTATTTCCTGGAAATGAATACCCGTCTGCAGGTAGAACACCCTGTGACAGAAATGATTACCGGCCTGGACCT
>JADLBE010000340.1 GCA_020847915.1 Saprospiraceae bacterium | reverse complement strand
AGGCTGCCATTGCAAACGGAACACTGCCTGTTTCCGACCGCAGTGGTGCAACCACCTACGTTCCCGTCCACTTCCACCTTGTAGGTGATGCGGCCGGAAACGGTAAACACAAGGAAAGGTTCGTGCTCGACCAACTTTGCCAGCTGAACGAATCCTACGCAGCGATGGATGTGCAGTTTTACCTCGACGCACACCCTACATACGGATTGTTCGACAAATCGATCAACAATGATGGTGTTTACGACGATCAGACGAATTCGTTCATCATGCAAAACCGTCGCAACCAAAATGCTGTAAACATCTTTGTTGTTAACAGCATCGCAGCCAGTGGTTCACTCGGTACAGTTCTAGGAAGGTATGTTCCACAAAACGATTGGCTTCTGATCATCAAATCACAAACCAACGGCAACGGCAACGGCACCCTGGATCATGAACTTGGGCACTTTTTCACCCTGATGCATACCTTTCTTGGTTACGAAACCAATCCTTTCGAACCAACCGATCCAACCTGGCCCATTGCTCCGGTACTTTCACCGGGTGGTTATGCTACGGAACGTGCCAATGGCAGCAACTCCAATATTGCCGCTGATGAACTTGAAGACACGCCACCGGATTACAACTTCGGTTACATCGCAACAAGCTGCAACCAATACACGGGCGGCGCTAAAG
This sequence comes from Saprospiraceae bacterium, assembly GCA_020847915.1. Classification (GTDB taxonomy): domain Bacteria; phylum Bacteroidota; class Bacteroidia; order Chitinophagales; family Saprospiraceae; genus M3007. The sequence goes on along the minus strand of JADLBE010000340.1, from coordinate 16,961 downwards.
ATCCGCTCGGTGCAACCGTGGATCCTATGGAAAACAACTTCATGGGTTACTTCATAGGCTGCGATGATTACGCCTTCACACCCATGCAAATGGATGTGATCACTGCAGATATCCAATCACCTCAGCGCAACTACCTCGACAATACCTTCACGCCGGTAGCAACCGAAATTACCACCCCTACCGACCTGTTGGTCGCGCCCATCAGCGGTGAAACCACACAATTCTTCGACAACGTTATGCTTCAGTGGAACACCGTTCCCGGAGCAACACTTTACCTCGTGGAAGTGGACATCACCACCAACTACGGTTCTCCAAACGCACAAACCTTCATCACCGACCAGGCTTCGGTTGTTGTTGAAGGGCTGCAAGCCAACAGGACCTACTATTGGCGTGTTCGCCCTTTCAATGAATACGCTACCTGCGCCATAGCGCGTCAGCAAACATTCAAAACGCCGTTTACCTCAAACACCAACGAGGTTGAAGGACTTTCAAGCTGGCAGGTATGGCCCAATCCTGCAAATGATGCACAAAACGTCAATGTAGCCATCCAGGCCGACATTGACTTCGATGCCAGCATCAACGTATTCGACGCCGTTGGCCGTCGCGTTCAGGGCCTTCAAGGCGTTCGAATCAACAGCGGATTAAACAACATCACACTTCCCATCGCCACCCTCCCCAACGGTCTGTACTTCATCGTACTCGACAATGGCGCAGGACGCAGCACCAAAAAACTGTCGATAGTTAAATAGCAGGCAGCAGGCAGCAGGCAGCAGGCAGCAGGCAGCAAAAAAAATACCCAATCGTTTGAAAAACAAATGATTGGGTATTTTTTTTGCTGCCTGCTGCCTGCTAAAACACCACTGGCCGTGTAAAACTTTGTTCCAGCGAAATGAATGTTTCGGTGCGCTGGATGCCTGATATTTTCTGAATTTTATCGTGCAGGACAAGGCGCAGGTGATTTGTATCTTTGCACACGATTTTGACAAATATGCTGTACAACCCCGTGGTGTAGTTGGCTTCTACCACTTCAGGAATTTGTTTGAGTTGTTCGGCAACTTCATCGTACAAGGAACTTTTATCGAGGTAGATGCCCAAAAAAGCCATGATGTCGTACCCTAACTTCTGGTAATCGATTTGAATGGTAGAACCTTTGACGATGCCTAGCTGTTCCATTTTTTTCATGCGTACATGGATTGTACCGCTGGAAACAAAAAGCTGCTTTGCAATGTCGGTGTACGGTGTTTTGCCATCGGCTATCAACAGAGATAAAATTTGCCTGTCAAGTTGGTCTATTTCTGAATTTTCAGACATTGTAGTGTTTGATTGATGAATACGCTGCAAAACACGGTTTTTAATTATTTATTTTACATTTTTTGCATCTTTTTTTTGCAAATAAATCAACAACAGACGTCATTGCATGACTGACAATTCCAAATTCCAGGTGCGCCTTCCTCTTCTTCTGGCCGCCACGCTCGCTGCAGGTATGTTTATCGGCCTGCAACTCCCACGTTCTGAAAAGAACCTTCGTTTTTTTCAGGGCGGCCATCAAGCCGGACAAGTGGCCGGTACGCTCGACGAAATCCTGCGCTACATAGATGCGCGTTACGTAGATTCGGTGGACGTATCCACCTTAAAAGTGGGTGCCATTGGCCATCTGCTTGAACTGCTCGACCCCCACTCCACCTACATAACACCCGAAGAACTTAAAGCCGTTGATGACGACATGAACGGCGATTTTGAAGGTGTAGGCATTGAATTCCTGGTTGTAGAAGACACCATTCAAATCATAACACCCATTTCCGGCGGACCCTCGGAAGCAGCAGGATTGTTGTCGGGCGATAAAATCATACGCATCAACGATTCCCTTGTTGCTGGGGTAAAAATAGACAACGTAAGCATTTTCAACAAGTTGAGGGGGACCAAAGGCAGCGAGGTTAAGCTGGGCATCCTGCGTGGCCGCGATTCCAACATTCGCGACTTCACCATCAAACGCGACGTCATACCCATCAAATGTGTTGATGTAGCCTACATGCTTGATTCGGGCATCGGTTATGTAAAAATCAACCGTTTCAGTGCACGCACCTACCAGGAGTTTATGGATGCTTTAAGACCTATGGTGGAAAGTCAGTCCATGAAGCAACTGGTCATTGATTTGCGGGGCAATCCAGGTGGATTTTTGAATGAAGCGGTTGACCTTTTGAGTCAATTGTTTCCGGAAGGTAAACTGCTGGTGTATACCGAAGGACGCACTGAAGACAGGCACAATTACAAAAGTTCCGGACGCATGCAGTTCAACATAGACAATGTGGCCGTACTGATTGACGAGGGATCCGCTTCAGCCAGTGAGATTGTTGCAGGCGCCATACAGGATCACGACCGCGGCTGGATCATCGGCCGCCGATCGTTCGGAAAAGGCCTCGTACAGGAACAATATCCCCTTGGCGACGGCGGCGCACTCAGACTTACCGTTGCGCGTTATTTCACGCCCAGTGGCCGCTGTATTCAACGCGATTACAAACATGGCGAATACGACGGCGAGGCTGAACGCAGGTGGGCAAACGGAGAATTGTCGGATTCCTCACGTGTTGCCCAGGCAGATACAACGCCGTTTTATACCGGCATGGGCAGGGTGGTATACAGCGGCGGCGGTGTAACACCGGACGTATTCATTCCATTGGATACCAGTTTTGTGAGCGACTACTTTTTCGAAGCCCGCCAACGCATTCCCAACTATGCTTCGAAATGGATGGAAACCAAACCACGAAGCAGCCTTCCTTCCGATCTTAATTCGTTTGTCAATACGTTCAACATCAGCGATACCGACCTGAATGCCTTTGTTGCATTCCTGCAATCTGAAGGCGTAAAACCCGATCCGGAAGCGCTGGCTCGTTGCAAAAACGAACTAAAATTGCACCTTAAAGCACGTATCGCTAAAGTACTTTTCCAGGAGGCCGGACTTTTTAAAGTGCTTAACGACGACGATCCGGCTGTGGACAAAGCAATTCAGTTGCTGAAAAACAACCAACCTTTGGTTAAAAAGTAGGTTGCTCACCGTGCTTTATTGGGGTTTTATTGTTTACCCCTAAGGTAGGTAGCTGCTACTGCCCGGGCTTCTTTGGCAGCCGCGTCGTTGTAGCGTTGTCCGCTCGGATTTGCGAATGCATGGTCTGCATCGTAGCGGTAAACGTTCAGTTTTTTACCGGCGCTGAGCATGTTTTTTTCAAATTCTGAAACCACTTCATCGTTGATCCATTTGTCCTGCGAAGCATGGATAAAAATGGCATCGCTGGCCAGCGTTTTTAGTTTGGCCACATCTTTTTCGGGCATGCCGTAGTACATCACGCAACCTTTGGTTTTGTCGCCGAGGGCCAGTGCTGCCTGCATCGACCAGCCGCCACCGAAACACCAGCCCATGGTACGGAAATCGGCATTTGGACCGGCGAAAGCCGCAGCGCCCCGGATGATGGCAACCGAACGGGCAGGATCATTTGCCTGCATGTATTGGGTAGCTTCTTCAGGTATTTTTGCAACGTTACCGTCGTAAAGATCGATGGCCATCACATTGATGCCCAGCTCGTGGCTCCACATGGCGGCTTCGTTTTTGATGTAGTCGTTGAGGCCCCACCATTCGTGGAAAAGCAACAGGTATTTGTCCGTTTTTGCGTGTGATTTGATCAAAAAAGCTTTGCCGCTGGCGCCACCTTCTACAGGAAATTCAATCATTTTGCCTGCATGAACAGCATTGACTGGCAGTGGAGCAGGGTGTGCGGCGCGAAAATCCTTGTCGGATGCAAACGAAGCGAAATCCGTTATCGCTGTTGATGGGTCATGGCACATCACCATTTCCGGAAGGTCAGGGCTCGTGCAGGCCGAAAGGCCGAGGAGGGTAAGTACAAAAAGGAAAGAACGCATGTTGGGTAGTTTGTTTGATTGGTTAAAACAACTAAATAACGAAGCCATCACCGTGGTTCATTTTTCGCCTTGAAAAAACAAAAATAGCCAAAAAACATGTTCTAAGTCAGGTGCAACACCAGTCCTTTCAGGTAAGCGCCTTCAGGGTGAAACATGCTCACGGGGTGATCGGCGCCCTGGGTCAGGTGGTGCAACACCCGTGCAGGCCTGCCGGCTTCCATGGCTGCTGCTGCAATGGTGTGGTAAAACAACTCCCTGTCGACCACCTGAGAACAAGAAAAGGTGAACAGGATTCCACCGGGTTTGACGTGTCTGATGGCGGCTTCATTCAGTCGTTTGTACCCCTGCACTGCGTTGTGCCTTTTATCCAAACTTTTTGCAAAAGCAGGCGGATCAACAACCACGACGTCGAATTGCTGTTCGTCGTGTTTGAAAAAACGCAAAACATCTTCTGTAAGTGCTTCATGGATGCCCGTAAACGGCGCGTTGAGCAGGATGTTTTCAGCCGTAAGATCCATAGCCTTGGCAGAGACATCCACGGAGACCACCCTTTCAGCGCCTGCCTTGAGCGCGTAACAGGAAAACCCACCTGTATAGCAGAAGGTGTTTAAAACACTTTTTCCGGCTGCAAATGAGGACAACAACTGGCGGTTGTCGCGTTGATCGAGGAAAAAACCTGTTTTTTGGCCGGTTTGCCAGTCGATTTTAAAACGGATGCCGTTTTCACGCACGATGGCCTGAACCGGCATGTCTGCTTCGACGCTCCAAAGCCAACCATTGGCATTTTGGGCAGCATAATTCCCGGGCAAAGCCTCCGCACTTTTATCGTAAACACCACGTAGCCTGTTGCCGAGCGTTTCGCGCAAGGCTTGTGTAAGCACCTCGCGCTGCCGGTGCATGCCGATGCTGTGGCATTGCATAACCGCCACATCCCCGTAAATATCAACCACCAGTCCGGGCATGCCGTCGCCTTCACCGTGGGAAAGACGGAAACAATCCGTGTGTGGGTTGTCGACCAATCCGGCCACCTGCCGAACCTGCCACGCCTGCTGAAATTTTTGCACCCAAAATGCTGGTTGCGAAACATCGGCTTCGCCAAAATGAACAAGCCTGACGGCTATGCTGCCGTGGTGAAAATGCCCTATGCCAAGGGTATTGCCCCGGTGGTCGGTTACCTCAACCACATCGCCATCAGCAAGTTTATCGCCTTCCACACGCGCGACGGCGCCTGAAAATATCCATGGGTGAAAACGCCGGACAAATTCATCCTTGCCCGCCTTCAAAACTACCTTCTGCATAACAATTACCTGATTTTCAGACCAAAAGAACCCTTCAGTCCAATGAAGCCACAAAACAACGCCTTTTCAGGCAAATATTTGAACTACTTTTCGGCGACAACAAACAGAATAAACCATGCGCCCAACCAATATTGTCATTTTAAACTTTTTCTTTGTTGTGTATCTTGTGTCAGGGCAAGGTTGCGCTGCACGCAAAACACAAAAAAGTGCATTTGAACTGCCCCAATCTTTTGAAAATGTGCTTATCGCGCAATCCCAAAAAGACGATGGATTTGGCCCTTGCGAACCCACCATTGCAATAAACCCGACCAACATTTCTAACATCGCGGCCGGCGCCATCCTCAACCGTTATTATTGGAGTGAAGACGGCGGAAAAACCTGGCAAAGTCAAATACTTGATTCTCCCTACGGTGTTTTTGGTGATCCTGTTATTGTGGCCGATGCTCTCGGCAATTTTTACTACGCCCACCTGAGCGATCCGGAAGGAAAAGGCTGGTCCAGTCCCAAATTGCTCGACCGTATCGTCATCCAAAAAAGCACCGACGGCGGCAAAACATACAGCAAAGGCACCTATTGCGGCTTACGTCCGCCCAAAGATCAGGACAAACAATGGCTGGCAACAGATCCTAAAACGCATGCGGTGTATTGCGCATGGACCGAATTTGATGCCTATGGCAGCATGGATAAGGAAAAAGACAAAAGCCGCATCCTTTTTTCCAAAAGTACCGACGGTGGTTCAACGTGGACTGAAGCCAGGGCCATCAACCAGTTTGAGGGCGATTGTGAAGACGACGATTACACCCCCGAAGGAGCAGTTCCTGCCGTTGGGCCCAACGGCGAAGTATACGTTTGCTGGGCCTGGAACAACAAATTGTGGTTCGACCGCTCGCTGGACGGCGGCCTAACATGGCTCAACGAGGACATCGTGGTGGCCGAACAACCGGGAGGCTGGACCTTTGATATCCCCGGTTTAACCCGATGCAACGGCATGCCCGTATTGGTGTGCGATTTGTCTGAAGGGCCGCACCGCGGTACCCTATATGTCAACTGGACCGACCAGCGCAACGGCGCCAACGACACCGACGTTTGGATCGCAAAAAGTTCCAATGGCGGCAAAACCTGGGGCAAGCCCAAACGTGTTAACGACGATGGAAAAGGACACCACCAGTTCCTGACCTGGTTGTGTGTGGACCAAACCACCGGTTATTTGTACACCGTATTTTACGACCGTCGGGCATACAACGACAAACGCACCGATGTTTACCTGGCTGTAAGCCGCGATGGCGGTACAACTTTTGTAAACCGAAAAATCAGCACAACCCCATTTGATCCAAGCAAGCTGGTTTTTTTTGGCGACTACAACCATATTGCTGCCCATAACGGCGTGGTTCGACCGATTTGGACACAACTTTCTGAGGGCGTACTTAGTGTTTGGACAGCCCTTATTGATTTGAAATAGAATTTTTATCCCATGACGATGTCGAGACAATCGTTGACGACGCCTGCTGCGAATTCAAGATCATTCTGGGTATGTGCCGATGAAATAAACCCGACTTCATAACCTGAGGGACCGAAATAGACGCCCCGTTTCAGGCACTCGAGGTGCATTTTTTTGAAATACTCCATGCCTGCCGGGTCGATCTGGTCGGCGCGTTCGATGTGTTCGCGCGAAAAAACCGGCCAAAAGATGGAACCGATGTGTGGCATACTGAAGTTGAATCCTTTCCGGTCGGCGTGTTCCTGAATGATGCCGGTGAACCAGTGTGTTTTTTCGGCAAGTGCCTCGTAAAAACCGGGTTTCAGCAACTCGGTAAGGGTAGCAAACCCGGCGGCCATGGCCACGGGATTGGCGCTAAGCGTGCCCGCCTGGTAAACCGGACCTACAGGCGCTACATTTTCCATAATTTCCTTGCTGGCTGCATAAGCGCCTACGGGCATGCCGCCACCGATGATTTTGCCATAAGTCACGATGTCGGGACGGATGTCGTAATACCCAGCCGCACCTTCAAAACCGACGCGGAAACCGGAAATAACCTCGTCGAAAATAAGCATGGCGCCGTATTCCGTAGCTTTTTCACGGAGCAGTTGAAGGAAATTGCGGTCCTGGAGCAACAAGCCATTGTTGGCCGGTACCGGTTCCACGATGATGGCGGCAAGGTCGTGACCGTGTTCACGCAAAGCCAGTTCAAGCGCTTCCGGATCGGCAAGTGGAACCACGATGGTTTCTTTTACAAAAGACTCCGGAATACCTGCCGAGGTACTTATGCCGAAGGTCACAAGCCCTGAACCGGCTTTGACCATGAGTGAATCCACGTGGCCATGGTAGCAACCTTCAAATTTGAGGATTTTATTGCGTTTCGTTACACCGCGGGCCAAACGAATGGCGCTCATCACAGCCTCGGTGCCGCTGCTTACGAAACGGATCATTTCAAAATAGCGGTGATTTTCAAGCACCAGTTTGCCGATCAACAGATCGTGCGGTGTAGGGGTGCCAAACGACATGCCGTTCACCACCGTTTCCTGAACCCGTTCGATCACCGTGGGTGGACAGTGACCCAAAATCAGCGGGCCCCAGGAGCAACAAAAATCGAGGAACATTTGACCATCAACATCGGTGATGTGGCAACCTTCCCCCTTTTCAAAAAAGATGGGCGGACCCTGAACGCTCCTGAATGCGCGTACCGGCGAGTGTACACCACCTGGAAAGTAATTTTTGGCTTCTTCAAACATTTTGGCGCTTGTTTCGCGCGTAAACGTTGTTGGCGTGGGATACTTTTTTGTGCTCATGGCGCAAAAGTATCATCAGGATTTTCAAGATTAAAGGATTTTCAGGATTTGATTATCAGGATTGGGTCAGGATTTGTCCCAAGTTTTTTACGAGGGTATTGTATTAAAGGAATTTCAGGATTTGATTTGTTTGATTTAGTGAGTTTTGGAAGTCGTCAACAAATGCAACACATTGATGGCCAATACAGTAGCCAAAAGTGGGTCGTCTTCTTTGTTGCCGGCGCCCATGGGATTGGAATAGCTGCCATCGGATTGCTGGAATTGTTGTAAAACTTCAAGTGCGGGCATCATTTCTGTTGCAGGCAAAGCGAGGGCTCGGTAAACATCGGCCCTGGAACTCAGGTGGTAGAGCCTTAAAACGAGGTTCCATTGGGCCGGATTGTTTGTAGGTATACCTCCGGGCTGACTCAGGTCATCGTGTTTTTTCAACCATAGCAAAGCATCCAAAACGCGTTGGTCGTTTGGTGGAACACCGGCCGACAAAAGGGCCAGCAACCCGTCGGCGGTGGCGGTGGCGTAACTGGGAAAATACCGCACGGAATCATCGTTGATGCCTGCTTTGTTGGATCCCCAAACAACGGGCGAACTGTAAAACCCGCCATCGTAAGGCACCGTATGTGGTTCTTCCAGCGGTGGTTGCGGACGGGTTTCTTCCGGTCTTTTTTGAACCATACGCAGAAAAAACCGCGCCTTCTGTGCATACGTGATCGAATCTGTTTTGCTTTCCTGCAATGCTTGCAAAACCCTTCGTGTGTGCGACAAATCGACGTGACCAAAGGAACCGTGCGTCAGTTTTTCACCAAAACCCCAGGCACCGTACACCAGTTGATCGGGTGAAATGCCCCTGTTTTCCGTGAATTGTTCGTAAAGCAGGTAACGGCGCATGTTGTGAATGCGGTCGGCGTCAACCGGGTCGTTTTCCTGCACCAAAACACGCAATGCGTAGGAAGTAGCATAATTGGGATACTCCAATATTTCAGCACCCGTTTCCCCTACCCGACCGTTCTCACCGATGCTCCGGCGAATGAACTCCAAAGCGCGTTTTTTCTGGTCTTGTGGGTGATGGTACATGTTGTCGGGCACCTGCATCAAGGTGTATAAAATGTAGGGTGAATACGCCAGTCCGCCCTGCAAAATCCCATGGGTATTGCTGTGCCAGCCGCCGTCGGGCGCCTGCTGAGACCAAAGCCAACTGCACGCGGAAGACAGCGGCGATTCCTTTTGCGTGGAGCATTGGAGGAAGAGCAGGAAAAGGAGTAATATTCTCATTGGGTTGGGTTGGGAGGAAATTGAAATACGAGATACGAGATACGAAATTTGAAATTTGAAATATGAATTGGATTTACAGGATTTTGGCCTGTGTGTTATTGAATATCTAAGATCACCTCAAGCCAAATTCCTGTAAATCCAATTCATATTTCAAATTTCAAATTTCGTATTTCGTCATTCAATTTAAAAAGCAATGGGGTCTCTGTCAGCGGTCAAAGTCATGATCACCGCTGCGGTGCAAAATACATTGGTGGTGATGCAGTGGTGACCGCTCCAGGAGCCGTCGGGATTTTGGATTTTTCCAAAAAGGGAGGCCATTTTATCGTGCCACTTGTCCCATGGCTGCTGGCCTTCGGCCACGCAGGCTTCGCTGTTCATCATGTAGCTCAGGAATTCTTCGCCGCCGTTGTTGCCGAAACCCTGAAGAACCACGTCGCTTTGCAAACTTTCAGATGCAGAATTGTAGGATTTAACGGCTTTGGACATGCGGCGGGCGTCATCGTCTTTGGCGCCTTTCTTTTTCATTTCCTTTTCAATGGTTGCTGCATCCATGTCTTTGTAGGCGCTCACCGGCGCGTCGAGGTATTTTTCCGCTTTTTTACTTTCCTGCACGTTGGCGCGTTTGGAGCTGGTGAGTGCATAAAGTTCCACACCGGCAGCGCTTTCGGTGCGAACGGCGCCATCTTCGGATACGTTGTCGCTTTGGTATTGCTGTGAACGCACGAGCACTTCATCACTCACGGTAATGCCTTGTGCCTGAGCATATTCCAGGGCATTGTTGGCCATGGCCGAGTTGAGTACCGGCGCCCATCCCGTGCCTGTCCAGCTGCCGTCTTTTTGCTGGCTGTTTTGCAACATGGCGACGCATTTTTCCAGGGCATCACGTACATCTTTCAGGGTTTGTGCATCGGTTTGGGAATTGTTTTGGCAAACAGCGAGTACACGGGTAAGGAACTGTGTGGTCATGGCCAGGTCGATGTTTTGGCCCAGTTTGTTTTGGGGTTGTGTTCCCGAATGGTTGCCGATGTTGCTGCTGTTCAGGGGTGTCTCTCTGACGGTAAGGATCAGGAAATCCAGCGCTTTGCGCACATTGTGGCGGTAAGGCCCTTCGGTGAGCGTGTTGCCGGCGCGCATAAAGGCAGTTGCGGCAAGTGCCGTGGAAGCGGGGTCGAGGTTTGAATATTGTTGTTTGGTGTTGGATTGGCGTTTGCCGGTCTTTTTTTCGCCGGTTTCAACTTTTCTGGCAACATCGGTTTCTACGGTTTTTACGTCATCGGTCTGTCTGTAACCGGTATCATCGGTATCGTAACTGTTTCCCATGCCCGGGTGGGCTGGCCAGGCGCCGTTGGGAAGCTGGTTTTTGGCAAGCCAGGCAAGGCCTTTGTCTACGTAGTTGGGAATGGCTCTTGGGGTTACGAGACCGCGGGTTCCTTTTTTAACGGTTTTTTGGGAAACCGTGGTGGCTTTGGGCGGGTCGGGCAATTCGTCGACTGAGGTTGTTTGTGCCGGTTTTTCACAAACAGGAGATGCCTTGATGTCCGTAATGGTCCGTTGGTTGTGGTTGTTTTTAATGGCAATGGCCGCGATACCGGTGGCAAAAAAGCTCAGGGCGAATGCGCCGATAAGAAGATGTTTCCGTGTCATGGTAAAAAGATGTTTAATGGTTCATGATGGGTCCGGCCGGACGTTTGGTACCCATCATGGATGCACGGGTAAAAAAAAGTGCATAAATTTTTTTTATAAACATTTTTTATTTTAAAATCTGTATTTATAAAACAATTTGTCAGAAACGATGCTATATTTGTTGCATCAAATCCTATCCTATGGACCAAAGTTTTTACTTCCTGCTTATCGGTATACTTTTGGTTGTTGTGCTTATTGCGGTGCTGCGCAAGCCTGCTTTGGTGAGCAACGACGGTGAATCTTTGGTCTCCAAAGCTTTGTACAACAGTATTTTATCACAAAACGAAACGTTGCGCAGTGAACTTACCCAACGGGAGAATGCCCTTCGGGAAAGCCATGCCCTGGTTGCCGCACGTGATCAAAACATACGCCACCTGGAGGAACGTATGTTGCATCAAAAAACAGAACTTGACCAACTTCAAAAACAATTCAGTACCGCTTTTGAAAACGTAGCAAACAGGTTGCTGGAAGAAAAATCACAACGTTTCAACGAACAACAAAACCGCCACCTTCAACAGGTGTTGTTGCCGCTTCGCGAAAAAATAAAGGAGTTTGAAGAAAATGTGGATCGCAAATTCCTGGAAGATACCAAGGAAAAAGTGAGTCTGAAAAAGGAGATCGAACAACTGCGCGACCTCAACGTACAACTCAGTCAGGACGCGCACAACCTCACCTCAGCACTCAAAGGACAAAGCAAGGTGCAGGGCAACTGGGGAGAATACCAACTTGAAATACTGCTTGAAAAGGCGGGTTTGCAAAAAGGTGTACATTTCGTAACGCAAAATACGTTTCGAGACGACGACGGCGCTGCCAAACGCCCCGATTTTATCATCCAATTGCCTGAAAACCGGCAACTTATACTCGACGCCAAGGTATCGCTCACAGCCTATGAACAATACCACAACGAAAATGACCCTCAACGTCGCGAAGGGCACCTGAAAGCACACATCGAAAGCATTCGGAGGCATGTAAATGACCTAAGCAGCAAAAACTACCAACTGCTTTACCAAATCAATTCACCCGACTACCTTTTGTTGTTCATCCCCCTGGAAAGTGCCCTGAGTACAGCATCGCAGGCGGATCCCCGGTTGTTTACCGATGCCCTGGAACGCAACATCGTACTTGTGAGCTCTGGCAGTTTGCTTGCAACCCTGCGAACCGTTGCCCACCTTTGGAAACAGGAAAAACAAACACGTTCGGTACTGGAAATTGCACGTCAAAGCGGGCTGTTGTACGACAAATTCGTTGCCTTCGTGGAAGACCTTAGAAACATAGGATCCAGGCTCGACGCCGCCCGCAATGCCTACGACGAGGCCATGAACAAAATGGTCAACTCACCCAAACGCGGTGACACCCTGGTGGGACGGGCCGAAAAAATCCGGGAACTAGGCGCACGTGCCACCAAGGCGTTGCCGGCAGATATGGTGGAAGAAGCCCGCGAAAACCAAACCGATACGCCTGCACTTATTCCTTAACCCTTACGACCGTTTCATTGTAGAGCCCAAAAATTCCGATGCCTTTGTCCAGGTTGTCGTGTACTGAAACCGGTTCAACAAAAGGTATACCTTCCGAATCGTATTTGCGAAGCGCTGAAATGCTGTACAAAAAATAGTCCTCCGTCAGGGTCCTTACGTGCACAGCAAAGTTGGTGGGTTCTCCCTGATTTCGGTAAAGACGCGCATTGAGTTTGTACGCCTTCCCGTCAAAAAACTGATCGCTGATGAGTAAGGTGTTGTTGTAACCCGGCTGAACGTTTGCATCGTCGGAACCTTCCGGTTCAAAACTGGATTCAAAAACCAGGGTGTCCACGCTGATCAAATTGCCTGATCCATCGTAGATGGAATCGACGTAAACGTATTCACCAAAGATGGCAATCTCATAATAATTCAGCTCGCCGGGCGTGTCCATAAGGTACACATCGATGTCGCTGAGCTCTTCCCCAAAAGCATTCACGCCGCCTGCTTTATCGTAGGTTACTGAATCAACCGCAGGGGCATAAGGCATGGTTTGAACGGCGGTAACCGTATCGTATTCCGGGTGACTAATTTTCAAAGTATAGGTGTGTCCGGGTTGAAACAGACCCGGTGACAAGGGTGTGATGTACAGGTAATTGGTGTTTGCTTCCGGAGAAAAGGTGCGCAATTTTTGGTCACCTTCCCAAAGTTCTACAAGCGCATTGGATACTCCCCAGCCGTCCGGGGGAACTGTTTCCAGGACGCCGTAATTGCGTGTCACACTCAAATCCATAGCGGTATCGTTGATGCCGGTTTTCACATGAGTGACCATTTGCTTTTCGTATTCAGGCGGATCGATGTCAACCGTCTGGTTGAAAAAATCTTCTGAACATGCGCTTAAAAGCAATAAATAGGATGCGAAAATTAACAATCTTAACATTTTATTTATTTGTTTGAAAAAATTAAAACAGAAGATTTTCAGAATTTGAACGAATACGTGATGTAAGGAATGAACGGAAACAGGCTTGCTTGCCGCAGGGTAGATTTCTCAACGGCCTGGCCGTTAACAAAATCCACATCGGTTTGTAAAAACAGAAAAAACGGGTTGTTCCGATTGTAAGCATTGTATGCGCCGACCGACCAGGTACGGGTCCAGTACTTCTTTTTTTTGATGAAATCGACGCCGAAATCGAGGCGGTTGTACGATGGGTAACGCAGGTTGTTTCTTTCGGGTGTATGTGTGGTTACGAAGGTGTACCTCAGGTGATTTTGATAGGGTTCGGGTGCCTGATAACGCGAAGTTCCGAAGGTGGCTACGTTTCCTGTGGCAAAAACCCAGGTAGCCGATACCCGGATGCGTTCGGGGATGATGTCGTAGGTACCCACAATTTCAAAGTCGTGCCGGCGGTCGTATTTGTAAGGGTATCGGTTGCCGAAGTTCAGGTCTTCAAACTCGCGCCATGCCCACGAAAGCGTGTATCCTACCCATCCACTGAAACGTCCTTTTTTCTTTTGTACAAAAAATTCAAAACCGTACGCGGTGCCTTCTCCCTGTACCACCCTGTTTTGCCAATCGTCGAACTGGAACACACTGGCGCCTTCCTTAAATGCTATGACATTGTCCATTTCCTTGTAATACGCCTCCACACTGAATTCATAATTTTTGGCAAAGGTTTTAGCCACGCCGAGTGCGGCCTGCCAACTGTCCTGTGGTTTAACCTGACTTGTAGTGGGCAGCCACAAATCCGTCGGCAACCCGATGGTTTCGTTGGTGAGCAGGTGGATGTACTGCCGCATGGTACTGAATGCACCTTTCAGTGCCCAACCTTTGTTGAACAGGTAACGGGCGTTGGCACGGGGCTGGAGCGAGAAATAGGATTTCCCGTCGGGCACGAAACCCGAAAAATGCAAACCGTAGTTCAGGCGCAGGCGGTTGGTTACTTTCCAGTCGTCCTCGATGTAGGTGGCAAACTCAAATGCGCTTACATCAGGTTGCGCGAGGGTTGTACTTACATCAATTTTGGATTCACTTTCCACAACGCGGGTGTAAAATTCACCCGGGTGAAACTGGTGTTGGATGGTGTTTGCTCCGAACTTGATCAGGTGTGCCGGGTTGGGCATGAAATCAAAGTCTAATTTCAGACCAATGTCGTCGATACCTGAAAAATATTCTAACAGGTAGGACGAACTCTGGGGCAATTCACCCGGCAATTCGGACGTCTCGCCGACGCCGTTTCTTGTATTGAAATTGTAACGACTGTACGTAAACGTTGTGTTGGCAAACAGTTTGGGTGTCAGGATGTGGTTCCACCGTACGGCGCCCGTGAGGTTGCCCCAACCCAGCCCGGTATCAAAATTGAAAGTGTATTTTTCCGAGGGTGTTTCGTTGTTTTCTGAAAAATTCAGGTAAAACTTGTCTTTCCCGGTATAAAAGCTCAAATAAAGTCTGTCTTTATCGGAAAAACGGTGGTTTACCTTGGCATTGATGTCGTAGAAATAATAGCCGGATACGCCCTCGCCACCGTCGGCTTCAAAGGACTTTTTAATGATGGGACGGGCGATCACATCGATGTAGGTGCGTCGGGCAGATACCAGAAACGACGACCGGCCTTTTTGGATTGGTCCTTCCAGCGTCAGTTTGGAAGCTACGACACCGATGGATCCTTCGCCGTGAAACTCGTTTTCATTGCCTTCTTTCATGTTGATTTCAATGACCGAGCTCAAACGGCCGCCGTATCGGGCAGGAAAACCACCTTTGGTAAGTGACACGTCTTTGATGGCATCGGCATTAAACACCGAAAAAAAACCGAAGAGGTGGCTGGCGTTGTACACAGGTACGCCGTCGAGCAGAATCAGGTTTTGGTCAGGACCGCCACCACGCACATAAATGCCCGATTGCCCTTCTCCCCCACCCGATACGCCGGGAAGCAATTGCAAGACGCGCAAGACGTCTGTTTCGCCCATCAGTGCCGGCACCCTTTTGATTTGTTCGATGGGTATATCGATGCGGCTCATTTGGGTGCGTTCTTCGATGCGTTCGTACTTGTCGGCCACAATTTCAACCTCTTTGATCAGCGCTGCCTGTTCCAGCAAGATGTTGACGGTGGTGTTTTCGCGCAGGAAAATGGTTTGTTGCTGACTTTGGTAACCGATGTAGTTGAAAAACAATTCGAGGGTGTCGGTGGGCAGCGTAAGGCTGTAGAACCCGAACGTGTTGCTGACGGTTCCCTGGCCGCTGCGTTTGTCGATGACGGTGGCGCCGATGAGGCGTTCACCGCTGGAAGCATCGGAAAGGTAACCGCTAACCGTAAACTTTTGAGACGTCGTTTGGGCGCTGAGGTGGTTCGTAAGGCATAAAAAATACAAGAATGCCAGGGGCAGGCACAGGCAGATTGCTTTCATAGCAGGTAGTTCGTGATGGCGTTGATTGTTTCTCGCTAGGGATTTGTCTGATTGACGTTGCGCTTTTGAAAAACGTTGGCGGGAAAATTGATTTTAAAGGATAATTAACATATCAACCAACTGTAATACAGAAAATGTACATTTTTGAATAGTTTTGAGCCATGTTGACTACAATGAAACTCCTTTTAGCTTTTTTATTGGTTGTAATTTCAGGATGGTTTTCACCTGGACTTTTGGCACAGGATGTCTCCGATGAGGCGTTTGCTATTCCTTTGGAACATCAAAAACATTTCATCAAGATGGAACCCCTCGAAGTTTTGTGGGGTTATTTTCCTGTGTATTACGAATACGCCATCAACCATCGACTTGGGTTGCAGGCGGGCGTGGGGCCAACGTTCAAACCCGTTGCAAACAAGTTTCAGTCCAACGTGTATTCAGTTGTTTATTCCGGTGATTGTGGCGGGTTCGACTGTAGCAATTATTACGATTACGCATACCGTGAAAACATACCCGGTTACATGATTCTGCTTTCACCACGATTGTATTTCCCGGGTGGCGGGCTCAAAGGATCGTATGTAGGGCCCGATTTTAAGTGGATTCAAAAATATTCGAAGGCCCAAAAACCCGACCCCGACATTGCACACAATCTCATCAGGCTCGAAGATGAGTACGATGATGAAAATATATTGTTCCTCGACATGCTGATCAATTTCGGATTTCAAAAGATCTACGGTTCAGGGTTGCTGATCGATTATTCTTTGGGCGTAGGGCTGCGAACCATATTTGGCAACTGGCAATACATTCAGCAGGTTGGAAATGGTTATTACATCAGCAGTACACCTTACCGGCAGTACAACCAACTGCATATTGATTTTGGGTTGAAGATTGGCTTGGGGATGTAATCCTGGGAACGCAGTGCTGTCAAATTTACCCAAACAATAAGACCATCAAATAGCGTTAAAACGCAAACATTTAACCATTTAAATTTCATTCCATGGTCCGTTCCCTGTGCCTTTTCATTTCAGCCATTTTGTTATTCAACGCCTGTAAAAACGACGAAAAAACACCCCTGCTGATGGGCTCCTGGCAAGGCGTTTCTTGGACGGTGGGCGACAAAGACTCTGGTCGCAACGTAGCTGATGTAACCTTTGAGTTT
>JADLBE010000339.1 GCA_020847915.1 Saprospiraceae bacterium | reverse complement strand
TAAAATTCTCATAAATAGCACAGAGGTTGGTTTGGGTTAGTCTGGTCGGTAGGCAGGCCAAATATGGGAAAAGTCTGATGCTTTGCAACCGTTGATGCAGGGTATTGTCAAAGGCAGGCAAAGAAAGGTTGGTTATACCGGAAGGTAAGGGCAATCAACAAATGTATTTTTATGGAAGAAGGGCAGGAGGTTGCTGGTTGAAAGGTGTCAGGAAAGTTTCGTAAAATTCAGTTTGCTGTAGGCCTCACTTCCGAAAGGTGTCATATGTGGCAGCAGACAGTTCAGGATGCCTTCCAGGTAGATGGGTTTCATTGCCTCATAGCCCATTTCATAATCGAACAATTCCAGGTTGACAAGCCAGGCCATGAACAGGTTGATGAATTGGAATTTCAAAACCTCGTAAGCGGTAGGGGACAAAGCCCTGGGGTCGAGGTAACCTGTAGCGACCAATGCTTCCACAAACTGCCGGATGTTGTTTCTGCTGTTGACAAACGATTCGTTGACTTGCTGGAAGAGCGCCTTTTGGCTGTTGCTGCTGGCAAAAACCGCGATGATGGAGCAACGGTAGGTGTACTGGTTGTCCATGATGGCGGAAAACAGCCTGACTACCTTATTCAAATTGAATCCTGGCTCCTCGTTGAATCGCACATTTATTTCCTTGTGTTGCGCTTCGTACCGTTGTGCAATGGCGACAAACAAGTAGTCCTTGGTGCGAAAATGGTTTGTGATGTAGCTGATGCTCTGCCCAAGTTCCTCGGCGAGTTCGTTTAAGGTCGTATGGATGCCTTTTTGGTTGAACACTTCAGTGGCACGGGTAATGATTTCGTTTTTGGCTTTTAAGCCTTTGGTCAATTTTTCCATAATAGTAACAGTCAGTGCAGCTCTTTTCCATAGGGTTTTTTCAAGGTACAAAAATAAATGCTTATGGTTGGAATAAAATTATTTTAAAAAAAAATAAAAATTATTTTTTAAACAAAACTACCTTTACACCCAGTACGGCATATATGCCGGGTTTTAGGTAGAACCAACAAAATTGACCAATGCCTGTTCAGCGCCTTCTCCTAATGATTACACTGAGTTGCTTGTTCATAGGAAGAGCAACTGCCCAGGTTCAGTCCGGTGTTTTTTCGCCCGATTCCGTGGCGTCCATTGCCCGCGAAGCCTACTTGTATGGGTATCCCATGGTGGAAAACTACCGGGTCATGTACCAATCCTGCCAGGATAGGGCGTATGCCAAATATGCTCCGATGAATCGGTTTTTCCATGAAAAAAACGTAGCTACTGCGGAGGATACCTTGTTTGTTGCGCCTAACGGCGACACTCCATATTCGTATGCCGTGCTCGATCTTAGGAATGGGCCCTTGGTGCTCACCATTCCGCCGTTTGAAAGTGATCGCTACATCGGTTTTCCGCTGTACGATTTGTACACCCAAATTGTTTTCACTTTTTCCCAACGTACCATAGGCAACCAGGGCGGAGATTTTCTGATCGCCCCGGCAGGTTGGAAGGAAAAGGTACCCAAAGGCATCCGGCAAACGGTGTATTCCGAAACGGATTTGGTGTATCTGCTCGTTCGGACACAGCTCCGGAATCCATCGGATTTGAACCGGGTTCACGAACTGCAAAGCCAATACACCATCCGTAGTTTGCAGGAATACCAGGGCAAAAAGAAAATTCCCCAGGCTGCGCCGCTGTCGCAAGGTCCATTACCACAAGAAACACCTCAATCCGAACCGTCTGCAGATTTTTTCAATCTGATGAATTACCTGCTATCGTTTTGCCACCCCCATGCAAGCGAAAAAGCACTTTGGGCAAGATTTAAGGAGATTGGCATTGAACCTGGGAAACCGTTTGTGGTCCGCGATGCTGCCTTTGAACAGGCAGTTTTTAAAGGCATGCGTCAGGCGAAGCAGGACATGATGCAAAAGCTGCCGACCTATACCAATTCGTCGGAGTTGTTCGGTACCCGCGAACAATTGAACAACGATTACCTGGCCCGTGCCATTGGCGCCTGGGTTGGAATTTACGCCAACCAGGTTGAAGAGTTTATGGGACTGCACGGGGTGGCAACCCAGGCCGACGGCCAGCCCCTGGATGGCCGCAACGATTACGTCATCACCTTTAAGGCCGGCGATTTGCCACCGGTCGACGGGTTTTGGTCCCTCACGCTGTATCGGTTGCCAAGCCGGTTCATGTATAAAAACGAACTCAATCGAAACGTCATCAACGGAGCCATGCTGCCCGATTTGCGCAAAAATGCCGACGGCAGTACCACCATTCTGATTCAACATGCCTCGCCGGGTAAGGATTGGGAGAACAATTGGCTTCCCTGCCCCGATGGACCATTCACCATGTCCTTCCGAACCTACCTCCCTGGTGAACGCATCCGCAACGGAACCTGGAAAGTTCCGGAAATCGCCATAACAAGGAAAGCAATCAAACCATAAAACAAACAACCAAATGAATCGTATTCTACCGCTATTTCTCCTAGCCTTTGTTTCCATACAAACGGTATTTGCCCAAACCGATTCCATAGCACTTGAAAAATTGCGCACTGAATCGGGGGTTGACCCTACCCGGGTACAATCCAGGATTTCGTACACGTTTTTAGCGTTCGACCAGGAAGGGGATGCCGCCCAGATCAACAACCGGAGCAAACTCAACCTTGGCGTCAACCGCTGGAGTTTGTCCCTGACCTACGAACTGGTCAGCAGGTCGCCGGGCACTGCATCCGAAGGGTTCTCCACCGGCTCTGGTGATCTGCGTTTTTCAATACTCAATGCCTTTTGGGTTAAAGGCAAACACGCCCTTGCTGCCTCGGCGGAATTTTTTACACCGACGGGCAAACCCGGTTTCGGCAATCAATATTTTTCTGCAACACCTGCCCTAACCTATTCCTATTCTATCAACCCGTCGTTGGTTTTGGCCGTTCAACCACAATACACGTTTGACCTGTTTAAGGTCCAGGCTTATCCTGATTTAAGCGTTGTGACCATCCGCGCCTTTCTTGCCAAGTTTACACGCACCGGATACTTTTTTGTTTTTGAACCCCGGCCGGTGTTCGATTTGGAAAATGATGAAAACGACCTGGTTTTATCACCCATTGTTGGCAAAGCGATCGGTGCAGGTTTCAACCTAGTGTTTCTGATGGAATACTCGCTTAACGAGGATGTGCGCAACCGGCGTGGAACGCTTTACCAAGTCGGTTTCAACAAAAATTTCTAAGGATTTAATAAACTTGATTAATTACAATTTTCATGTTGTACGAATTACCTCTGTGGTTGTTTTTTTTTATTGTAGTGACGGTCTTATTCAGCGCTTTTGCCCTTGGTCACCGCATCAACCGACGTGTTAAAAAAGGGTCCGGCAAACCCAATAAATCCACGTTCATCATTGAAAGTACCCTGCTTTCCATGTTGCTGAGTTTTACGTTCAGCAATGCAGTAAGCAAATACGAAAAACGGAAGGGTACAATGGAACAGGAAATCAATGCCATTTCAACCGCATTGCTTGTCGGGGAAATGTATCCCGACAGCATCACCTCGGTTTTTAAAGAAAAAATGAGGGCTTACATCGACACCCGCATTGCTTATTACGAAGCCCATGATAACCGCGCGGAAATCCGGCAAACCATGATCACCGGCGATTCGTTGGCGAAGGCCTTGTTTGTGTATTTTGCACGGCAGGGGGAAAATCCGTCGTTTATGGTTTATACCCAACAAATGGTGCCGTCGCTTACCCGTATGGCCGATTGCATCGCCACACGCGAAATTTACCGCAACGCCAAGGTGCCGGTATCCGTCCTGCGTTTGTTGATGGTGCTCAGCATTGTGGTCGGTTTTTTGACGGGCTACAACCAGGAACGTGAAAAACTGAGCCTGGTTCAGGCCTTTGGTTATGCGGTTTTGATCGGTATGACGTTTGTCCTGATACTCGACCTGAACAACCAGCGCCGGGGTGTGATCAACCTCGAATTTGAACAAAAAATGCTGGTGGAATTGCGAAAAGGGTTGGATGAATAGCATGACCGGCAGGCATTTTCCATGCGTTTATTCCAATGCAAACCGCAACGGCAGGGTGTATCGGACGCGCAAGGGTACACCGCCGGCTTTGGCCGGATAGAACCGCTTCAATTGTTTGACGGCGTTTACGGCCACTGCATCAATGTCCGGGTGCACGCTTTTTTTTATTTCTACCGGCCCGATCGATCCGTCTTTTTCGATGACAAAGGTAAGCACGACCTGTCCGGTGATGCCTTGTTTGCGCGCTTTTTTGGGGTACTTGATGTTTTTCCCCAAATCCTGCATCAACCCTGCTTCGCCACCTGGATACATGGGATTATCTTCAATTTCAGGATAGGCTTCGTCGGTAGGCATTAGGTACGCCGTCAACGTCTGGTAATTGCCGCTTTCAAGTTCTTTGGGTGTGAGCAGGGGCTGGGATTGGGCAAAGCTTTTTAGGCTAAATGAAAATAGTAAAAAGAGTGCGATGGTGGTGGTTTTCATGGAAGATAAAAGGTAAAATGATCGTTTTGGGTTATTCAATGGAAGTTAAATATTGAATGTCTTTAAAAAACAAGCTGTCGTTTTCACAGACAAATGATATGGTACCCTGGCTTCTACGACCGCCTTCAAGTGTAGAAAAGTTAATGGTGAGGTCAGTTCCTTCGATGGGCTTTCTGGATGAAAATTTTACCCAGGGAATGTTGCGGTGGTACTCAACACTTTGAACGGTTTTACTCCCAACTTGCCAGGATTCGTTCTTAAAATCAGAATATTCGAAACCCTCGATTTCAAGAGTGTTAATGTTGATTTTATTAGAATCCAGACCTAGTAAGTATCTTGAACCCAGTGCATTTAGGGCTATGTTAAGTTCCCTTTTTCCAAAGGAACAGGGGTGAGGTGGTGTGTGTGAAAATCCAAGTAGGTCAACGATTATGATTATCATGCCATTAAAAATAATGTACTTCAAATCAAAGCTCCAAATTTAAATCACCCTTGCCACTCGCCCCAACACACCGTCCCACCATGCCCTTACCCTCGAAATACCCAGCCATTCCACCAAAACATTGCTTTCAACCACTTTTTGGGCCAGTTGGCGGTGCCCCGCATCGTTGAGGTGGATGCCGTCGCCGGCGTCGAATTTTTTGTCTACATAACCTTCGGGCGTGGCCAAAACGTCCCAAAAATCGATGCAATGGCTGCCGTATCGTTCCATCAGGCCGGCGCGTACCTGCCGTTGGATCTCGATTTGGTGCAGCTCGAAATTGCGTGGTTGGGTGGTGG
>JADLBE010000338.1 GCA_020847915.1 Saprospiraceae bacterium | reverse complement strand
TTCCTTGGTCTCTTCGTCATTTTTTTCACCTGGGCCATCGCCAAAGCCAATCCCGCGCGTGCGCAGGTGGGCAAAATAGGCCGTCTGGTGGGCATTGGTATTGCAGTGCTTGGCATCATGTCGTCGCTTTTTGTACAGGTTGAATCCGGACAAGTGGGTGTAAAAGCGCTCTTCGGCAAAGTGCAGGAAGGCGTGTTGTACGAAGGTCTCAACGTGGTGAACCCCATGATGGACGTGATTCATTTCAATGCGCGTACGCAGAACTACACGATGTCGGGTGTGCACGAAGGTGAAGGCTCCGGGCGTGTGAGCGACGACATGATCCGCGTGTTGTCGGCCGACGGTTTGGAGGTGCAGTTCGACCTTACGATCCTGTTCCGGATCGTGCCTGAAAAAGCGCCCGAAATTTTGCGCAGCATCGGTAAAAACTACCACGACGTGATTGTACGGCCCATGACACGTACCAAAATCCGCGATTATGCCGCGTATTACGACGCCGTGTCGTTGTATTCCACCAAACGCGACGAGTTCCAACAGCGGCTTTTTAAAGCTTTGGAAACGGAATTTGCCGGACGTGGACTCGTACTCGAGCAGGTGCTTATCCGCAACATCAACCTTCCCGAAAGTGTAAAAATGGCCATTGAAGCCAAAATCAACGCCGAGCAGGAATCGCAAAAAATGCGGTTTGTGCTGGACAAGGAAAAACAGGAAGCCGACCGTAAACGTGTGGAAGCCCAGGGCATTGCCGATTACCAGAAGATACTCACCTCGTCGCTTACCGACAAACTCCTGCAATACGAACAAATCAAGGCGCAAAAAGAACTTGCCCTTTCGCCCAATGCCAAAGTGGTGATTATGAACGGCAGCAAAAGCGCACCCATTCTGATCGGTCAATGACGGTAAACATGGAGCGTGGACTTTAGTCCGCAAAATATGGGATACCCCATTGTGCCAATGCAAGCAGTAAAACTATCAGCCGTCATCATAACCTACAACGAGCAGCGCAACATCGGGCGTTGCATCGACGCTTTGCGCGGCATCGCCGACGAGGTGCTTGTGCTTGATTCGTTTTCACAGGACGACACGGAAAAAATTTGCCGCGACAAAGGCGCCCGATTCGAACAACACGCCTTTGACGGGCACATTGAGCAAAAAAACCGGGCTTTAAAAATGGCCACCTACGACCATGTTTTGTGCCTCGATGCCGATGAAGCCCTGAGCGAAGAACTTTTCCAATCCATTTCAGAGGTAAAAAACAACGGGCAACACGACGGTTACGAAATGAACCGCCTCACCAACTATTGTGGCCAGTGGATACACCACAGCGGTTGGTACCCCGACCGCAAGTTGCGCCTTTTCGACCGCCGAAAAGGTCGCTGGGGAGGTCAAAACCCACACGACAAAGTCATACTCGACGGCCCTACGCAACGCCTCCACGGCGATCTGTTGCATTACAGTTACTACACCGTGGAAGAACACCTGGAACGGGCACAGAAATACGCACACATTGCCGCGAAGGCCATGAAAGCACGGGGGAAAAAGGGCGCGTGGTGGCGCATGGGTCTGAGTCCGGTGTTTAAGTTTTTCCGAAATTACGTTTTAAAACTGGGTTTTTTGGATGGTAAAGCGGGCTTTACCATTTGCCGAATTGCGGCTTTGGAGACGTATTGGAAGTATCGGGAGTTGAAAAAGCTTCAATAAGCAACCACTTTCCGCACCGTACGGCTTTTTCTCTTGCGCCCAGCACCTTGTCATCCCAGCGAAGCGTGGGACCCAAAATACAACATGCCCAGCCTCCCGCACGGGAGACCAGACATGTCTTAAACCAAAAACTATAATCAACGCTGTTCTTAGAGCTTGTTCGGGGTTTTGGTTCGAGGCGAAAGCGAGCAAATTTTGTTTCAATTAAGGCAAAATTTGCAACCATAGCCGGGTGCCTAAGGTGAAAATTTTAACGCAAAGTGAAATAAAATTTGCCGCTTGTAGCCTGAATCCAAAATCACGAACAAGCTCTTAATCGCGCTCGGCGGTGATCGTGATACGCAGTCCGTCGAGGATGCCGGTGATTTCCATGTCATCGTCGCCGTCCATTTCGAAATCGAAGGTGTTTTTTTCGCCGTTGACGGTGAATTCAACTTCTTCATCTTCGGCGTCGATGTCGTAGTCGCCGTCGATGCGTTCGGAACTGAGGTCCCAATAATTGATTTCCCAGGTGAAGTCGCCGTTTTTACCCGAATATTCGTCGTATTCCATCACGAACGAGTTCACAGTAAACTGCATTTGTTCTTCACCTTCAATGAGGTAAGACGTGATTTCCCATTCGCCGGCAAGCGGGTTGTCGACCTTTTTATCGTCGTCTTTGTCTTTTTTACAACTTGCGAAGGAAATAAGTGCCATAAGGGCAAGGGTGAGCAGGGGCAAACGGGTTGCCGAAAGTGTTTTCATGTTTTCAATAGCTTGGTTGTGCGAGAATCGGGTGTTTGCCGTAGCTGCGCAGCTTAGGGCCTGTTCATAGCGTTTGTACTGTAGTGTCGTTGTTGAAAATATAGGATGCTGAAAAAAGTCGTTTGGTTACAGGTTTTTGAAAAAAAAGTCGGCAGTCGGACCGTCGGCCAGTCGACAGTCAACAGTCCACAGTCTTTTGAATGACGAGATACGAGATTTGAAATTTGAAATTAGAATTTGGGAAGTGGGCCTGGTATACCGTGTACCTTTTTGTCTGAATCAGGATTCACAGGATTAAAGGATTTACAAGATTTTTCGCTCACAGTTGCCGAAACATCCTTGTGACACAGACCAAAATCCTGTAAATCCTATAATCTTGTGAATCCTGATTCAGACAAAAGGTACACGGTATACCAGGCGCTTTTCCCAAATTCTAATTTCAAATTTCAAATTTCGTATCTCGTCATTCAAAAGACTGTGGACTGCCGACTGTCGACTGCCGACTCATTTAAACCCTCCCTCACCTTCCTTTGTTAACCCCTCATGCAATCCTTTACGCCAAACACCCTCGCTTCCTGGGACCGCTTCACCCGCGGCAACTTCATCAACAGTCTGAGCGGCTTTAAAAGCACACACCTGATTGGAACCACGCACGAAAACGGCGTGTACAACCTCGGCCTTTTCCACAACGTGGTGCACCTGGGCGCCGATCCGGCCCTGGTGGGTTTTGTGAACCGTCCGCGCGAAGCGGCGCCACATACCCTCACCAACATCGAAAGGTCCGGCTGGTACACCATGAACGCGGTTACGGAGCCCATGGTGGCGCAGGCACACCAATGCAGCGCGAAATACCCCGCGGAAACAAGCGAGTTTGAGGCGGTCAGACTGGAGGTTTTGCTACGTCCGGAGTGTCCGGCGCCGTTTGTGTCCGCCAGTCCGGTGCAATATGCCATGCAACTGGTGGAGGTGATCCCCATACGCCACAACGGCACTTTTTTGGTGGTGGGCGAGGTTAAAGGCGTGTGGTTGCACCCAGGTTTGCTGGGGCCCGACGGATTCATCGAACTCGAAAAGGCGGGGGTGGTTACCAGCAGCGGCATCGACAGTTATCACAACACGCGGTTAATCAGTCGCTTCCCGTATGCCAAACCATAGGTTATGCCTACCTTTGCGGCATGACATTCGATCAGCTCAACCTTAACGCCTCCTTACTCAAGGCACTTGAAGACCTGGGATTCACCGAACCCACGCCCATACAGCAGCAGGCTTTTTCCACCATCATGTCGGGACGCGACGTGGTGGGCATCGCCCAAACAGGCACCGGCAAAACTTTTGCCTACCTGCTGCCCACCTTGCGGCAGCTCACTTTTTCCAAACAAAAAGAGCCGCGTATCCTCATCCTTGCACCCACACGCGAGCTTGCCATACAGCTTGAAGGAGAAGCGAAAAAACTCTGCACGTACATGACCGTACGCGTGGAATGTGTGTACGGTGGCACCAACATCAATACCCAGAAAATACAACTTATGAACGGCGTGGACGTGCTCGTGGCTACGCCAGGCCGCCTGCTCGACCTCGTGCTGACCAACGCGGTGAGCATCAAACACGTGAAACACCTGGTCATCGATGAGGTGGACGAGATGCTCGACCTCGGTTTCAGGCCGCAGCTTACACGCATTTTCGAAATGATGTCCCCCAAACGGCAAAACCTGCTGTTTTCGGCCACCATGACCGAAGAAGTGGACGCCATGATCAACGAATATTTCCGCTCGCCACTCACCATCGAAGTGATGCGTTCGGGTACGCCGCTGGAAAGGATTGATCAGAAGGTGTACATGGCGCCCAATTTTTACACCAAAATCAACCTGCTCGAACACCTGCTTGCCACCGACGAAAGCATGCAAAAGGTGCTCATTTTTGCAGCATCGAAAAAACTGGCCGACATCATCCACAAACGTCTCGAGGACCGTTTCCCCGAACAGTTTGAAATCATCCACGGCAACAAATCGCAAAACTTCCGCATGAACGCCGTGGCTTCCTTCGAAAAAGGCCTCTGCCGCGGCCTCATCGCCACCGACATCATGGCCCGCGGTCTGGACGTGACCGACGTAACGCACGTCATCAACATCAACACACCCGACGAACCGGAAACCTACATCCACCGTATCGGTCGTACCGGTCGTGCAGACAGCGACGGTTCTGCCGTGCTTTTCGTGGCCGAATACGAACAGGAATACTTCGAAGCCATTGAACAATTGATGGAAAAAGAGGTGCCGCAGGTGGATCTGCCCGAAGAAGTGCAGGTTTCGGACCAACTTCTTGAAGAAGAACGCTACATCCCCACACAAAAAAATTACCTGCCCGAACCTACCTTGCGCGGCGGCGGTTTTCATGAAAAACTGGCCAAAAACAAAAAGGTGAATATGGGAAACAGGCGCCTCAACGCGCGGTTGGCGAAGTACAAAAAACCCATCAAGCGGGGCGCGAAAAGGAAAGGGAAAAATTAGTCGGTTGGTCGGTTAGTCTGCTGGTCAGTTAGTCGGTTGGTCGGTTAGTCGGTTAGTCAAAAAAAATAGTCGATTGCGTTCCACTGGATATGCAATCGACTATTTTTTTTGACTAACCGACTAACCGACTAACCGACTAACCGACTAACCGACTAACCGACCAACCGACTAACCGACTAACCGACCAACCGACTTACGACTTCCCTTTATCCTCCTCGTTCACCCGATTCAGCAGGGTATCCACGCGGTACATTTCGTCTACGGTATCGTCGAGGAAAAACTCGAGTTCGGGGACACGGCGCATGGCTTTGCCCACTTTGTTGCCGAGGGCTTTGCGCAAATGCGGATAATTGTCTTCGAGTTCAAGGATAACTTCCTGTTTGTTTTCGGTGCCGTACACGCTGATGTAAATCTTTGCGGTGAGCAGGTCGGGCGTCATTTTTACACCGGTTACCGTGACCAGTTTGTCGCGTCCGTAAATAAGGCTTCCTTCTTCTGAGAGCAGCATGCCGAAGAAGCGGCGTATTTGTTCGCCTATTTGTTTTTGGCGTATGGTTTCCATGGCGTATGGTTCAGGTAAAGGTGAATGGATACAGGCAGGTGGTGCAAAGGTAATCCTTCAGGGGTGCGGGAAAAAATTTACTTCTTCGTACGGAACAAATTCACCGTCATAATGGTTTCATCATCCGTAAAAAGCGGCGGATAAAGTTTCGTTCAAAACAAAAAGCAAGTTTGGGTTTGCCTGTTTCTTGTTTTCAAATTTTTATTTGGAAAAAAAGTTTGACCCTATTGCACGAACGAAATAAAACGCTGTATCTTTGCCCCGCTTTTTAAAGAGCGTTGATCTCGTAGCTCAGCCGGTAGAGCATTTGACTTTTAATCAAAGGGTCCCGGGTTCGAATCCCGGCGAGATCACAAAAGGCGTCCAATTTGGACGCCTTTTTTCGTTTTGGGCCTATTTTGTACCACTTTTTAACAACCACCGCCGCGTGGTACGGCATAAATCACCTTGCCTGAAACAACAATGCTGAAAACCTTGTCTTTCGGGGACTTCAGTACGGGTTCCCAGGTTTTGCCCTGGTCGTAGGAGCGGAACAGGCCGGTGTCGAAGCTGCAAAAGAGGGCGTTGTCCACCTGTACGATGTCGTAAATGTCTTTGGCGTCTGCAAGACGTTGGTCCATGTCGTACATGTCGGGCAGCGGCAACAGTTGCTGTTCCATACGGTGCCACGTCAGGCCGGCGTCGTCGGATACCAGCAGTCGGCTCGTAATGCCTTCAGGAAGGACTTTTTCGGTATCGTGGGTGCCGAGGATGGCGTAGAAACGATCGTTGATCAGGCCGGTATTTTTGATCAGAATGTTTTTGTCCAAAACACATGTCCAGTGCTCGCCGCCGTCGCCCGAGCGCATCACGCCTTTTTCGCCGCCTGCAATCAGGATACCGTTGGATGCAACGATGTCGAGGATCATTTCGCCGTCATACACGTGTTTCCAGCTTTGTCCACCATCGGAAGATTTGAGAATGCCTCCGTCAAATCCGAGGAAAAGTGTTCCGTCGGGTGTTTCGCACACGGTGCGTACCAATTTGTTTACCAGGGTTTTGGTAAGGTCTTTCCAGATGTCTGTGCCCGGCAGGTTTTGATACAGTCCCCAACCGTAACGGCAAGCAAACATCCCGGAGCGACCGGTGGAAAGTCTGTGGGAACTTCCCCCCATCATCATATCCTTACTCCAAACAGGCGTTGCTGAACCCGTGCCGCTGCGGTAAAATTCGTTTCCGTCGCTCAAAAAGATTTCCCCGCCGCTGGCATAAACGTTCCCGCCCCGGTATTCCCAGGGTAGCCCCGCGCTCACATCCTGCCACGAGTTTCCGGCATCAGAAGACTGGAAAATGATTTTGGTTGCCGGTTCTGCCGGGAGTATGTTTTCTAAAAAAATCTGATTGACAGCTACGGATTTGAAACCGGCTTCCGCTGTACAGGTTGTGGCTATTTCAGATTCCTGTTGGCAGGCAGCAAAGGAATTCATTAAAAGCAAAAAGGCGATGGTGTGCATTTTCATGATGTTGTTTGTTAAGTGAAACAATACAACAAAGGTGCAGGCATGCTGCGAACCAGCTGTTTTTCAGGTGTAAAACGATGTAAAGGAATTGTAAAAGGGTGTTTCAAAGGTACGTTTTACAACTCGGTTACATCCTTTTACAGGCTTTTCTGTCCTTGCATTAACAAACGGTATAGTTTTACCGCCGTATTGGTGTTTTACCCGATAAATTTTTCAACATGAAAAAAGGACTCCTACTGTTTACCCTTTGGCTTTGCACAAGTCACCTTTTTGCCCAAACAACCTATTCCAAAGCAACGCAGGAAAAAATCAAAGCCGTCGAAAACAGTCTGGCAGGCCGCGTAATCATCGAAAATGAGCCTCCCTACAACATCGAGGACCGCATGAAGCATCACAAAGTAACAGGATTGAGCATTGCGGTGGTGCAGGACTACAAAGTTGTGTGGGCTAAAGGATACGGTTGGGCAGATGTAAATGAAAAAAGGCCGGTGACGCCGGAAACATTGTTTGAACCGGGATCCATCAGCAAAACCCTGAACGCCGTCGGCGTTTTAAAATTGGTTCAGGACAAAAAACTCGATTTGTATACCGACATCAATACGTACCTGAAATCGTGGAAATTTCCGTACGATACGGTTTCGCACAACAAAAAAATTACCCTGGCGCAATTGTTGAGCCACAGTGCGGGATTGGGCGTGCACGGTTTTCCGGGGTACAATCTCACGGCCAACATACCGACGGTGCAGCAGGTGCTCGACGGCGTGCCGCCAGCCAACACGCATGCGGTACGTTCGGAATTTGAGCCGGGACTGAGGTTCCAGTACTCCGGCGGCGGCACCACCATATCGCAACTGATCGTTACCGACGTCACCGGTCAGCCGTACGACGCGTTTATGTACAAAAACGTATTGAAGCCCATGGGCATGGAAAACAGTTTTTACACCCAGCCGCCGCCCATGGAAAAACGAAAACTGTGCGCAACGGGTTACCTCAGCGACGGAAGTGCCGTTCCCAACAAATTCCACGTTTATCCCGAACAAGCCGCGGCCGGTTTGTGGATGACGCCCACCGATTTGTGCCATTACATCATCGAAACCCAATTGGCTTACGAAGGCAAATCGTCAAAAGTTCTGAACCAGGAAATGACCCGGTTGAGGCTTACGCCGTACAACGATCAAATGTCCGCTTTGGGCGTGTTTGTTGAAAACCGCAACGGCGCCCTGTATTTTCAACACAGCGCCGGCAACCAGGGGTTTTGCGGGATGTATTACGGAAGTATGGAAGGCGGCAACGGCGTGGCGGTTTTTTTAAACTCCAACAGTTTTGGAATCATTTCGGAAGTGATCAACAGCGTGGCCCGGGTGTACGGGTGGAAGGGTTTTTACGAACCCGTTTACAAAAAAACGGTCACCGTGCCCGAAACCATCCTGCAGGAATACGTGGGCGTTTACATGGGCGCCCCGGACCGGTTTGTTAACATCATGAAAAAGGAGGACGGTTATTACCAGTTTGCAGACGGCAATTACAGCAAAATGTATTTCACCTCGGAAACCGATTATTTCAACATGGAGGCTTCCAGTGAAAAACATTTTACCAGGAATGCCGGGGGCAGGGTGGACGGGTACATCCGAACGGCGGATGGTTCCCAGCTTAAATTGGTGAAAATGTTGATCCCGGACACGTTGCAAGGCACCGAAGATTTTTTCAATTCCCTTGGATGGAGTTTTTTGGAAAATAAAAAATACGGCGACGCCAAACGCTATTTCAAAAGGGGGCAAAAATTGTATCCCCGTTCCTTGCTCATCGAGGGCAATTTGGCGCATTGTTATTTGTTCACCGGCAATTACGGCGCCGCTTTACAAATTTACCAGGCGCACCCCAACGAAAAACTTGAAGGCGGCTTTACCTGGGAAGAAATGATCCAACAGGATTTCGTTTTTTTTAAAAACAATGGTTTTGATAAAAGTGTGATGGACAGGGTTTTGGCGGATATGAAATTGGAGGCGCCGCCGGGGTATTGATTGCCAGATGGAAGGGTTTCACAACTCAATCACCTTTCTTTTCAACTCGAAATTTTTACCCAAATACACCTTGCGCACCATTTCATCTGCCGCGAGTTCTTCGGCGGTACCGGCTTTCAGGATGGCGCCTTCAAACATGAGGTAAGCCCTGTCGGTGATGCTCAGCGTTTCCTGCACGTTGTGGTCGGTGATGAGGATGCCGATGTTTTTGGTTTTGAGTTTGGCCACGATGTACTGGATATCCTCCACGGCGATCGGGTCGATGCCTGCGAAAGGTTCGTCGAGCAGGATAAACTTGGGGTTGGTGGCGAGGGCGCGTGCGATTTCGGTACGCCGCCGTTCGCCGCCCGAAAGTGTGTCGCCGTTGCTTTTACGCACCTTGTGCAGCGTAAACTCGTCGATGAGTTCTTCAAGTTTCATTTTTTGGTCGGCCTTGCTGAGCGTGGTCATTTCGAGCACGGCGAGGATGTTATCTTCCACGCTGAGTTTGCGGAAAACGCTGGGTTCCTGGGGCAGGTAACCGATGCCTTTTTGGGCGCGGCGGTACATGGGCAGGCGTGTAATTTCCTCGTCGTTGAGGTACACGTGTCCGTCGGTAGGCCTGATGAAGCCCACGGTCATGTAAAACGACGTGGTTTTGCCGGCGCCGTTGGGCCCCAGCAGTCCCACGATTTCGCCCTGGCGCACGTTGAACGACACGCCGCGCACGACGGTGCGTTTGCCGTAGGTTTTTACGAGGTTTTCGCCGCGCAAAACAATGTCGCTGCCGTTGGTTGTTTCTGCCATCATCTAAGCTTGTTCAAGCAGTTTTTTTACCGTTTCCGAAATGGCGCGGCCATCGGCTTTGCCCGCGAGTTGTTTGCTGGCGGCGCCCATCACCTTGCCCATGTCTTTGGGCGACGTGGCGCCCACTTCGGCGATGATGGCGCGCACGGCGTTTTCGAGTTCGGCGCCTTCCATCATGGCGGGCAGGTAACGTTTGATGACCTCGATCTCTTCGCGTTCTTTTTCAGCCAGTTCCGGACGGTTGTTTTTGGTATAAATATCAAACGATTCCTGGCGCGTTTTGACGAGTTTTTGCACCATGGCCACTTCGCGGGCCTCGTCGATGGCGTTTCCGCTGCCGTCGGTTCGGGCAATTTGTATGGCGCTTTTGATGGCGCGGATGCCGCGGAGCGTAACGTCGTCCTTGGCTTTCATGGCCGTCACCAGGTCTTTGTTGATTCTTTCTTCGAGTGTCATAGGTAGTACTAACGTTTAATCTTGTGTTTTTGTGGTGTTTTAGGCGCGGAGTTAATGTCGTTGATTTAATGAACTCAGCATTTGTTTTCCCGACCTCACTTCGCTCCTGGGAAGTCAGCCGGTGACAAAAAAGTCACCGGCTGACGTGGGAAGCATTGCATGCCCTGACACACACGTCAACCGCTGACTTTTTCGTCAGCGGTTGACTGGCCGGGAGCAAAGTGAGCGCCTACAAACAGCTTTTTACTTTTAATCACCTCCGCTACCATCTCCGGCACCATTTTTTCCCAACCTTCTTCTCCAGACTGTATCATGCGCAGCACCGTGCTGTGGTAAATGTGCAGGATATCGGGGTCGAAATGTTCCACATCCACCACGTTGCGGTGGTCTTTGAGGTGTTGGTAAAGGTAGTGGATGTCTTCGGGAACGGGGATGTTTTGGCTCGTAAGCAGTTCGTCGGAACCTTTTTCGCGGGCCGGATACACGTAAAAACGCACGTTCCGTGGAAATAGTTCCCCAAAAGCGCCCAGGAGGTTGTCAGGGTTGTGTTGTGCCGTTTCCCAGAGGATGGTTTTGAGTTTGCGGGCGCCCATGGCCAACCCGATGCGCGGCACTTTGTATTCGGAGAAATACGCGATAAGTTTTTTGTGCTGCAGGCAATCGGAAATCACGAGAGTTTGGTTGAGGGCGCTGAGTATGTCGGCGCGGTCGAGGAAATCGCGTTCGCTGATTTCGCCGTCGGCGCGCAGGTTGTCGAGGGTAATTTCGGTGAGGAAATAGCTCCGTGCGGCATCTACGTCGGGTTCGGCGCGGAACTGTTCGTAGGCGTTGCGGATCATGTCCTGCTGCACGAGGGTAGGGGGACGGTAGCTGCCGCGCGCGATGAGGATGCTGTGTTTGTATAAAAATTCGCTCGCGTGCAGGGGTGTGCCGTCGGGACTACAAATAGCCACTTCGCTGAGTTTGTTTTTCACGAGCCAGAGGCACACGAGTCGGTTGTCGAGCCCGTTGAACGCCGGACCGCTGAGCCTGGCCATGTCGATTTGAACACGTCCGTGCAGGTTGTCGAGCAGCGATTGCAGCAGCGTTTCGGGTTGGTTGTGGAAATACGTGCAGCCGTAAATCAGGTTCACGCCCAGGATACCGATGGCCTGTTGTTGCAGTCGGTTGTCGTTGTCGAGCAAGCGAACGTGCAAAACCACGTCGGAGCCTTCGCTGTGGGGCGAGGTTTGAAAACGCAATCCCAGCCAGCCGCCGCCCCGGTTTGTTTTGCTGTAATTGAGGGCGGTAACGGTATCGGCGAAAGCGAAAAAATTCTGAGCAGGGCGCAGGTGGCGCAGGCGTTTTTCGAGCAGACTGTACTCGTGGTCGAGCATTTTGTACAGCCTCGATTCGCACACGTACCGGCCCTTGGCTTCCGGACCATAAATATCGTCCGACACGTTTTTATCGTACGCGCTCATCGTTTTGGCGATGGTGCCTGCCGCGGCACCTACCTGAAAGAAATGGCGCGCAACTTCCTGTCCGGCGCCGATCTCGGCAAAAGCGCCGTAAATCCGGTCGTCGAGGTTGATTTCCAGGGCTTTTTGTTCGGTTTCGAGTACGCTGCGGGTCATTTTTTCGGTGGTGTTTGCGGGGCAAAGGTAGCTGAAAGTCAACAGTCGACAGTCAACAGTCGACAGTCTTTTGAATGACGAGATACGAAATTTGAAATTTGATTTTAGAATTTGGGAAGCGCGTTTGGCATCTCGTGCTGCCTATTTGTCTGAATCAGGATTTCCAGGATTTTAAGATTTTCAGGATTTTAAATTACGGGAAAATGATTCGGTTGAAATGGGACAGGCATGCTTCATTCGGGCCATCATCCTGAAATTTAAAATCCTGGAAATCCTGATTCAGACAAATAAGCAGCGCTCCATGCCAGGTTTCCCACAGGCCAAAAAATCTAATTTCAAATTTCAAATTTCGTATCTCGTCATTCAAATCCCACAACGCCCAGGCTACTTCCAAATTACCTTGTCTTCCATTCCCGTCCGTTTCCCGTCCACTTCCGGCATCTCGTGGTGTCCCATGTAAAAGAAACCGAGGCATTTTTCGCCGGGTTGGAGTCCGAGGAATTCATCACCTTTCAAGGCGGCGCCGGGCGAGCTCCAGTAGCAGCCCAGACCGAGGGCCGTGCAGCTCAGCCACATGTTTTGCACGGCCATGGCTACGGAGGCGATTTCTTCAAACTCTGGTATACGCGCTTCCGGGTCGCGGCGCATGATGATGGCGATCACGGCGCCGCTGCGGCGCGGATTTTCACCGGCTTTTTGTTTTTTCTCTTCGGAAAAAAGTTCGGGCGCCGTGGTTTTGGTGTAGTAGTCGGACATGTAATCGCCCAACACGTCACGACTTTCTTTGGAATGGAACACCTGAAAACGCCAGGGTTCGGTGAGGCGGTGGGTAGGCGCCCAGCGCGCGTTTTCGAGCAGTTGTTCGATCACGGCGCGGTCGATGGCTTTGTCCTGAAGGTATGATTTTGGAAAAATGGAGCGCCTGCGGCGGATGAGGTCGGAGATGTTTTGTATGTTCATGGGGGTAAAGGTAAGTCGAACAGAATTTTGTAGAGGGGGTTTCGCACAGATGCTCACAGATTTAAGGTGCAGATTTTCACAGAAAGGGTTCAGCGCAAAGTAATGTTCGCATCAAAACCTCTTCTGTGTAAATCTGCGCCTTAAATCTGTGTACATCTGCGCGAAACCCCTCTAAGAAAAATCCGTTTTAATCCGTGTTGCTTGCATCTGTGTCATCTGTGTACCATTGCTCTACGTTGTGATTGGTACACGGATGACACAGATGCAAGCAACACGGATTTACACGGATTTTATTATTGTAACTTCAAGCTCCGCTTGGAGGCGCGGAGTGAGAAGATTCCAGATTTGGGTTCCCTCGCACAAGGTGATTGGCACGCGGATGACGCGGATGCAAGCAACGCGGATTAAAACGGATTTTAAATAAGGTAAAGGAGACTTTCGCAATGGATTTTAAAGCCGGAT
>JADLBE010000337.1 GCA_020847915.1 Saprospiraceae bacterium | reverse complement strand
TATGCCGAAGCGTTCAACGACACGGTGCGCGTAACGGCACTCACGCCCTACGCCATCGTGATGCCACCCTATTACCTGGTGACCGAAGATGCTGACAGCCTCAATTTCAGCATTTACACCATTCCCGACATCGTTGATTTGTGCATTACCGTGACCCACATGGAACCCGTGCGCCCCGGTTTCAACAACAGTTTTGTGATCACGGTGAAAAACGTGGGTACCACCACGGCCAGCGGACTGGTGCGTATGGGCTTGCCCGACGGCATCACCTACGACTGGGCCAATCCGTTGCCCGACCAAATCCTGAACGACACCCTGCATTGGGACGTCGTAAACCTGGAACCTGGCGCTTTTGTCAATTACGCCGTCAACGTTACGGCTTCCGCGGCGCTGACCCTGGGCTCCACCATTTCTTATGCCGCCGAAGTACAACCCTTCGACGATGAAAACCCCAACAACAACAACAGCAACGAACGCACCGAGGTGGTGGGCTCCTACGACCCCAACGACAAGGCCGTAACGCCCGGTCCGTGGCTCACACCCGAAGCACTGGAGGCCGGCGAACCCCTCACCTATACCATACGTTTTGAAAACACCGGTACGTATTTCGCCGAGTTTATACGCATCACCGATACGCTCAGTCCTTTAATTGACGCCTCCACGTTGCAGATTTTGTCGAGCAGCCACCCATGCACCTGGACGCTGAAGGGTCCCGGCATTGTCGAGTTTTTTTTCCCCGACATCTGGCTGCCGTGGTACGGGCCAGAAAAACACGGTTTTGTAAAATTCTCCGTAAAACCCAAACGCAACCTGGAACTGGGCGACCTGGTGGAAAACACCGCACACATTTATTTCGATTTTAACCCGGCCATTGTGACCAATACGGTGGGAACCACGGTGGGATATCCTACGGCGACTGGCGAACCCAAATACGACGAAACGTTGCAACTTTTCCCCAATCCCGTGTACACAGACGAATTGGTTCTGGTCCTATGGCCGAAAGGACCGAAAGGAGATGTTTTCATCGATTTTTACGATACCAACGGCCGGATTGTGCAACACCAAAAGGCAACCTTCACCAATGATTTTGTACGGCTTCCTTTGGAAAATTTGTCTGCTGGTGGCTACATTCTTTTGATGCGTTCCAACGAGAGGTCGGCAAAAGGGAAGATGATTGTGTTGAGGCGTTAATTGGCCCAAGAATTGCTATAGAAACAAAATAACCATAATTGAACTAGCCTTTCGCTAAAGGCGGGTTATGGCATTAAAGAGAAGAGATTGAAAATTATAAATTTCAACCAAAACCACAATGTGGGCAGAAATACACAACAAAATTCCACCAAACCTTGCTGGTCTGGAAGATATGCTGACCGGCAATTTTTTCGGATTGTTACAATATGCAGACACTAAGGTTTTGGCCTCTATATTGGAAGCAGTATCATTTCCTTTTGATCAAGACTATGAAGGTAAAAACGCATTCAATGAATTATTGAATGGACTCCATTCAGGCACCTTGCAACCGGAATACCATTTCTGGCCCCATAAAGACAGAAAATTTATTGATTTGTTGATCCAGTTTCCTGGCCATGATTATCTTTTGGGGATTGAGGTAAAGTACCTAAGCGGCATTTCACGTAATGATACAAATATCATTGAAACTGAAAATTATGCCACAGAGCATGAACGACTTGAAGCAGTGAAAGAAAGCAAACACCAGCTGCTGGACTATGCTCGTTGCTATTCGAAAAAAGATGGCAGACAGAAAGCTTTCTTCCTTATTTGGGCATCTTCCGATATGGCTTCGGATATCATCAACGGTATTGACACCACCCCGAATCAAAGAGATGAAACAAAATCACTATTCGCCAACGATATTCATTTAGGTCAAATAAGCTGGCAACATGCGTCAAAACAATTGCTTCAAATACCAACAACAACATTGGACAGCACCAATAAAAAAATTGTATCCGATTTAATCAAATATTTAAAAGCAAAGCAATTGGATGGTTTCTTACGCTTTGATGACGCCAAGGATTTCCCTGTCGACCCCACGAAATATTTCTCATTCTAATTTGCATACACCATGAGCAATAATTTGCCACCTCAGCATTCAAATGTTTTCAATGCCTTACAGGTTGTAATGAAATCATACGAAAGCATAAAAAAACTGTTTACTGAATTACATAATCATACTGCTGGAGAAAAACTTGACTATAAACCATACGGCAGTAGAGAACCTTTAACCTGGCTTAGCTCCAAAGAAACGTATGGATGGTTAGCCCGGCATTTTGTAAAAGTCTTTACCAAAAAGGGAATTGAAAATGAACTTTACACTGTTGAAGTAAACCTTCAGGGCATTCCAGACGGTATTCCTGTTATTATACTGGGTCGTCATCAATATGTTCAGTTGCCTACTATTGGAAATTACGAAGATGCTGCAAATTTCAATCATCGTATCTGGAATACAGATCGGTACACCTTCCACCCATACGATGGTAGCCTGATGCCTAACGACAAGGTGTTTTATTCAGAACCCGGAAGTAAGGTGGGTGATTGGGGAAAACAAAAAGTGTTTAAACGAGCATGTTTTATTAAAATTCCACTACTAGATCTGAAATCGGCTGAGATTGAATCTAAAATATTTAAAAATATGGAAAGACTGAACTGGGACTCCATCGCAACGTAATAATTTTCACTTGTGGGTAAGGTAATACTCCAAAAAGTGAATAGTATACCTACCCTTCAAGTATCCTGATTAAGTCTGTATTGATGTAAAACAACTGATTACCAATTTCTTTGGGTGTTAAAATTCCGAGGGCAGTCAATTCGGTTAAATACTTGTTGATCGTGGTTCTGCTGCTTTTTTTTACGACATGCTCGAGTGTCCTGGACTTGAGGTAAGGCTGGGTAAACAGCGCTTCATTGACCTCCCGGTTGTACCATTTAAGTGCTTTTTTACCATAATCCAGGGTCGCATTCATCTGATTGATGATGTCATCGATGAGGTGGTTGCTGTGTTTGGAAGTATGTTCCACCGCCTGCATCATGTAGGTGATCCAAGGCTTCCATGAACCATGTTGCGTTACCGCGCCAAGGGTATGGTAATACTGGTCTTTATGCTCGATGATGTATTTGCTTAGGTACAGTACCGGGTGGGAGATTAAATTTTGATTCACCAAATACAACAGGTTCAGGATACGACCTGTTCGTCCATTACCGTCGGAAAACGGATGGATCGCTTCGAACTGGTAATGTGCGATGGCCATTTTGATCAATGGATCGACTTCAGTTTTTTCCAAATCATTCAGGTAGTCGACCAGATTGGTAAGTTTTTCTTCCACTACCCCGGCGCCCCTGGGAGGCGTGTAAATCACTTCTCCAGCCCTGAATTCGCTGTCCCCACGTTTGATGTAAACCAGCGATTGGGGAGAACGGATTCCTTGATTCGTATTTTTAACTTTTTGAAAGATGCGTATGATCGTTGAAAGTTCAATCTTCCCTGAAGTTTTGATGTCATTATAACCCGTCCATAACGCTTCGCGGTAACGGATCACTTCTTTGGCTGCGGGATTGGTTTTTTCCAAATTGGCAGAATCAGAAAGGGCTTTGTAAAGCTCCTCACCGGTAGTAAAAATGTTCTCGATTTCCGATGAACTTTTAGCTTCCTGCAACGCGATGGTATTGATGATCATGTTGGGATTGGGCAACCTAAGCATGTTCCTGTTCAGTTCCGCAAGAGCCCTGCTTGCCAGGCCCCACTGTTTCAGAACCTCAACATCCAATATTTCCCCTGTCGGAGGCAATAAAGGCAAATGGTTGTAAGGCTTGTTGCGATCAAATGGTTCTTGAGTCATCCCGTATTTCTATGTCCATTTTTTCATCATTTTTTGGACATAGAACAAATCTACGTCCATTATTTGGCAAAATACAATGCTGCTGTCCATTTTTTTAATGAAAAATGGACAAGCAGACGGTATTAGAAATCTTGGATTGAGCATTCCCTATCCTCCATGCCGCCCCCGCAACACCTCCTCCACATCTCCCAGCGACAAACCCCGCGCACTCAGCAACACCAGCAAATGGTACAACAAATCGGCGCTTTCACTCAACAGGCGTTCGTCCGTGCCTCCTAATGCTTCGATGACGGTTTCTACGGCTTCTTCGCCCACTTTTTGGGCCATTTTGGGCATGCCGGAAGCGAACAAACTTGCAGTGTAAGAACTCTCCGGTGACGCGCCTTTCCGGCTTTGAATCACTTTTTCAAGGGCAAACAGGAAAGAGGACGTTTCGTTTTTTTCATTCCAACAGGTATCCGCGCCGGTGTGACATACCGGGCCCACGGGTTCCGCTTTGATAAGCAGGGCGTCGTTGTCGCAGTCGAGTTTGATGTCTTTTACGTTCAGGAAATGGCCCGAGGTTTCTCCTTTGGTCCACAACCTTTGTTTTGAGCGGCTGAAAAAAGTGACGCGTCCGGTGGCTTGTGTTTGTTCCAGTGCCTCGGAATTCATGTAGCCGAGCATAAGCACGGCGCCGGTGTTCGCGTCCTGGATGATGGCCGGGATGAGGGAAGATTTGGAGAAGTCGGGTGTCATATTTTCTGGATTTTGAGGGGTTGTTTGAGTTCGCATTTTTACCGCAGAGTTAAACAGAGGAAACACAGCGTTTTTTTTAAATGCCGTTGAATGGATCAAGGTAACTCGCTTCACTCGACATGAATCACTCGGTTGATTTGCTATTGAGGTTGTGCAAAAAGGGTAGCGTTATACTAAATTTAATTTTCACTACCGAATAATCTTTGGTTTCGGGGGCTTCAGCCCAATGTCGTTGACTTAAGGGAATCAGCATGCTCTTCGATAGTTTTTAAAGGTTTGATGCTTGCCCTTAAGTCGTCGAGTTATGTGGACTCTGGGGAACAATCTTCCTGGTCTTTT
>JADLBE010000336.1 GCA_020847915.1 Saprospiraceae bacterium | reverse complement strand
CAGTTGCCGGTGGTGATGTCGGTGTTTTTGGGGTGTTCGGGGAAAGTGGTGGTAAGCAGGTAGGTACAACCCGAATTTTTAATGTTTTTCAACGCCTGCTGAATGTGTGCATAAGAAAAATGCACCAAACAGTCGCGCACCAGGACAACGTCGGTCTTCGGTAGCGGATCTTCGAGCAGGTTGAGTTTGAGGAAATTGATGTGGTCGGGTTGTCCGTATTGTTGTTGGTTTTTCAAAACGAGGTCCTCCACAATGTCGGCGCCGGTATATCGGATGCCGGTGAGGTCTACGTTTTTCATCCAATGGAAATCGCCGCAGGGGATGTCGAGGATGGAGGTTGCGCCGAGGTTTTTCAGCAGTAGACCGAGTTCTGCTGCAAGCGTCTGTGTTTGTACATCATTGGAGCCCGTTCCGGAAAGCGAAGCGCCGTCGGCCCAGCGGTTTTTTTGATAAATATGGGTAAAAATGGCTTCCGAAGGTTGATTTCGGTACAGTATGACGTTTTTTAGACGCCGGTAATGGGTTAACAGGTGAATCCACATGGAGTTAAGGATACAGATGAAGGTTTCACACAGAAGGTTTCACACAGAAAGGGGTTTCACACAGATGTACACAGATGACCACACAGATTTTCACAGAAAGGGGTTTCACACAGATGTACACAGATGACCACACAGATTTTCACAGAAGGTTTCACACAGATGTACACAGAAGGTTTCACACAGATGTACACAGATGACCACACAGATTTTCACAGATTTAAGGCGCAGATTTTCACAGAAGGTTTCACACAGATTTTCACAGAAAAAAAATAATAATATTCTGTGAAAATCTGTGCCTTAAATCTGTGAAAATCTGTGTGAAACCTTCTGCGAAATCAATAGCTGATTTTCGCCGTCGTCCCCTCTAAAAACACCCCCTCTGAAACCGTAATTTTCAGTTTTTGCGTGGCCGACATGCCGATGGTTTCGCCGTGGTTAAGCGTTGCGTCGTACGATAAAACATAATGGACGATGCCGTACAACATTTGCTGCAGTTCCTGGAAATCTTGGCTGGAACGAAGGATTTCAACCTCCAGTTTGCCAAAATCAGCGAGCCCGTAGGTGTACATTGAATATTTTTTGTCCTCCTGACGCATGCCGAAATAGATCCAGTTGAACAGTGGCAGGTTTTCTTTGGATACCGACTTCATGTTGTTCAGGTAAAAGGACTTTTTCATCAGAAGTGTCCGGCCGCCCATGTACACGCCAATTGCAGAAGGACTGCTGCTGAGCACGGCTGCGACCACCTTACTGAACAGCAGATTTTCCTCCACAGGGTTTTTCCCTGCTCCCAAAAGCGACACGATCACATGGCCCCGGTGGCGCAGCGCTTCGTCGGCGCCGTTGCTCCACAGGTAGTTGTACTCCGCCGTTTCGCGGATTTCCTTTTCAGGTACCGGCAGCGGTATGGGTGAAAGTACCACCGTATAACCGTCGATGACCAAAGCAACCGACGAGGTAGCCGTGCCCGGTTCATAGGTTGGGTTGATCGCCCAGGCCGTTTGAAGGTTGGCCACGGTAGCATTCGGACTAAACCCTTTGGGGTCTTCGAGCAGTACCATACCAATGAGGACGGAGGCGGGTTGTTGGGCTTGCAGGAAAGTGGCTGCGAGTAGAAGTAGGAGACAGGTGATGGTTTTCATGATGGGACAAAGGTAACGAAGTCGGCAGTCAACAGTCAACAGTCGGCAGTTGACAGAACGTTAATCAAAATACAATGTTGGCATCATTCGTTAAAGTGGAAATGATGGTCGACTGTCCGACTGTCGACCGACGACCTACCCCATGCGTTTTACCATACGATTAGCCCTCCTTTCAGCCGTCATCATCCTCGGTTACTTTGCCGTACGCGACCTGAAAAACAACATACCCGACCCTTTAAGCATTGATGTGGGCACCAAAGTGGACAGTTTAAACGGCGTGTATGTGTATTACAACGGCGCCGTAAGCCACGTAGACGGCCGCAACCTCGCGCCCGACGGTTACAACCTGGGCCTCAAGTACCAGTGCGTTGAGTTTGCAAAACGGTACTATTACCAGCACCTCAACCACAAAATGCCCGACAGCTACGGGCACGCGAAGGATTTTTTCCAAAAAAGTTTGAAAGACAGCACCTTCAATACCCACCGGGGCCTTATGCAATTCACCAACGGCAGCACCACCAAACCCAGGGTGGACGACCTGCTGGTGTTCGACGGGCATCCGGGCAACAAGTACGGCCACATCGCCATTGTAAGTGCCGTAAAACTCAACAAAATCGAAATCATTCAGCAAAATCCGGGTCCGTTCGAAAGGTCGAGGGCGGAGTTCCCGTTGAAACAGGAAAACGGGTTGTGGACGGTGGAAGGGGATGGGGTTTTGGGGTGGTTGGGGAAGTGAGGAAGCATTGTATATGCCCTAAAACACCACCATTTTTCCCGTCAAAGACACACCTCCCAACCAGTTTGTTACTACCCAGAAATACAACCCGGGTTCCATTCCCATCGTCGCAAGATCTACCGTAAGCCCGGATGATGGTGGATTGGTGTTTTGGTAGCAAATTCGTCCGGTACAATCAATCAGTTTAACCTGCGCGTCCGGCAGCTCTGCTTGGCCCCATTGCAGCGTTACACGGTCGTGGCGCGAAACCGGGTTTGGACGTAAAAAAAGTCCGGCCCTTGTACCCGGGGTCGAAGTAGAAACGGTGGTCGTGAACGGCTCGGAAATTGTTGAACACCGTGAGTTTGTAATCTGTACCTGGTAGGAGCCGGCTTGCGTTGGGTACCACGATGGCGAGTCGCTGCCGGGTATCAGCATGCCGTTGAAATACCAGCGGTAGTTTGTTGGGGTGAAGGGATTGCCGCCCCCGTCGAAAGTGATGTACAGGGAGTCTCCAACCATGGTAATGAAGGGTTTGGGCAAAACAACAACCTCACGAGACCAGGAATAAGTATCGTTTGCGTCCATGGGGTCTACAGCAACCATGGCCGAGCCAAAAGTGTAGGTGGTTGGTACGGTTGGATTGTTCGCCAGGACGAATCCCAGTTCGTCGGTTGAAATCAAGTCCGAATCGAGTATTTCGATGACGTATGACCCGTTTTCAACCAACATGGTGGTGGGTATGTGGCAAGGCAGGTTGCAATCCCATACGATCCGGGAGGTGTACAACACATCTCCCATGGTATTTTTCAAACGTATAAAGATGTCGGGTTTAAAGTCGAGGAATGGAAACTCCGAATTGTAGCTGCCGTCGATGCCCAAAACAGTGATGGTATCGATCAAAAACTGTCCGGGGTTGGTCGTGATGTTCAACGAAATGGTGTACGAACCGGCACTGGCATAGGCTTTAGGTCCGGGTATGGCGGCGCTGCTGGTGGAGTCGTCGCCAAAGTCCCAGGCATAACTTGCGGCATCGTTTACAATCGTGGTAAACTGGATGGCAATATTGCTGCAAACCGTATCTGCCGAGGTATAAAACAAGGCAGGTTGAGCTGTTGATTCGGATGTTGTAAAAAGGAAAACTACAAATGCAAGGGTGGTTAGGGCGTTTTTCATAAGCTTGTACATTTGGTTCAACAGTAAAGTTGATTAAAAAATACAAGAATTAACAGCCTATGAACCAGTTTTTTAGACAAAACCCCTTATTCCTGCTCAAAATACACCTTCACATTCCACCATCCTTCCTCAATCTCCGCACCGTTTTTTTCATAAAATTTGATGGCCGGCTCGTTCCAGTCAAGCACCTGCCATTTGGCCAAACGGCAGCCGCGCGTGCGGGCTTCCTGTAAAAAAGCATCGAACAATTTTTGTCCCACCCCGAAACGGCGGAACGGTTCGTTCACCACAAAATCGTCGAGGTAAAGCATTTTGCCACGCCACGAGGAGTAGGCCATGAAAAAAAGCGTCATACCCACTACCTTGCCGTCCATCTCGGCCACAAAACTTTCGAAAAGACCGTTTCGGAAATCCTCGAGGTATTCCTTCGGGGTGGTTTGCACCGATTCAGGCGATTTTTCATACACCGCCAGTTCGAACATGAGCGCGTGGATGGCCGGCATGTCGGCATCGGTGGCAGGACGTATTGTTACCATATTTTAGCTGAAAGCTGAAAGTGGAAAGTGGAAATTGGGGTGTAATTTACTGGCTTTTGAGGATGGCAAAACAGAAATCCTGAAAATTCAGGTCATCAAATCTTGCGAATCCTGCCGTTCTGAGGTTCCTGTTGCTTACCTTGCGACAGTAATCCTACACAGGTGACCGCAAAAATGGCAAATTTGTACTTTTGCGCCCGGAACCGGGACGCTAAAATGCCCGCAAGC
Source organism: Saprospiraceae bacterium (assembly GCA_020847915.1). Lineage (GTDB taxonomy): Bacteria > Bacteroidota > Bacteroidia > Chitinophagales > Saprospiraceae > M3007. The sequence continues at coordinate 3,482 of JADLBE010000336.1, read as the reverse complement.
GTATGAAATGGATGGTTAATGAAGCCGTCAAACGTTACCTGAAGTACCGCATGAAGCGCATCGAGCGCTACATGAAGGATCCTGAACCTTTCCAGGACCGTTGGTTTCGCCAACTGCTGGAAACGGCGCGTACGACCGAATTTGGTCGGGCGCACGACTTTGGAGGCATACGCAACCACGAGGATTTTGCCCGTAAAGTTCCCGTACACGACTACGATCGCATCAAACCGTACATCAACCGCATGATGCATGGTGAACGCGATGTACTCTGGCCGGGAGAAATCAATTGGTACAGCAAAAGCAGTGGCACCACGAGCGACAAAAGCAAATACATCCCCGTACCGCCCACCAACCTTTTTGGCAACCACATCGCCGGAAGCTGGGATTCCATGGCCCTGCTGTACGCCAACAAACCCGACATGGAGGTTTTCCGCCGCCGCAACCTCGTGCTTTCCGGCAGCTTCGAAAAACTCAAGGAATATCCGCGCACCCGTTTCGGCGACGTGAGCGCCATCCTTACCTACCACATGCCCGCCATCGGCCGCATGTTTTACACACCCGATTTTAAAACGGTGCTGCAACCGAGTTTTGAAGCCAAAATTGATCAGGTGGCCGAAATCACCTCCAGACAAGACGACATCGTGATGTTCGGAGGCGTGCCCACCTGGATCATCGTTTTGTTCAGGCTCATCCTGGAAAAAACGGGCAAACAAAACATGCTCGAAGTGTGGCCCCACCTGCAGGCCTACATGCACGGCGGCGTGGGTTTTGAACCTTACCGTCAAACGTTCCGCGAACTCATCCCAAGCGACGACTTTGTTTACCAGGAAATTTACAACGCTTCAGAAGGGTATTTCGGCGCACAGTGCGACCTGAAAATCAACGACATGTTGCTGCTCGCCGACAACGGTGTGTTTTACGAGTTCATTCCCATGGAAGAGTGGGACAAAGAACATCCGCGAACGGTTCTTTTGACCGATGTGGAAATTGGAAAAGATTACGCAGTGCTCATCAGTTCCAACAACGGGCTCTGGCGCTACCAACCCGGCGATACCGTCGTTTTTACCCGAAAAAATCCTTATTGCTTCCATATTTCCGGCCGAACCAAGCAATTCATCAACGCTTTTGGTGAAGAAGTGATGGTAGGCGACACCGATAAAGCCCTGGCCGAAACCTGCCTGAAAATGAACGCCGTGGTGGTCGAATACACCGCCGCTCCGGTGTATTTCGCCGGCGAAAAAGGCAAAGGTGGCCACGAATGGATCGTAGAGTTCGAAAAGGAACCGGCCGATATGGCACAGTTCAACAAGCTGCTCGACGAGGCACTGCAACGCATCAATTCAGACTACGAAGCCAAACGATTCAAAGGTATGGCACTGGAATGCCTTCTGCTAAAAGCCGTGCCCAAAGGCACGTTTATGCGCTGGATGCGTGCCCGCGGCAAATTCGGCAACCAAAATAAAGTACCACGCCTCGCAAACCACCGTCAGTTCGTGGAAGAAGTGCTACAACTCGCCAAAGAGGTGTGAGTTTTGTACAGGACAGGCGGTTTGATGGGTTCTTTCAGCGGGGGAGGGCGCTTTTGCTTATCTTTGGATTTGATTGACGATTGACGACGTACGATTTTTCAAATTTCAAAAATCGTACGTCGTCAATCGTCATTCAGATTCCACAAGCCAATCATAAAACGAGATAATAAGAATCTACCCACCGCCTGATGAAAAACATTACCCTGCTTTTTTGCCTGCTTTTCAGCTTCGGCCTGTTTGCCCAACCTAAAATCCAGCTCGACGTATACGCTACCGGTTTTACCAAACCGGTCGACATCACGCATGCCGGCGACAACCGTCTGTTCATTGTGGAACAGGACGGCGCCATCTGGATACTCGACAGCAACGGTGTTAAACTAACCACGCCTTTCCTCAACATCAATCCGCGCGTGCGCTCCACGGGCAACGAACAGGGTCTGCTCGGCCTTGCTTTCCATCCCAATTACGCCGATAACGGTTATTTTTACGTCAACTACAGCCGCGAAACCGACGGCGATACACGGGTGTCCCGTTTTTCGCGATCTGCCTCCGATCCCAACGTGGCCGATCCCGACAGCGAACTGATCCTGTTTACCCAGGACCAGCCCTACAGCAACCACAACGGCGGCTGCATCAAGTTCGGTCCCGACGGCTACCTCTACATCGGCCTCGGCGACGGCGGTTCGGGCGGCGACCCACAAGGTTACGGCCAAAACAAAAATACGTTTTTGGGAAAAATGCTGCGCATTGACGTCGACAATACCCAGGGCGGATTAAACTATGCAGTGCCTGCCGACAACCCCTTCGTAAACGACCCGGCGTACAAACCCGAAATTTGGTCGCTCGGTCTGCGCAATCCCTGGCGTTTTGCCTTCGACCGACTCACCGGCGACATGTGGATCGGCGATGTGGGCCAAAATAACCGCGAAGAAGTGGATTTTGAACCTGCAGGCGCAGGCGGCCGCAACTACGGATGGCGTTGCTATGAAGGCAATGCATCCCACAACACTTCGGGCTGCCAACCGGCTTCAGAATACGTATTCCCGGTGTTTGATTACGACAACAACTCCCTCGGCTGTTCCATTACCGGCGGCATGATTTACAGAGGCTCGAAATACAGCGACCTGTATGGTTATTACTTGTTTGCCGACTATTGCAGCGGCCGCTGGTGGGCTACCAAACAAAACGACGACGGCACTTTCAGTACACAGTTGCTGGCCAACCTCACCGACTACCAGTACACAACGTTTGGCGAGGACATCCATGGTGAACTCTATGTCTCCGAACACTCCTCCGGCCGCATCATGGCTGTACGTGAAATTTGTTCCGGTTTCCAGGTATCCGTGGATACCGTGTGGAACGTGACGTGCGACAGTACCTTTTCAGGGCTTATTGATCTTGAAGTTACGGGTGGCGCCTCACCGATCGACATCTCCTGGTCGATTGCTCAGCAAGGCGAACTGGTTGTTTACCTGCTTGCAGGTACCTACACCTACACGGCCGTGGACAACAACGGTTGCGAACGTACGGGCAGCGCGGAAGTGCTGTTTACCGGCGTTGCAGCGCCTGAAGTAACGCTTGTTTCCGGCAACGCCGCATTGTGTCCGGGACAGACTGTCAGTCTGGGCGTGGCTCCGGCACCCATCAACCACACCGTTGAATGGTTTAGGGACGGCGTTTTGGTTCCCGGTGTGTTTGGTGAAACCCTGGTGGTAGATCAGCCGGCAGTGGTATCGGCCCGTTATGTTTCATTGGATGGGTTGAATTGCGCTACGTTGAGATCGAATCATTTCACCATTGCAGCAGCTCCCAATCCCATTCCGAGTATTTTCGTCTTCGGCGGCCCGATACTTTGCGGTTTGCCGGATACCATAGGCCTGGGCGTGGCCGAGGCTCCTGCCGGATTCGGGTACCAGTGGTTCTACAACAACGAACTTCTGCCCCTGGAAACTT
>JADLBE010000335.1 GCA_020847915.1 Saprospiraceae bacterium | reverse complement strand
CGGGTCGTTGGGGCCGAAAGCTTTGGGAACACCGCCGTCGACGGTGTAGCGGATGATGTATTGTCCAACGCCGGCACCGGGATCAAAGATGGTCGCGGGTGTGCCGTTGACGGTGAAGCCCTGGCTTACGATGTTGGCGTCGCCGGGGTCGCCGGTGAGGATTACAGCATCAGAGTAGAGGCAAAATGGATTGTCGAGGTTCGAAGTGATGACAGGGTTCGGGTATTCGCAGCTGTTGCTGATGGAGAGCGTGACGCCCAGGCCATTGCTGACCGTGATCGAGTAGCCGATGGCATCCACGTGGATTCCATTAAGGAAGTAGTCGCCACTGCCTACAGGAGATTCCGTAAGCACCGTACCAACGGTGATAGGTGTTGGCGCGCTGGGCGGAGCGGGGCTAAGCGCAGAGAAAAAGCCCGTAACCGAAGTAACGGTCCAGGTTAACCCGGTGATAGATTCCACTTTAATGGTTTCTCCAAACTGACCATTAGTAAGGGTTGTCGCATTGTTTTTGCAGACGCAAGGATCGGAAATCAAAATTTCAGGCTCGCATCGTGCAAACGGGTTAACAAATACCTGAACGGTGCACGTGCCAACGTTTGCACATTGATCCGTAGCGCTGATGGTAAATGGAACGCTGGTTCCTTCATCCTCACAATCAACTTGAAGCGTTGATGATGTTATGGTTGCAGTACCACAATTATCGGTAACAGTCACACCGATACCTGATGAAGTAACAGTTGCAATACCATTCAAACCAAGGTTTACCGTAATATTTGCAGGGCAGGACAAAGTTGGCGGCGTGTTGTCCACCACCGAAATGATTTGCGTATGCGTTCCGGTATTGCCGCAGGCATCTGTTGCCGTCCAGGTACGCGTAATGGTGTATGCAGACGGGCAGTTAGGTGCAGGTACAGAAGTTGTTTGATTGAATGTTACCGTCAGACCAATTGGATTATTGTTGGTCGGGAAGCTTTGTCCCTGATTAATTGCGCCTGCAGAAGCAGTAGCCGGTGCATTCCAGATGAAGTTGGCGTAAGTAGTACCGGTACCTGTCAAACGGAGAGACAAGCCAAGTGGATCCGAACCGGTTTCAGCAACACCGATATCCGTAGAGATCATACCGTTTGCCGGGCCGCCAATAGCGGTAAAGCTGCCCTCATAACTGAGGAATTGAATTACCGTCGGGCCTTTCACCAGAGCGATACCATCAGGTGCGCCATTTTGAATACCATTTACTGGATAAGGAAATGAAACTGTACCAAAACCATTGCTTTGGTTAGGAATCACTCCGTTAAGCGTCATGTCGTCATAAGTAGCTCCATCACTGCCATTGTACAGGAAGATACTGTATTGGCTAAGATCAACTCCCGCGCGGCCAGCGATTTCAAGAAATTCATTTTCGTCTGTACCTACGTTTTCGTAGTGGATTTCATTAACCCATACATCACCATTAATAATACCAGCCGGATCGCATTCATCGGTGGCAATCACCGTAGGCGGAGCCCCTACAGCCGGATCGGAGCAGGATATGGTAATATTGGCCGGAGCCGGAGTGAACACCGGTACATCCGTATCACTGACATTGATGGTTTGAGTATGCACTGCACTATTACCACAGGCGTCAGTTGCAGTCCACGTACGCGTCACAATACGTGAACCTGCACAAGTACCAGGGACTTCCGTTTGCATGAAAGAAGCCTGAATGGATACCGGCAATGCCGTAATCGTTTGTCCAACATTAAGCGTACCAGGCGACTGTGCAACCGGGCCAGTCCAGGTAAAGTTAGCAGCAACAGAACCGGAACCTGTGAGTTGCAGTGATAACCCTAATGGCTCGGTGCCAAGTTCAAGCACACCGATGTCTGTAGAGAAAATACCATTAGCCGGGCCGCCTTGTGCCTGGAAGCTGCCTTCGAAGCTCAGGAACTGAATCACCTGGTTGGTAGAAATGCGGTATAGGGCAATACCATCTGGAGCACCATTTTGAATACCGTTGGATGGGTAAATCAGGTTTACGGCACCAAAGCCGCTGCCTCCTTCATTGTCAATGGTGCCAACAAGTGCATCGGTATCATAAACAGTTCCACCGTTGCCATTGTATAATACAATCTGATAATCGGAGAGGTTGATACCGGCTGTACCGGCAACTTCCACGAATTCACCGACATCTGCGCCGGTGTTGTCGTAGTGTAATTCATTAATCCAGATAACATCCGGAGCAGCACCACCGCCACAATTGTCGCTCGCTGTCAGCATGGGGGCTACAGGCAGTGGATCTGTACAGCTAATATCGTTGTTTGTCGGAAGCGTTTCATTAAAGGTTGGCGCCTGACCATCCACTTTTGTAGTATAGGTTACGCTGGCCATCTGGCTGCAAGCATCCGTCACCGTAACAACAATGGTGTAGCCACAGTTGGCGACTGCTGTGCTGGAAGCCGTTATTACTGGCGCGCCACAGTTGTCGGATGCCGTTGTCGCAGCAATCGCGGCTGCCTCAGCCGCCGCAACCGAAGTGTAGCAGGCATTGATCGTACCCGCCGTTGCGGAAGGAGGCGTCTGGTCGTTTACCGTAATAGTTTGCGAACAAGTCGCAGTATTGTTGGCTGCGTCTGTTGCCTTAAAGGTGCGCGTAATGGTAAAACGATTCGCACAAGTCTGGTTGGTCATCGTATCCGACGAAGAGATCGGCGTAGGATTGGTACAGTTGTCGTTGGCCGTAGCGCCGGAAGGCGGCGGTACCGCACCCGCGCATTGAACCGTTGTCGGCGCCGGACAGGTAATGCTCGGCGGTGTAGTATCCGGCGTATTATTTACAATGGCCTGTGTCGTGATGCCGGGAGTAGGGCACGACTCCGAAGTAACCGTAACCGTATAAGTTCCGGCTGCCAGACCGCTGATATCTTCGGTAGAGGCCGTGTTCGACCAGGCAAAAGTAAATGGCCCGGTACCGCCTGCTACGGTAAGGTCAACCGCGCCATTAGCAAGGTTACAAGTTGTGTTGGTGACTGACGTAAACAAAACAGGACAGGAAACACAACCAACAGGAGCATCCAAAATGAACTGCTCCGTAAAGGTGCAACCACCGGCATCTTCAATGACCACTGTATAAGGACCCGCCACCAAACCGGAAATATCTTCAGATGTAGCGTTATTCGACCATAAGAAAGTATATGGCGTCAGGCCACCGGCCACCGTAATATTGATCGCGCCGCCATTTGGTGCAGCACAAGTTGGCTGTGTCAGGCTGCTGCTCGTAATATCAATATCGTCTGATGAAACCTGCACCACCGCCGAGCCACTCAAGGTAGCTGCCGTACAACCATTGGCATCCGTAACAGAAACTAAGGTATACGTCGATGTAGCGTAAACCGGTTCGCTGATCGCAGCGCCGCTGGTATAGTTCATTTCTGTAAAGTTGCTCATCCCATCGGTAAACACCACCGTGTAAGGTCCGGCACCACCTGTAATCGTTACAAGTACGGGCACATCTCCCAGGTTACCCTCGGCACAGAAAGCGCCGTTACCACTGATGGTGGCGGAAATAGCCGGGCATGCAGAACAAGCGGCAACTGTTGGGCCATTGGAAACAGAGAAGGAACATGCTCCGTTGGCGCTAAACGTGGCCGTTACAGCGCTGGCCGTATTGTCTGCTCTAAGTCTTACACCACTAAAAGTTATGGGCGAGGTAAACGGCGCAGAAACCGATAAAGCGCCACCGCCCGGCAGCACATCACCGCTAAGGTCAAGCGTTCCCGTACCAGGTGCATCGCTAAAAGTAACCGTGATGTCAGCTGTAAAGTAGTCGTCAGATTCATTACCCACAGTACCGTTGTTGTTACAGCTACCAGGCGTTCCAAATGCAATGTTTGAAATAACACAAGAAGGTGCACAAGCACTGGAATGCGAACCCAACCCATCAAAGGTATTGTTGGCAAAACCATCCCACTCTGTAGCCGGAACAAAAGCGTTGTTGCCAACCATATCGCCCGACTGAACGGTAGATTTACGGCGGATCGTATTGTCAGCTGTGGAAACCAACCCTGTTCCCCATTCAGTCCCGGGATCAAAACCTACCTGTCCAATAACGTCAACAACCATGCTTGTACTGCCATTAAATAATTCAATAGCATCATCACCGTTATAAAACGATGCCGTAGATTGTTGATCCGTTTGAGCCAGAATAGCCGCATCTGAATCATTGTCGGCTACCACGAATACATCATAAGGGGCAATGGTTCCGGTCAGTGCAATCGTGGTGCTGGCCGTAATAGAGCCGTTAAAATACATACGCAACGAATATACACCTGTCAGCAAGATCGGGTTTGCCGTCGGATTGTAAATTTCAATGGCTTTATTGTTGCCGCTTCCCTCTACATATTCGGAAATGAACAATTCCGCACATGGCGCCGCAACGGCATTGATGGTGAAATTCACGTTCGATACATCAAAGAAGATGTTGTTTGAACATTGAACCCAGATACGAGCCGTTGTTGTGTTAATGTTCGGCATCGTCACGCTTTGTGTACCGTCATTGGGCGTATTGGCCAGTAAGGTTGTGAAGGTAGCCCCACCGTCGGTGGTAAGCAAAATATTCACATTGGCACAACTGATCGGCGCAGCTGTAGTACCGGCTACGTCCCACGTAACCGTTTGGCTCGAAGTACCGGCATAGGTTACGGCGGTATTTGGAGAGGTCACCAAAAACGGACCTGTACCCGCTACGGTAGTAACCGTGTTTGCCGCTTCGCCTGTACAACCCGCCGTGGCAAAGTTGTCGCGCACCGTCACACGGAAATTCATATTCCGGCCTACAGATGGCAATTCCTCCCATGTCGGGTTGGTATTGCTGAACAGATCTGTCAAATTAGGAAAATAACGCGTCGGGCTTACTACCGGATCCAAAGAACGGAACATCGGGCCGGTCGTATTGGCAGCCGCAGGCGGCATGGTTTGTATCGGGGCTGTGTAAGCATCAATTTGCTCCCAGCAATAACTTAGGGTACCATTGGGGTCGGTCGCAGTGGCTGTCAGTATAAAAGGTGTTGAAGCCGGTATACTGTAGTTGCTCAAGGGCGTCACTGTCGGCGCCGCATTGGATACCGAAACAGCTACATCACAAGTGCTGCCGGAGCCGGTAGCCACAAAAGGCCGCATTTCGTACAAACTGGCTGTGCTGAAATAATCGTCGCTGTTGCCTTGTACATCCGGCGAGCAAATGCCTGCATAGCCCATAATCGTAGAAGCCGAACCCGGCTCAATGGCCGTTGAGTTGTTGCGATTGCAGTCGTTGTATTGCGTATGGTTGGCATTAAACTGGTGCCCCATCTCATGCGCAACATAGTCAATATCAAACGGATCGCCAACCGGTGCACCGCTGCCGGTTACACCGCGGGCTTTGTTGCTGTTGCTGCACACAACACCCAGTCCCGCTAAACCTCCGGAATTAGTTCCAAAGACGTGACCAATATCGTAATTGGCACTACCAATTACAGCATTACAATTCGTTTGGTTTTCATTAATCATCAGGTCCGGGTCGCCGTTTGTATACGGATCGGTACCTGCGTTGGTATAAATGATCAGGTTGTTGTTGGCTACAAGAATCATACGCACCGCCACATCTTTTTCAAACACCCCGTTCACGCGGTTCATCGTGGTATTCATCGCTGCCAAAGCCAGGGCTACCGTTCCGCCGTGAAAGGTCGTGTATTCACCGGTACCTGCAACGGCCAAACGATATTCATGGCGAACACCACAGTCGCCAATAAATTCGGCCTGAGACGTTTCCTTGTTTTCTATATTGAAATCCTCGCCGTCTACATGACACACGATGCGATCTGCCTCATTTTTTACAAAATCACGCTTGAAATAGCAATTGTACAATTCAACATTCCCATCCACGTACGGATCAATAAAGATACTCTGTCCGTCGCCATAAGTCATGGCATGGAACCCCTTGGGCGTCACATCCAAACGAATCAGCGAAACCTGATTCCCGATTTCATAACCGGCATAAGTGCGAATTTCGGGATACTGAGCGGCAAGTGCCGGTGCCATGATGGGGGCATACCAAACCTTGTACTGTTTGAATGCACCCTCCGGTGTCGGCAGACTGATGTCCAAACCTTCGCCGGTGGTACCCAATGCAGGCTCTGCCGGTGCACTGGACAATAGCGACTTCATGGACGTGATGTCCAACTGCAGGGTTCTGGATTTGATAGGGACGATCAGGCGTTCACCACTTTCAGAGGTAAGAGACGCTGCCGGAACATCTTTCCAAAATGCGCTACCTGATTTTTGTGAAAACCCTGTTGAGGGAGATGTTTGTGCCTGAGCAGCGAAAGAAAGCAAGAGGAATACGGGCAACCAGAAGCTATTTAAAATAACGTCAAGCCCCGCAAGGTGCAAACCTTGTGTAGCAATTCTTTTCATGAGAGTAACTTGTTGTCGGATGACTATTAAAAAAAATACCCTTAAAGGTAACTTTAGCCGCCGACGTATGAAAGTTTTTTTTAAATATAAAAAATATTTATATTGATAAAAATTTGATTTAAAACATATTGTGAAATATTAAATTTTCTTAACAACGTTTTTTTCCAAACCAGACCACGATTTTCGTTTTTTGCGCGTCTAATGTTGCAGTGTTTGTTTTTTGCAAAAAAATGCGCCAACCACATCTTTCCGAACTTTTTTGCGTTAAACATTGTAGTATATGTTGGCATTTCAAGCTGCCGTTTGTGTCGCCGTACTTTGGCAGTTTTAAGAAAAGTCCATTTTTTTAACTAAAAATTTACAAAATCGCGAAACTTTTGGTGAAAACAACGTATTAATAGACAACAAAACAAAAACCTTTCAACAAACCCTTAAACCGGAGTACCTTGCTCCAGCAAACCATTTAAAACAAGGGTCTTTTTCCCCAAAAACGAACCTTTCCATCTGCCTTGTCCCATGCGTCAACTCAAAATCACCCACAAGATTACCACCCGCGAAAGCCTCGCGCTGGACAAATACCTGAACGATATCGGCAAAATTCCGATGCTCGCAGGGGATGATGAAGCCGAGCTGGCACGAAAAATCCGCGATGGCGATCAGGAAGCGTTGGACAAACTTACCAGGTCGAACCTGCGTTTCGTGGTTTCGGTCGCCAAACAATACCAAAACCAGGGCCTGTCCTTGTCCGACCTCATCAACGAAGGCAACGTAGGCCTGATGAAAGCCGCCAAACGTTTCGACGAAACCAAAGGGTTTAAGTTTATCTCCTACGCCGTGTGGTGGATCCGCCAAAGCATCCTCCAGGCCATCGTAGAAAACAGCCGCATCGTGCGTATGCCGCTGAACAAAGTTGGCTCCTACAACAAAGTCAACGAGGCGTACATCGCTTTTGTACAAAATTTTGAACGTGAACCGACAGACGAAGAACTGGGCGAACTGCTCGATATGTCGCCCCGCGAAGTACAAACCATGATGCGCTCCACACTCCGCCACGTTTCGTTCGATGCGCCCCTGGCCAATTCCGACGACGGCGACGCAACCATGCTCGACGTGTACATGCACGAAGATGCCGGCGGCGAACCCGACCTCGACCTCATGAACGAGTCGCTCAAGGAAGAAGTGGCCCAGGGCCTTTCCATCCTGTCGCCCCGCGAAGTGGAAGTCATAGCTTCTTATTATGGCCTCAACGGATACAAAGCCCTCACGCTGGAAGAAATCGGCGAACAATACGGCCTGACCCGCGAACGTGTGCGCCAAATCAAGGAGCGCGCCATACGCCGCCTGCGCAAAGCTTACAACCGCAACGCTTTACGCTCGTATTTGGGGTAACAACCGCTACTCCGGCCTCATCAACAAGAGCCGCTCCGATTTTTTGGAGCGGCTCTTGTGTTTTCTGCTTTTTACCACACATTCAACGTACCTTTGCGCCCGCCAAAGGCACCAAATGCATGAACTTAAGCCTCGATATCGGTAACACCAGAACCAAAATCGGACTTTTTCAGGAAAACATCCTGGTTGAGCAAGCGATTTGGACCCATTGGACGTTAGACGAATTGATCAGTTACGGGAAAGATACCGGCGTCGATGCCGTTGTTTTTGCTTCCGTAGCCGAACACGATCCGGCACAACTTCAAAACCTGCGCCGGCATTTCACCCGGGCCTACGAACTAACGCACCTTACGCCACTGCCTTTCCGCAATGCGTACGGTACGCCGGAAACCCTCGGTAAAGACAGGCTCGCAGCCGTCGCAGGTGCACATGCCCTTTTTCCAGGGCAGCATTGCCTGGTGGTCGATTGCGGAACCTGCATCAAATACGACCTGATGCTTGCCGATGGGGTTTATCCGGGAGGCAACATCGCCCCCGGTCTGCAAATGCGCGTCCGGGCCATGCATGATTACACCGCGCGTTTGCCGATGGTACCGCTCGAAATGCCTTCCGACACCGTCGGAAACAGCACACAAACCGCCCTCCAAAACGGCGCCCTGCGTGGCGCAGAACTTGAAGTGGAAGGTTTTGTAAAACTGTTTGAAAAACAATGGCCGGATGTTTTGGTGATCCTGACCGGTGGCGACGCGCCGCTGCTCTTGCCCCACCTCGACCTCCGTCGCAAGCTCCACGAACCGGCGCTTGTGTTACATGGCCTCAACCACATTTTGCAACACTTAACCCGGGCAGCGCAATAATCCCCTTTCGCGGCCCTTGTATAACTCGAAGATGCGTTTTTTCGCTTTTGTACTTTTAGTTTTTGTCTCGGCTACCCTGTACGCCCAACCCAAACAAAACGCACCTTACTCGCGTTACGGCTTGGGTAACCCCATCAACCAGTATTTCAGCAACCAGGCAGGGTGGGGTGGCATGACAGCAGCTTTCCACGATCCGCACCACCTCAACATCGGAAACCCTGCGTCATTTGCCTTTTTGCGCACCACTGTACTCGACAATGGCCTGTACGGCAAATACAGCAGCTACCAATCTGAACAGGAAAAATTGGAAACCTGGAGCGGCAACCTCGCTTACCTCGCCCTCGGGTTTACCCTGCGCAGCCCCATCAATGAAGTGATGGACAAAGCCAAATCGCCCTGGAAATACGGCATGGGATTTTCCCTGACACCTTATACGGTGGTGGGTTACAACGTGATAACCCGCGAAAACATCTCCGAACCGGCCGTCGATTCCGTGAGCAGCAACTACACCGGCTCCGGTGGTACCTACCGGTTCACCTGGAGCAATGCCATGCGTTACAAAAACACGGCCGCCGGTATCAACCTCGGCTGGCAATTCGGTGAAACCGTTTATGAAAATACCAACGTTTTTTCAGACTCCTTCCCAACCTTCATCAATACCTACCGCGACCAGATTTCCGTAACCGGTTTTGTTTGGAAATTGGGCGTACAGCACGACTGGGCGCTTAAATATGCAGAAAACGACAAGGATGTAGCCCTGAAATTCATCACCTTCGGCCTCAGCGGCGAAGGCAAACACAAAATGCGCACCACCTCCGACGTGCTGCGCGTCCGAAGCCGCGGCGTACAGTCCAACGGCCAGTTCAACGATCCGGATACCCTTCTGGTAGCCGATAATGTGCGCCGCGACCTGACCATTCCAGCCTCCTTCTCCCTGGGCGCCATGTACACCGATCTGGGCAAATTGCGGGTCGGCGCTGAATACACATTTACCGGTGGTAAAGCATACAGCAACGAAATCCGTCCGGAAACCCAACGCAATGCCAGCTCCGTGTCTGCCGGCGTGGAATTCATCCCCGACATTCTTTCCTACAACAATTATTTCCGCCGTATCCGCTACCGTTTCGGCGCATATTACCGCCAGGATACCCGATTGGTGAACGGCGACGGCATCGACGATACTGGACTTTCTGTAGGGTTTGGATTTCCACTCGTTTTGCCACGCCAGCAAACTTCCTACATCAACAGTTCGCTGGAATTCGGCAAAGTAGGCGCAGGAACACCCATCGAAGAAACCTATTTCCGAATTACCCTCGGCTTTACCATGAACGACAACTCATGGTTCTTCAAACGCAGGTTTGAGTAATAGCAGGCAGCAGGCAGCGGTCAGCAGGCAGCAAAAAAAACACCCAATCGTTTGTTTTAAACGATTGGGTGTTTTTTTTGCTGCCTGCTGCCTGCTGCCTGCTGCCTGCTGCCTGCTGCCTGCTGCCTGCTGCCTGCTGCCTGCTGCCTGCTGCCTGCTGCCTGCTGCCTGCTGCCTGCTGCTTTTTGCATAT
>JADLBE010000334.1 GCA_020847915.1 Saprospiraceae bacterium | reverse complement strand
GGCTGTTCGTTACCCTGCGCACCCTGGACGATGAGGAAATGTTGTTTATGAATTTTTCCTTCATCGGTCCGGCAGGTTGCCAATCCGGTTCCTGGGGCGCTTTGCAAAGCCAGTTTTTGGACAATGCACCTTTCGACAATGCACCCAAATACAGGGCACTTTTGGATGCCATTGATGTTTACAACTCCTGCGCAACCAGCGTTTCGGCATCGGAATCTGTCCGGAAAAACCTGCGCATGTACCCCAATCCGACCGATGGATTGGTTTGGTTGGAAGGTGTGGAAGAATCGGCTTTGGTGCGTGTGTTTTCAGCAGATGGAAAACTTGTTTCGGAACAAAACCTCCAGGGGAACACCCTGAATTTCAGCGGTTTCCAAACAGGGGTTTACCTGGTCCAGGTAGTTGATGCGGATGGCGTGTGGAGCGGCAGGGTGGTGGTGGAGTAGCACCGGACCCCAATCCAGGAAAAACGTGTGTAGCTCCGGAGCTCCAGCTCCGGAGTAATCTAACGCGAAAAACGCATGTAGCAACGGAGCTCCAGCTCCGTTGTATTTTGTTGGTACAACGGAGCCGGAGCTCCGTTGTATGTCATTAGTACAACGGAGCCGGAGCTCCGTTGCTACAATGCCATCTCCAAAATCGGATACGGGCGTCCCTCAGGATCCAGATCATGGCGTGCTATCACCTTGAATCCCAGTTTTTTATAAAAGCCGACGGCCTGTTCGTTTTGCTCGTTGACATCCACAAGACGCAATCCTTTTTCCTGGATGGCAAAATCAAGGAGTTGTTTGCCGATGCCACGCCCACGCTGATCCGGACGAAGGAACAACATTTCAATTTTGTCGTCGGACAAACCTAAAAACCCTGCGATTTGATCGTTTTCATCCCGTACGGTGTGTAGTTGCACAAGGTCAAAATAGGTATCCAGGATGCGTTGGCGGAAATACAAGATGTCTTCCTCTTCGAGAAAATGGTGGGTAGCCCGCACAGAGGCTTCCCAAACGTCAATGAGTTCGGGATAATTTTCTTTGGTGGGTTGTGTGATCGGTAAAGGCATGAACTACCTCCTTCCAAATTTCACCCGGTAATCGTCCATGGCTTTGAGCACAATTTCCCGGGCTTTTTCGGCATCCTGGAAATTTTCAACAACCACGGTTTTGTTTTCGAGTTTTTTGTATTCCTCAAAAAAGTGCCGCATTTCCTGAATAAAATGTGGTGGCAGTTCCTCGATGCTGCGGATGTGGTTTACACTCATGTCATTGGCAGCCACGGCGATGATTTTGTCGTCGGCTTCGCCGCTGTCGACCATCTGCATGACGCCGATGACGCGTGCTTCCACCAGGCAAAGCGGTACGAAGTCGATTTGGGAAAGCACAAGGATGTCAAGCGGGTCGTTGTCGTCGCAGTAGGTGCGCGGAATAAAACCGTAGTTGGCCGGGTAATAAAACGAAGAGAACAACACGCGGTCCAGCTTCAACATGCCGCTGTCCTTGTCGAGTTCGTATTTGGCTCTGCTGCCTTTGGGGATTTCAATGATGCCTTTGACGATTTCAGGGGCTTGGTCGCCGGTACTTACGTCGTGCCACGGATTCTGCATGGTGTTTGTTTTTATTGTTTCAACAAATGTACAGTTTGCTTTTTGAAACACAATAACATAAGCTTAACGGCAGCTCCCGCAATGCTCCGGGGTTACCCACGTTTGAATAGGCATAATTCCTTTTCAATCCAAATCAACATGAAGTATACCTTTTTTGCCCTTTTTATCGTCCTTGTAATCCTTCCAAAAGTTGCTTTCAGCCAGGACTTCAGCGACCAGAAATTTTCCGTCGGTTTTGCACCTTTAAGTCTGATCACACCAAGCGGCAAGGTTGGCTTACACGCCGAATGGGCCTACGCCGCCAACAAATCGCTGTCGCTTGCCGTGGGTGTGCCCCGCAGCACCCGTCCACCCGGATGGCTCCTGAATTCGGTGTCTATTGCGGAAAACGGCAGCGTCACCACCAATGAATTTTACAATTTCGGAATGCTGCTCGAACACCGGTTCTATTTTTCACAAAAAGCTCCTGCGGGATTTTACCTCGCGCCTTATTTGCGCTACAACAAAATGTGGCTCGACCGCATCACGGAAAATCCCGAAAAAACCGGCGCAACCACCATGCGCGGCACCCTTTACGGCTTTGGCCTCGGCGGCGCCGTAGGTTGGCAAATTGCACTCGGCGAACATTTTACCCTCGACGCCACGTTCGCCGCCATCGACCTGAAATGGATGCGCGGCAACGTCAGCTACACATCCACCGATCCGGACAACGACATCTACGAACTGCGCGATGAAGTGCAGGCAGTTGTGGAAGACATTCCAATCATCGGTAAAAAACTATCCGCCCAAATTGACGGCGAAGAAGTCAAAGTACGCACCCCGGGCATGGTTTTGCCGGCGTACAGGTTCAGTCTGACGGTGAATTATGTGTTCTGAATCAGGATTCACAGGATTATAGGATTTACATGATTTTGACCCCGGTGAAATGAAGTGACGAACACTTTACCGGGGTCAAAATCATGTAAATCCTATAATCCTGTGAATCCTGATTCAGACAAGATAAATCCTGGAAATCCTGATCTTAGTTAAACAAATCCCGCATGTCATCATCCCCGTCGTCGTCCGCGAGGTTGCCGCTCAGGTAGTCCTTAAAGCTCACACCTACTTGCAGGTAGCTTTTGTTCAATACTTCAAATTCACTCAGGCCATGCAGGGCCAGTTCCATAAAGGTCAGCATTTCACTGTCGGGCACCTTGGCCGTTTCGGCAATTTTGCGCAACCCGGCTACCTGCTCCATGGTAAGGGCGTAGTGGGCATCGGTGTCGTTCAACAGAATGTCTACGCCGTTGCCTGCGGCAAACCAGGCTTTGATGACGCCGTAAGGATCACGTTCCTGACCTTTTTTCAGTTTTCCCGGATTGGCAAAGTACTGTAAAAAGACTTTTTTCAACGCTACGCCAAGGATGTTGAGTGCCACGGCGTGTGGACCTTCCTGTTCACCTTCGTACACCATTTCCACTTTGCCGGTAATGGCCGGAATAACGCCCCAAAAATCGGCGATGCGCGCGGTGGTTTGGGTTTCACCGGTGTACAACATCCGGCGTTCGGCACTGGAATAAAGGTTTTCGAGGGCGCTGATGGTCAGACGTGCGCTTACGCCGCTTTTTTTATCCACAAACTCGCTGTCGCGCGCGGCGAAAGCAATTTCTTCGATCAAATCCTTCAAAACGGAAGGCACCTGAATGTTTTTAAGTTGTTCAGCGGTGATTTTGGCTTCCTGTGCCGTGATGCGGCGACCAACTTCAATGGAAGTAGGGTAGTGCGTCGTAATCTGACTTTCGATGCGGTCTTTCAGCGGCGTGATGATGCTGCCGCGGTTGGTGTAGTCCTCAGGATTGGCTGTAAAAATGAACTCCACATCGAGCGGCAGGCGCAGTTTGAAACCGCGGATCTGCATGTCGCCTTCCTGCAAAACATTAAAAAGGCTTACCTGGATGCGCGCCTGGAGATCGGGCAGCTCGTTGATGACAAAAAGGCACCGGTGGGCGCGTGGGATGAGTCCGAAGTGGATCACCCTTTCGTCGGAATAGGGCAAGCGCAAATTGGCGGCTTTGATGGGATCCACATCGCCCACGAGGTCGGCGATGCTCACGTCGGGCGTCGCCAGTTTTTCCACATAACGTTCGCTGCGGTGCAACCAGGTGATGGGCGTTTCATCGCCTTTTTCTTCAATAAGTTCTTTGGCGAAACGGCTGATGGGTGCAAGCGGATCGTCGTTGAGTTCGCTGCCGGCCACTACAGGCACGTATTCGTCGAGCAGGTTGATGAGCATGCGGGCAATACGCGTTTTTGCCTGTCCGCGCAAGCCAAGCAACAGGATGTTGTGCCTGCTCAAAACAGCGCGTTCCACATCGGGGAGTACCGTGTCGTCGAAGCCGTAAATACCGGGAAATACGGTCTCCTTGTTGCGTATTTTTTCAATCAGGTTGGCACGCAGTTCCTGTTTAACACTGCGGGGTTCGTAGCCGGTGGCGCGCAAACCACCGAGGGTATGGATGTGACGAAGATCTTTCATGGCAGGAAAACAGCAAGGGTGCGTTTTTGTTCTCGAAGAAGTTGGTGTGTAAAGTCAGCATTAATTTTTAGGTCTCCGGGACCAAGTTCGGTTGTCTGAAATGTTAAACTGTGCAAGTCGCTGTGTACTTTTGCTTTGCATTACCTTTAACCAACCCTTCTATTGTATGAAATCAATCCTAACTGCTTGTTGCCTGGTACTGGCTTTATTGGTTGCAGTACCTGAAGCTATAGCTCAGCCCAAACATGCTTTCGCATTGCGCTACAACGCGTACAACTATTTGGTGCCACGCCCGGACAGTGATCTTGGACAGGACTTTGGCGAAATTTGGTCGGAAGCCGACGGCTGGGGCATCGAAGCTGCCTATTACAACCGCATTTCACCACGCTCCTTTGTGTTTATTCCTGCAAAGTTTGGTAAAGCGTCTTTGATCGACGGTCCGGATACCTTGAACGACCGCACGCTCATGACCCTCGACGTCATGCTGCAACACATGGTTTTTAAACACAAAGCGATTGTTAATCCTTTTCTTCAATACGGCTTCGGTGGTTTGTACAACGTCACCGATGAAGAAATTGATTTCAACATCCCTCTGGGCGCTGGTGTAAACATACGGATCACCAACAACCTGCACCTCACCGCCCAAACCCAATACCGCCCTGCCAGCAACAAACGCGACGGATGGCACCACGGCATCGGTTTGCAATATTTCTGGGGAATCGACGACACCGAAGACCGCGATAAAGACGGTACGCCCGACGTCACCGACCAATGCCCGGATACTCCCGGACTGACTTCACTGATGGGTTGTCCGGACCGCGACGGAGACGGTATCGCAGACAAAGACGACAGCTGTCCCGATCAGCCTGGCGTTTCCATTTTCCTCGGTTGCCCGGATACCGACAACGACGGTACGCCCGACAAGGACGACGAATGCCCGACCATCGCAGGTATCGCAGCTTTCCGCGGATGCCCGGATACGGACGGCGACGGTGTGGCCGATAAAAACGACCGCTGCCCAACGGAAGTGGGACCGATTGATAACAGTGGTTGCCCCATCCGCGACCGCGATAAAGACGGCACGCCCGACGATGTTGACATGTGCCCGGACGTTGCTGGTCCAACCGTTACCAAAGGTTGTCCTGACCGCGATGCCGACGGTATTGCAGACAAAGATGATGTTTGTCCCGACAAAGCCGGCACCCTTGCAGGCAAAGGATGCCCGGATACAGACGGCGACGGTATCTACGACAACGAAGACCGCTGCCCAACCACAGCCGGTCCTGCTTCCAACCGCGGCTGCCCTGAGATCAAACAGGAAGACAAAGCCAAGGTGGAACTCGCCATCAAAAACGTCCAGTTCAATACCGCCAAAGCTACTTTGCTGACTTCGTCGTACAAAGTACTCGACGACATCGCCGACATCATGAAACGTTACCCCGACTACGACCTCCGCATCGAAGGCCATACCGACAGTCAGGGTGATGCAGGTCTCAACCAAAAACTATCTGAAAAACGCGCACAGGCTTGTTTCGACTACCTGATTACCCGCGGTGTTTCAGGTCAGCGGATGTCGCACTCCGGCCAGGGCGAAAGCAAACCGAAAGCGGACAACATGAATGCAGCCGGACGCGCCCAGAACCGCCGCGTGGAGTTCGATTTGTATTTGAAATAAGTCGTAAGTCGTAAGTCGGACTTAAGCTTAGAATATCAATAAAAAAATGCCCAATTGTTTGGAAAACAAACGATTGGGCATTTTTTACTTACGACTTACGACTTACGACTTACGACTTACGACTTATTTCGGGCTTATGCTCTCCGGTTCTACATTTTCAATCTTTTTCTCCATAGCTTCCACCCGACGTAAATCGCGCAAAACTGCGATGCCCGCATTCAGTTCAAAACCGATGAGCAGGATGATGCAGTTGAGTTGCAACCAAACCATCAGTACGATGATGGCGCCGATGGAGCCGTAGAGTTTGTTGTAGCTGCCGAAATTGTCGACGTAAAATGAAAAACCCCAGCTTACGAGTATGGACAACAGGGTAGCGAGCAAGGCGCCCGGACTGAAAAAATGTGTTTTGCGGTGAAGTGGTGTGCCGTATCTGTAAATGGTAGAAAAACCGGCATACAAAAGCATCAAAACGGCGATCCAGCGAAAACCGAAAAGGAACATGCGCGTTATCCAGTCCGCATCGATGTAATTGAAAAGGAATTTCAGCAGGGTGTTGCCAAGGATGACAAAAACCACTGCCGCTACAAGAATGAATGCAAGGAAAAAAGTCAGTTGTATGGAGATCAGCCTTTTTTCAAAAACCGTGCGCCGTTTGAAAGTAAGGTGGTATTCTTTTTCCAGACCGGCCATCATCGACAACATGCCGTTGGATGAAAACCACATGGCGAGGAAAAAACCGAAAGAAAGCAGTCCGCTTCGGGGGATGGTGGCTATGTCCTCGATGGATTTGAACAGGACCTGACCGGCGCTGCCGGGCATAACTTCCTGAATGGCCTCATGCAGGATTTCATCGAAAGTGGCGTACAAGGGTGTGTACGCCAGCAACGTAAACAAAACGATGATGGAAGGAAAAATGGCCAGGAAAAAATCAAATGCCATGCTGTTCGCCCGGGTAACCAATGCGTCGTTTTTCAATTCCGCACGGATAAAAACCAGCAAGTTGTACAAAGGAATACGTTTGAGCCCAGGCAGGGAATGCACCTTCATCCAACCGGTGATACCGCGACGCCATGGATGCTCGTCAACATACCTTTTGGCGCCTTCAACTTGTTTGTCAATGCGTTTTTTCACAAAAAATACGGCTTCAGTTTATCGAGCAGGATATCGGGGACGTGTATGACTTTTTTCATTTGTGCATCAAAAAAACAAAGTCTTACACGTCCGCCGTTCACCAGTTTGTTTTTGTCGTTAAAAACTTCAACATGAAAAACGATGTGGGTATCGGGTAGCTCCCGCAACGTACTGCGCACCGTCAGCAGATCGTCGTAATAGGCCGGACGAACAAACCGCATGTCGAGGCTAACCACCGGCAGCCAGATGCCTTGTTTTTCCTCCAGTTCCTTGTACGATACGCCCAGGGAGCGCATCAGCTCCACACGGCCCACCTCGAAATACTGCGCATAATTGCCGTAGTAGAGGTAACCCATCTGGTCGGTTTCTCCATAACGTACGCGTATTTGTGTTTCGTGGGTATACATGTACGCCTATATTTCTTCCCTTTCGATGGGGCAAGTCATGCAGTGGCTGCCACCGCGTGCGCGTGAAAGTTCGTTTGACGGGATGGTGATGATGGTGTTTTCAACTTTGTCAACGGTAATTTTGCCGTTGTCGATGTCGCGCAACAGTTTTTCAGCACCAATCACTTTGTAACCGAAGTCTTTGAAAGCTTTTTCGGTGATGGGGTTGCGGTCGTAAGTTACGGCTACACCGGGTTTGAGGGCCACGAGGTTGCAGCCGTCGGTCCATTGCTCACGTTCCTGGTACGGACTTTCGCCCCGGCCAGCCCAGATGAATTCCATTTTGGGGTTAATTTCGGCAAGCAGGAAGTCCTTGAGGCTTGGGTATTCCACTTCTTCGCCGTTGGAGCGGTGTACATCCACGTAGGATCCCAAACCGTCTTGAACGATGGGTTTGTAACCCACAAAATGGTTGGTGTTGATTTGGGTAAATACGGTGTCGATGTGCATGTAGGTGCGTTCGGCGGGAATGTTTACCTGTACCACATTTTTAACGATACCGCGGTCGAAGATGTAATTTTTCAACATTTTAAATGCATACTCATTGGTGCGTTCGGAGCAGCCGATGAGCAGGTAGTCTTTGTTCAGGATCATTACGTCGCCACCTTCGATGCTGATGGTTTCGCCTTTTTTGCTGGGCGGAAACTTATCAACACGGTTCAGGTTGATGGTTTTGCCGTCGGCTTTGAGTCGGCGGAATACCGGGTGGCTGCTGAAGATGAGGCGTGTGAGGAAGTTTTCACGAAAACGGGCCGTTTTGGCAGCTTTGGTGATGATCACATGGTCCTTGCAGGTCACGGCGATGTCGCGTGTAAAAAGCAGGTTTGGAATGGGATCGAAAAGAATGCGGTCTTCGGGTTCGAGGTAACCGGTGATGAGCGTGTCGGCGAGTTGTTCGGGCGACAGGCTGGCGAGCCTTGGGATGAAAGAGTAGGGGAGTTCTTCAAAATCGGTGATTTTGTTGATTACCTCATATTTGCTTTCTTCGTCGCGGGTGCTTTCGGCCAGCAGGTCGCGTACTTCGAGTACGTTGCTTTTGCCGAGGAAGGCTTCCAGGACGCGTACAAATATGTCGTGCTCGTCCTGCATGTTGGGCAGGTGCACGATGTCGTCGAAAAGAAGTTCACCCGCGCGTTTGGGTGTAATGCGCGCGATACCTTCATCAGGGCGGTGTACGATTACTTTTTTGAGTTTGCCAATTTCCGAGTCGGCGTAGATGCGGCTGTTCGCGTCCATGAATGTTTTTTTAAAAAAATGGTTAGAGCGGCTTTCGGGCCCAAAAGTAGGGTAAAATTTGCGGGCAAAAATTATTCACCGCAGGTAAAAACCAACAGCAAAACAGGTAGTTGATAAAAACCAAATAAAATGTTGGAAAGGGTATTGCAAACCTGCATCCCGTGGCTACCTTTGCGCCACCGTTTTTAACGTGACGTTAACGTGACAATCTTAATGTTTAGTTTAGACGGCATCTAAATAAATACAAAGCATGGTTCCGGGTTTGGTAGTAACAAGTCGCGTGGTAATTTTGCGCACTGTTAAACATGACGAGCATCATTCCGCAAGTTTTGTTTGATCCGAATCCGATGCCTGAAACACCTTACCGAATCGAACTACAACAATACACCTTATATATGTTGCTGAAACGCATCTGCTGGGTTTTCTCTTTGGTTTTTGTCGCTTCCCTATCCCTTCAAGCGGCTCCCTCGGTAGAAGAGGGCAAAACCCTTTTCACGGCCAACTGTGCTGCCTGTCATGCCAAAGACATGAAAAACAACCTCACGGGTCCGGCGCTTGCCGGCACGGAGGAACGTTGGGCCGCCTATCCGCGTACCGATCTTTACAAATGGATCCGTGCTTCACAATCGATGATCGCTTCGGGCCACCCACGTGCCACCGAGTTGTGGAACAAGTGGAAGCCCACGGCCATGAACAACTTCCCGGGCCTTACCGACGAACAGATCGAAAGCCTGCTGCTTTACGTGAACGCTCAGGCCAACCCACCTGCCCCTGTGGCCGGTGCTGCTCCTGCTGCCGGTGCGGAAGGCGCCAAAGAAGGTGGCAACATGTGGTTGTTCGCAGGTCTTGCCCTCATCCTGG
>JADLBE010000333.1 GCA_020847915.1 Saprospiraceae bacterium | reverse complement strand
TGGTGGAAAGCATGAAAACCTTTTACCGCGAAGCGTTGGAACGTTTGTAGTTTCTCTACTTTTTTCAATAATCCTTACACGCATACCACGCCGCCCCAAACGGACATTCCCCAGGCTATTAATCGCAAAATTCAATGCCGATAAAACCTGTGGTCACGATGGCAACATGGCGGTCCAACACGCCGACCAACAAATTGCTCCTCCGGTGGAAACTGCACAGATTTGGAATAAACAATTGCTTTACCATGAAACTCCTCGACAGTAACACTCTGGAACAGACATTTTGCGAACCCATCCTGTGAAATCAAGTCAATCCGTCCTGCAAACGCTTCCACTCATTGAAATCACGTTCGGATTCAAGGCACTGGCACAAACCTTCGCCGAATGGGCAGGATTCCGGCTCGTAATCGCAAAATTCAATGCCAACAAAACCCGAGGTCACGATGGCAACATGGCGGTCCAACACGCCCACCAACAATTGATAGGCCTTTGCTATCGGTAGACCTTCAGGCAAATCAGTTGTGATGTTGTAAGAAAAAAGCAGCCGGTCCAGGGCATGTACAAGGTCGTGCATTTGCTCGCCCGTCAATTGCTCCGCCGGTGGAAACTGCACGGATTCCAGGCCGCAATGCCAGCCGAATACGTGTTCGTCTTCCAGTTCCCCTGCAATCCAGGCTTCCACCTCGGCGAAATGTTCTTCAAGCGATTGGGACTCATGTTGAAAGGTTGTTACTTCCGGGCGTTGTGCGGCGCGTATGTCGGAAAGGAGCTGGGTAAGGTAGTTTTCCATGTGGTTTTTATGCAAAAATGGGCGGCACGCCTAAAGAAGTCAACCACATTTGCATTCTGTTGTGATTTTTGCCCAACACACAAAAAAACATCCGCGGCAAGGATACATCGCGGTATAAGCATCGTCGTTATCGCAACAATTCATCCCAATCATGGTTAATCAAACTTACATCCTGCCCGTTTCCACCATGACCCTGCTCCTCACCCTCCTTCTCCTGCTTGTGTTGTTCACTTTCCTCGTCCTCTCGCAGGCGAAATTTGGCAAACTACCCACCGGCGCCCGACTGGAAACCATCAAAAAATCGCCCAACTACCAAAACGGCGCTTTCCAAAACCAAAGCGAAACGCCTACTTTTACCAACGGCGCGACCTACTTTTCCATACTTAAAGAGTTCTTTTTTGGGAAAAACCGCAGGGCAGAACCATTTGGTGAAATTCCCTCCATCAAAACCGATTTGATGGCGCTTGACCTGAACGAAGACGCCCTGGTCTGGTTCGGGCACTCGTCGTACTACCTGCAAATTGACGGCAAGCGTATACTCGTAGATCCGGTGTTTTCCGGCGCCGCCTCCCCTTTTTCCTTTTCCGTCAAAGCTTTCCCGGGAACCGACCGGTACACGCCCGACGATGTACCCAACATCGATTACCTCTTCCTGACACACGACCATTGGGACCACCTCGACCACGATACCATCGTTCGGTTGAAACCCAAAATCGGACGGGTGGTATGTGGACTCGGCACCGGCCAACACCTCGAACACTGGGGCTTCGAGGCCAACAAAATCGTAGAAAAAGACTGGAATGAAACGGTAAACCTGGAAAAAGGCTTCACGGTGCACACCACGCCTGCCAGGCATTTTTCAGGACGGGGACTCAAAAGAAACCAGGCGCTTTGGACGTCGTTTGTGCTGCAAACACCGACCATGCAACTATTCCTGGGCGGCGACAGCGGGTACGACAACCACTTTGCGGAAATTGGCAAAACCTTTGGACCTTTTGATCTGGCCATTTTGGAAAACGGGCAATACAACAAAAACTGGCAGAACATCCATTTGATGCCCCATGAGATTTTACAGGCCGCCAAAGACCTGCATGCCAAACGGATTTTTCCGGTGCATTCTTCGAAGTTTGCTTTGGGAAACCACGCATGGGATGAACCGCTTGAACTTATTTCCCAAAACAATACTTCTGAAAATTTAAACATCATCACGCCGATGATCGGAGAAATGGTACGGCTGAAAGATCCTGAGCAAGCGTTTACGGCTTGGTGGAAAAATGTTTCCTGATGCCGTTGGCTTAAGCGTTTACGGAGGACAAAGCGGCAGAGCCGCGGTAATATTTGTAGCAGTTAAGGAAAAAAGGTTCTGGAGGTGCAGCGCACCGAAACGCTTCACGAGACGCCCAGCCACGTTTCGGTGCGCTGCACCTCCAGATTTTCGTTCGATTACGGTTCTACAAATATTACCGCGGCTCTGCCGCTTTCATTTCAATTGATGCTAAGTCAACTGCATTGCCCTTAACCCCAACAACCATAATCATGTACAAACGTGACAAATGTTACGTTGTCCAACCACCGAATCGCGGACCTTTGCACCCATGCACATCCGTTCAACCTCCGTTTTTGCAATCTTCCTTGCAGCGCTGGTCCATTTCAGCGGTTGTACCGCCCAACCCGCAACCCAAATCACCGGCAGCATCACGCCGCACCCCGATTGGAAACCGGTGGTGTACCTCGTACAGCCACGGCATTTCAATGAAATAGCAGCAAGCTTCAGCGGTGCGGTTTTGGACTCGGCAAAAATCGGCGCGGACGGACGGTTTGTTTTCCCAAACATCAACCTGGCCGACGGGCAAGCGCTGCTGCAATTGGTGGTTCAAAAAAAAGGCAACCGTTACCCTACCCAACTCGCGGACAACGACCCGGCCTATGCCAATTACTTTCCACTGGTTTTGGAAAAAGGTAAAACCGTGGAGGTGTCGGCGCTGGCCGAATTTTTCCAAAAGTCGTTTTTGTTCCAAAACCCTTCTGAGGACAACGCTTCCTTGATGAAACTGCGCGACCTGCGGCTTCAATCCTGGGAAAGGCAGAAACATCAACTCGCAAGCAATGAAAGCCACGATGAAGCTGCTTTGCTCGATAGGGAAGACGCCTTGCTGCGGTTTCGCCAGCCACTCATGGTGTTTGCCGATACCAGCACTTTGTTTTGGCCGGCCATGGTGGCCGTGCGCTGGGTGAGTACGGCAGGCGACTACGAACGTATACCCGAATTTGTGTTCGGACAGTGTGAAAAATGGCGAAAAAAAAGGTCTGATGACCCCTGGACGGCCCAACTTTGCCAGGTAGCCACCCGCGAAAAGTTGCCCGTTTTGCAAGGCGATGTCATTCCCGATTTTGAAATGCCCCTCGCTTCGGGCGACACGGTTTTGCTGCACAGTATGCTGGGCTCGAAGCTCACCATTTTGGACATTTGGGCTTCCTGGTGTGCGCCTTGTCGCCGCGAGAACAGGGAAGTTTTGGCGCCGATTTGGAATGAGCACAAGCAAAATGGGGTACAAATCATAGGGTACTCCATCGACAGCAGTCCGGAAGCCTGGCGGGCTGCCATTGCCAAAGACGGGGCGGCATGGCCCCATGCGTCACACCTGAGCGGCGACGCAACACCTTTTATGGAATCCCTGCGCATCACAACCATTCCGGCCAATTTTATCCTGGATGCCCAAGGGAACGTGTTGGCCAAAAACCTGCACGGAGCGGCGTTGAAAACGTTTGTTGAAGGCTACTAGGGTGTGTCTGAAAAATGCTGCCGGAGATAAAAACTGCAAAAGAAACGTTTTCAGCCCGGCGGGCATTTTTCAGATACACCCTAATCCAGCTTCAGGAAAAAATTATTTCTGTCTAAGGTGTCATCCTGGTACAAATGTGCCTTGTCGACTGCTTTTCTCAACATTTTTTTAAGCGTATTAAAATCAGGGGGCTTAACAATGTAAATGTTGGCGCCATTGAGAAATGTTTCTTCCATATCTTTTTCGTTGTCGGATGTGGAATAAATGGCGATTAACAGTTTTTTTAATTTTTCATTGCCTCTGATTTCCTTCAAACATTGCAACCCCGAAACGCGGGGCATGTTGAGGTCAAGAAAAAGCATGTGGGGCAACTTGACAGATTCCTTGTTTAACCATTCCATTAGTTCATCACCGTCGTTTACGGTGTGAACAATGGTTTTGATGTCCAATTCGGAAAAAGCATCCGTAAAAATAAGCCGATCCGCTTCGTCGTCGTCGGCAAGAAGAATGTGGAGAGGTTTGGATTCCAAAACGGGGTGATTTTATTGTGCTGCAGGAATGTAAATATCAAAGGCCGTTCCTTTGTTCACTTTGCTTGTTACCGTTATGAAGCCATTGTGATTCTCAACTATTTTTTTCACAATAGCAAGCCCTATGCCTGTGCCTTCGTATTCATCGTTGCCATGAAGTGTTTGAAATATCTCAAATATTTTATTGCTGAATTCCATTTCAAAGCCGATGCCATTGTCCTTAATCCTAATGTGGCAATAGTGCTGATCCGGGAGCAAATGTTCGTGAATTTTATTGTTTTTGACCGGTTCGTTTGTTATGATGATGTGTGGTGGCACATCCGGTCTTGAAAACTTGAGTGCATTGCTGAGGAGGTTACAAATAAGCTGGTGAAACTGAAAGGGTATAATTTTTACCTCACAGTTGTTTTTTATTTCTACAACAGCTTGTTTTTTGTCAATAGTATCTTTCATATCGGCTGTTACCGCATCAATGATGGTGGCTATTTTGACGTTTTCAAACTTCCGATCGGCTGCATTGATGAGCGAGAAAGCATGCAAATCCCGAATAAGTTGTTGCATTTTTTTTGCGGCTTCCTGCATAAGACGGAAGTAATTTTTGCCGCTGTCGGATAAGTTGAGATTTTCCTTTTCGAGGATGCGGCTGGCAAAAGTTTGAATTTTGCGAACCGGTTCCTGCAAATCGTGACTGGAAACATAGGTAAATGCTTCCAATTCCTTGTTCATATTCAGGAGGTCCGTGTTTTTCTCCTCGAGCATTTCGTTGGCTTTTTTCAATTCCAGCGTTCTTTCCTCGACAGCCTTTTCCAACAATTGTTTTTCTTCATCCCTGATTTTACTTTCCCGGATGAGCTCTTCCTGCTCCCTTATTTCTTTTTCCACGATCAATTGACGTACTTCCGTAATGTCGGCAATGATGAGCAGCAACAACTGTTCGCGGTGGGCTTTTTGAATAATGCGGCTTGCATTGAGCGACATTATTTTTTCACCCAATTGCAAAAAAGTGTGTTTAACCTCATAATTGTAAAATTCAGCATTTTTGGGAATGATGTCTTCCAGCAGTTTGCGAAGTCCCGGAATGTTCCATTGTTTGTTTCCCAAATCATACAAAAGCATGCCTATTGTTTGATCCTGAGTAACCTTGAACTTATCATAAAAGGCTTTGTTGGCCGATTTCACCCGCAAACCCTTGTCCAAAACAAGCATGGGCTCGTGCATGGTAGACACGATGGCCGCTGAAAATTCGTACGATTCATTGAGCAGGTCGTTGCGTATTTGCAACTCCTGGTTGGTGGAGGTAAGCTCTTCGTTGGTGGATTCTATTTCTTCTTTGGAAGTTTCCAATTCCTCGTTTACGGTTTGCAATTCCTCGTTGCTGGAAACAACTTCCTCGTTGGCGCTTTGCAATTCCTGGGTAAAAGATTCATGTTCCCGCAAATTCGAAAGTGTTTCAGCGTGCGCGGAAGCCAGCGCATCTTCCAGACTTTTTATCCTGCGGTTGTAGGCAAGTGACGTATTTTTGCCTGCTTTTAAAACTTCAATTTGTTCCTGTTCCGTGAAAACAATTAAAAGCAATGGTTCCTCCCACGTTATTTCAAGCGGCACGACTTCAATACTGACGATTCTGGTAGCGGCATTTACCTTGGTTTCAATACCGCCGATGTGAATCTGTTGTTGGGTTCTGATGGCTTGTAAAATGGCCTTGCGCAATTCAAATGCGAATTCGGGCCTGGCCATGTTTAGAATATTAAACGTGGCCTTGCCTTTGGGATGCCGGAGAAACAAGTCCGTAGTTCCACGAAACTGCACAATTTCCATGTGGTGGTTGATGACTACGCTGGCAGGCATAAATTCTGCAACCAGAATTTCATCAATGGCATTGTCGAGTCCTTGTTGATTTACAACAGAAATTTTCTTTGTATAATTTGGGGTGGGTTGCCGATCGTTGGTTTCCGGTAAAACAGATGGGGTGTTGGCCGGTAAAAGCGCAAGTGGTTTGCGGCTTTCTGAGCTTATTTTGGGTGAAAAAATTTTGTATTTTTTATTAAATTCAGTAAAAAGGTGGGCTGAATGGCTGATGCTTTCTGACTTTCCAAGCATTAAAAAACCATCGCTTTTCAAAGCATAATGGAACAGGCTGATGGCTTTTTTTTGAGCCGCTGTATCAAAATAAATAAACAGGTTGCAGCAACTTATAAAATCGAGTCGCGAAAAAGGCGGGTCGCTTAATATGTTGTGTGGAGCGAATATGCACAAGTTACGCACCTCTTTGTTGATGCGAAAGTTGCCCTCGGATTTGGTAAAAAAACGCTGGATACGCCTGGGTGAAACGGATTCAAGATCCTTTTTCGTGTACATACCTACACGGGCTTTTGCGATTGCTTTTTCACTGAGGTCGGTAGCGAAAATTTTTACGGGTATATCGGTTGATTTGCTGCTTTGAATTTCAAGCACCATCATGGCGATGGAATATGCCTCTTCCCCTGTTGCACATGCAGGAACCCAAATGCGCAAGTGTCCACCATCCATTTTTCTTTGCAACAGCTTGGGTAAAAGGCTCAATTTTAGATACTTATGCGTATCGGTTTCGCGAAAAAAACTCGTTACGTTGATCAGCAAATCCTGATATAAAATATCCAGCTCTTCCGTATTTTGTTTGAGCAGTTTTTCATATTCCTTAAGTGTTGTTATTTTGTACAACAACATTCTGCGCATAATCCGGCGCTTGATGGTGTTCCTTTTATACGCACTGAAATCAACACCTTTGGCCAAAAACAATTGGTTAAGTATACTTTTTAAATCGGGATCGTTGTTGTCAATCAAATCTTCCTTACTTGTTTTTAAATGACGCCTTTTTAAAAATGGATGTTTGCTTAACCGCACCAACTCATGTGCAATTTCTTCAGGCGGCAAAATATAGTCTACCGCACCTGTAGCAATGGCAGAGTGGGGCATGCTCGTGAATTTCGCCGTGTCGTCCTGCGCGAAGGTCAAACCACCTTCATGTTTGATGGCCTTGATGCCTATGGTGCCGTCGCTGGCGCTGCCGGAAAGAACAATACCGATAACCCTGGACTTTTGTGCCTCCGCAAGTGATGAAAAAAGCACATCAATGGAAATTGCCGCGACGCTTTCTGACCGTGGAATTAATTTTATGTGGCCGTCCGTTACTTCTATGCCTTTGTTGTAGGGTATTACAAAAATATTATCGGGCTTAATTTTGTCCATGTCATCAATCTCCTGAACTTTCATCCTCGTTTTGTTGGATAAAATTTCAGTCAACAGGCTTTTATGGTCGGGGCTGAGGTGCTGCACATAAATAAAGGCCATGCCCGTATCAGGTGGCAGGTGTTTTAACAACTCCATCATGGCTTCCAATCCTCCGGCTGAAGCGCCTATGGCTACGACGGGAAACTTGCTGGAAGTCTGGGGCCGCTTGGCCTTTTCATTCACTTTCATTGTTTTCTGGAATTGACATCGAATCGCCTGTAATGACAAAATTAGCCATGCCCGGCAGGGGGTTGTTTTCCTGCGAAATAAGGGTCAGCGCTTCGTAAATCACCTTTTTGAGTTGTAAAAAATCCGTGGGCTTGCTGATGAAATAGTGTGCTGCGTCTCTAAATACATCTTTGACCGTATCCTTCGCTGAAGCGGTGGTGAATACGATGACCGGCAGATGCTGCAATTCGGAGTTTCGTTTTATTTCCCCCAAAGAGGCGAAACCGTTTTTTCGCGGCATGTTCAGGTCAAGGAAAAGTACATCGGGCAAGTTGTTGATGTTTTGAGAAAGTTTCGCCATCAACTGTTCGCCATCATGTACAACAGAGAAATTGGCCTTTATCGGCAACTCTTCCAAGGCATCTTTGAAAAGAAGGCAATCGGCTTCATCGTCCTCTGCCAGCAATATGTTGATCGTTCGTGTTAGCATCATGCAAGTTAACCATTTAAGATTAAAAACTTGCATTAAAAGTCGCTCAGGCTCTTTTTCCTTCAAAACGGGGCTCGAACGTTCTGATATCGTATTTAAAAAACCAAACCGTTACGACAAACGACAGAAACAGGTATAAACCCACCATGGCGCTCCCTCCATTTACCAAACCATCCACACCAAACCAACCTCCTTGCCAGTACATGAGGGCAAACCCCATGGCTACCCGCAAAACATCCCATGCGATGGCGTTTGGACTTTGGTCCAGCAGTTCCGAAAAGCTGTACACACTCACGAAAAAAAACAAACCGTAGTAAAATATGCCCGGACTACCGATGTCGGCGAGGTTGCCGAAAAAATAGGCGGCCAAAAGCAACAACAACAAAAGATGCACCACCGACCAGGTTTTCAGCCACACGGAACTTGGCGGGTTGTATTTTTCAAAATGGTAAACGTCAGAAATTTTATCCACAGGGAACCGTTCAGCCACATCGTTTGGGCGCCAGCCTGTGGGTTTCCACCAGATGCGCAACTTATCGCGCCAATCGCGGGTGTACCATGCATCTCTAAAAAGCAGTCCCAGGTGTTGAAAATTGATTTTGATCGGGTTCCAGGTACTCACCGGACGGGTGATGCCGTACACCGGAGGCACCTCGGGCAGTTCTTCCTGGAAGGTGCCGAACCACTTGTCCCACACGATAAAAATCTGACCGTAGTTTTTGTCCATATACTCCCGGTTGATGGCGTGGTGTACCCGGTGGTGGGAGGGTGTAACGATGATGTTTTCTAAAAATCCCAATTTGCCGATGTGCCGCGTGTGGTACCAAAACTGGGCAAACAGGTGCAGGGGTGCGATGGTTGCCACCACAATGGCCGGGATGCCAAGCAGAGCGGCAGGAATGAGGAAAAACGTGAACAAATTGATGAACGAGGAGATGCTTTGCCGCAGGGCGCAGGCCAGGTTGTATTCCTCACTGCTGTGGTGGATGAGGTGTTTGTTCCAGAAAAAATTGATTTCGTGGGCCCAGCGGTGTACCCAGTAACCCTGAAAATCGAGTACCAGAAAAACAAACAGATACACCCACCAGGTGGGTTCAACCGTGGTTATGGCGAGGTGACTTGCCATCCAGGTGTAGGTAAGGATGGATATGCTGAGCCCAAGTACGTCCTTTACGGAATTGGTCATGCCCGAAAGCAAGCTCGACACCATGTCGATGATGGGTGTTTTATCTTCTCCGCGCCATAAGCCGTACACTTTTTCTAAAAGGATGAGGCCAATAAAAAAGGGGATGGCGATGAGCAGGACTTGTCCGTACCGTTCCATGGGTGCGTGTTTTTTTGCAAAAATAAACCAGGATTAAAATGATTTGCAAGATTTTCACGATGGATTTGCCTGATTTTTAAGGATTTGCTTGCAAGCCACTTTTTGTTGGTCAAAACACCAACTTTGAAACCCTGGTTTATTCCGGCGGTGGAAATTCACCGATGTATTCAATTGGGGTTCTCCAAAACGTTTACCATGGGTGATTTGCCGTCTGTAACGATGGTTTTTGCATTGGGCGAGGTGGAAAGTTTCTGGAAGGCTTCAATTTGTTTTAGTTTGAGCATGTTGGGCGTGAGGCTTTCGGAGATCAGTTCGTTGGCTTTTTTCATGCCTTCCGCTTCAATTTCCATGGCTCGGGCATTGGCTTCGGAATCGATGATGGTCGCGTTTTTTTTGCCTTCCGCCTGAATTCTTGCCACTTCTTTCGCGCCTTCTGCATCAATAATTTGGCGCTGGGCTTCCTGCCGTTGGCGATCAAGCACAAATTGCATACGCAATGCGTCCTGTTCGGCTTCAAGTTTGGCTTCGATGGATCTTGATAAGCCGTCGGGCAGGGCAATACTTTTTAAAAGTACGGCTTCGATGATGAACCCTTTGGGGGCGCACACCTCGATCAGGCGGTTTTTGATCTCATTTTCGATCTCGGCACGTTTGGAACTGTGCATGTCTTTGGCGTCGTACTTGGAGCAGATGTCGGAAGCGGCAGACCGGAAAACCGGAAGGATCAGCATCTCCTCGTATTCCATACCGGTTTCAAGTAAGATTTGCGGCACGGCATCGGACTTGATTCGGTACAGAATGGAACTTTCGGATCGAATCGTTAACCCTTCCTTTGAAGGCAGGTTCTCTACGATGGCGAGGTTCATGGTTCGAACGGGCACCCTGACCACCTTGGTTGTAAACGGGTTAAAACCTACAAGACCGGGTTGCCTCACGTTGTTTTCCACCTTGCCAAAGGTGCGTTTCACCCCTACCTGATCGGGCATAACGGTTGCACAATTTGTGAGGAACACGGAACAAAAAGCGAAACAAAGGACCATTGCGTTTTTCATGTTTCAAATTTTTAGGTTCATTTAAAATGATAGTAATGCTTTTTTATTAAAAAGCTTTACTCATAACCTAAAAAAGGGAAACATGGTTTTGTTGAAGTTGGCGAAATCGACGAATGTCCGGAAAATCGGTATTACTGCTTGTCTGGTTTCGATGATTTGTTGCGCATGGCTTTTACATGTTTCAACTCCGGATCATTGGCCAGGCGTTGGTATTCCGGTGTGCCTGCGCCAAACACGGCAACGCGGCCCTCGGTGTCGCAGTGTACGCCCCACCCGTAACGTTTGGTAAGCGGAGAGCAACGCAAACAAGCTTGTCCTTTGGAAAAAAACAATTCCCTTTCGTGTTCGAGGTTGTCTTCGAGGTTGTTTTTTTCAGCGTAGGTCCCGAACACCACATCGTCGGAAGAATACCGGTAAGGATGTTGCGCAATCATGTCGAAATGCAGGTTGGCAACCGAAAGGTTGTCACCTTTTACCGGTGGAACAACAGGTTCCTGAGCCGGACAATCCGCGGCGATTTCGATAAAAGTGTTGAGGTAGTTGGTGGTGTGCAGGTGGGTGGGTGTTTTCATAAAATTGTTTCATTTGCCTTTGCAAATATAAAACATTTTATTTTTAAATTAAAAAATACAACCAATTCCGCCTCCAAATTTTGAATAATCAAACAAATGTTATCTTTACAAACAAGCTCTAAGACCCAACATCAAACGTACCCCAGGAAATGGAACCAATCGAAGACACCCTTCCCGTCCCGGAATTTTGCGCAAGTTGTGGTGCCAAACTAAAAGGGAAATATTGCCGCAAATGCGGTGAAAAAAAGATTGTCCCGGAACGTGATTTCAGCCTGGCCAAGTTTTTCACACAAACTTTTGGGCACATCATCCATTTCGATTCCAGGTTTTTAGGAAGTTTTTGGCTTTTGTTTTCAAAACCAGGATTCCTGACTACCGAGTGGATTGCAGGGAGACGTGTGGGCTACATGAAACCCTGGCAATTGTTTGTTGTGGCCGGTTTGCTTTTTTACTTTTTTCTCCCCAACGTAACTGCCTATTACGCCAGCAGCCGCGACCTCGCGGCAGGTTACCAGGAGCATGATTTTTTGCAAAACTTGTTTCAATACGATGTGGCGTCGGCGCTTGCCCAAAAAGCCGCTGACCAACAAATTTCGGTAGAAACGCTTACCATCAACCTTAAAACGGACACCTCCCGTCAGTCAAAAACCTGGTTGTTTTTGATCATTCCTTTTTGGGGAGGTTTGGTTTATTTGTTTTTCAGAAACAAAATTCCCTGGTTGGTCCCGCACCTTGTTTTTGCCATGCATGGAACAACGTTTTTCATTCTGCTTGATTTATGCTTCCATGCCCTGATGGCTATTTTGGGCTTGAAACAAATCGGTCAGTTTATTCTTCCGGTATTGATGCTTTTGTTTGCCGGTTACCTTACACTGGCTACACGGCGTGTTTACGGTTCTTCCGTTCCGGAATCGTTGTGGAAAAGCGTTGCCATCGTGGCGGGGTTTGGCGGTTTGTTGGTGGTGTACCGCCAGGCGGTTACGGTGATTACGTTGATGGGTTTGTGATGGACATGTTCCAACCAGCCGGGCTAAAACAACAAACATGAGTCATCCCGAATTTTTCGAAAGAGAACAAGGTTGTTTTTTGAATTCTTTCCTTAAAAAAATACGACTGTAAATCAGGCACTTAGAAATGAAAGCCCCAGCGGAGCGATAATGTCTGTAGAATACACGGTAAAATAAGATCAGAGCCCCAGCGGGGCGGATATGTGACGATTAGCACATATCCGCCCCGCTGGGCTACGGTTTACACACATCTTTACATATTGTGCACAATAAGAGCACCTTATGGAAACACAGATCTTTTTTCCCACGAGTTGCTGTGATTTTATCTACCATCGAACTGATGGGCAGCGTTATCGTA
>JADLBE010000332.1 GCA_020847915.1 Saprospiraceae bacterium | reverse complement strand
TGGTTTCCCGCTCTATTTGCCGTTTTTTGGCACTTCCACACCACAAGTTTGGGCATGTACATCCCATCCGCTATCTTTGAAGCCCCTGTATCAGGGGTTTTTCTATTTTTACCCGACAAATCTTTCAACAAGGCCTGTATATGTACCTGAAAATTTTACGCCTATCCCTGCTTTTACTTGGTCTGTCGTTCTGGCAAACAGCCACTGCCCAATGTGAATACCGACTCGAAATGTTCGACTCGTTCGGTGATAGTTGGAACGGTGGTGTTTTAACCATCACAACTGGAAACGATACTTACACCTTCACACTGCTCAATTTCCCATTTGACGGGACCGACAGCACGGTCATCTTCCTGGTGAACGACAATGCTCCGCTCACCATTTCATGGGCGCCCGGTGCTTTCAATCCCGAAGTGTCGTTTCAATTGTACGACTACGAAAACAACCTTGTGTATGCCTCTTTGCCAAGTCCGGCTTCGGGTGTGCTTTTCACCGGCACGGGCGACTGTCCGAGCTGTTTGAAACCCATAGACATCACCACCGAAAATGTTTGGGATAACCGCGCACGCATCTCCTGGACACCCGTCGGCGACGGTCCGTTCGCCGGATGGTGGGTCATTTACGGCCCGTCAGGCTTTTTACCCGGTCCGGGCGTAGGCGACACAGCTTATGTGACGACACCCAAGGTGACGCTGTTAGGCCTTGACTCAAAAACAAAATACGATTATTACGTACTCCAGGATTGCGACACTTCCGGCGTTTCCGGCGTTGCAGGGCCGTTCAGCTTTGAAACCTACTGGACCAACGACGTGGGCATATCCGCCGTATTGGCGCCATTCAGCGGTTGCGACCTCGGCACCGAGGAAGTGAACATCGTGCTGAGCAATTACGGCTCCAACCCACAGTCGCTCATCCTTTTCGACTACAGCGTGAACGGTGTGCCCGCAGGTGTACCCCAACCCAACGATGGTTTTTATACCGGGGTTTTGGGTAAGGACAGCAGCGCAACCATCGCCTTCGAAACCCTCTATGATTTTTCCGACCCAGGTGAATACGTCATCAAGGTTTGGACTTCCATGACGGGTGATGAAGATCCCGGCAACGATACACTGACCTACTACATTGTCAACCGACTGATTACCCCTTACGCTCAGGATTTTGAAAACTGGAGCGGTGGCTGGTATGTGGATACCCTCGAAAGCAACCTGCCGTCGTGGGAATTTGGCACACCTTCCACAATTACCCTCAACAGCGCTTTCAGTGGTGTTAATTGCTGGGTTACGAACCTTGATGGTCCGTACAACAACGCCGAGCTTTCGTACCTGAATTCTCCGTGCTTCGATTTTTCCGACATCTCGGAAGACCCGGTACTCGAATTTGCCATCAACTTCAGTACGGAGCTGAACTACGACGGCGCTTATGTGGAAATGTCGCTGGACGGCGGCATGTCCTGGGACAAGGTGGGCGCTGTTGGCGAAGGACTCAACTGGTACAACTTCACCAACCTCTTCACCAACCTCGGCGATGTTTGGGCCGGCAATTCCAACGGCTGGATCATCGCCCGTCACCGCCTGTTTGGCGCCTCCGGCGAAAGCGAAGTTCGCCTGCGTTTTGCTTTTGGTTCCGACTTTTCGGCCGCCCTCGAAGGTGTTGCCATAGACGACATCAACATCTACGTGCCCCTGGCCAAAGACGTCGCCGCTTTGCAAATCACAACCTCCGGAGAAAACGTTGATTGCGGTCTTGAAGCAGACCAGGTTACCCTTCGTTTCACCAACTTTGGAACGCAACCACAGTCCAATTTCCAAATAGCCTATTCCGTCAACGACGGCACACCTGTTGTTCAATTCATCGGTGCTGGTATTGTATCGCCCGACGAAGTGGTCAACATCAGCTTTATGACGCCTTTCGACAGCCGCGATGGTGCGTTCACCATCAAAGCGTGGACGGTTCTTTCGGGCGATCAAAATGCAACCAACGACACGGCCTACTACAACATAGCGCACCTGCCCAAGCCGGTTCCGTTCAGCGAAAATTTTGAAAACACCTTCGACCTTCCCGACGGATGGACGTCGACAGGTATGTTCATCACCAATGCGCACAACAACATATCAAATGTGGCGGCGGTTAACCTTTACAGCTTCAACCCAACTTTTGAGTTGGAAACAGCCCGCTACGGTCCAGTTGCCGCCGGCGATAGTCTGCGCTTCGATTACCGCATCAGCAATTTCTTCGATGGAACCGTTGCAACCATTTTGGTAAACTCTGCCATCGAAGTGGAAATCACCACAGACTGCGGCATGAGCTGGACCAACGTTTACAGCATCAACAGTGCCACCCACGTGCCACAGATACCATTAAAAACCGTTTACGTCGATCTTGCTCCCTTTGCCGGCGAATCCATCAAAATCCGCTTCCGGGGCACATGGGGTGAAGGCGACTGGTACTTCGACCTTGACAACATCAACCTGCAGGCTTGTCCGGCAGACATGGCCCTCACCGCCGACCTTGTACACACACAACCCGGTCTTGCCACCGGTTCCGCTACGGTAAACGTCGGTATCGCCAACCTGCCGGTAACGTTCCTTTGGAGCTTTGGCGCCAATACACAAACGGTAGGTGGCCTTCCAGAAGGAACCTACACCGTAACGGTAACCGATGCCATTGGATGCACCGACGAACTGGTGGTAACCATGTTCAACACAGCAAACAACGAGATCAACGGACTGAGCAGCCTGAAACTGTCGCCCAACCCAACAGGCGGCATGACACTCCTCAACGCCTCGTTCGACCGTCCCGTTGATGTGCATGTGGAAGTGATGAACCTGCTCGGTCAGCGCATCTGGGAAACACACGCCTCCAATGCCACAACCCTTGTTGAAAACATTGAGCTTGGTGGATATCCTGATGGACTTTACCTCGTTCGACTGGTTGTTGACGGACAAATGGTTACGAAAAAACTGGTGAAAGGCAGCGGCAATTAAGCGCTTGAAACCATGCTTCTGACGCACCATCAAACAACTCTAATTGAAGCCGGCTGCGACGAAGCCGGGCGCGGCTGTTTGGCCGGGCCAGTTTTCGCCGCAGCCGTCATTTTACCTCCGGGCTTTTACCATCCGGACCTGAATGATTCGAAACAAATCACCGAATCACAGCGCGACAAGCTTCGCGACATCATCGAAAGGGAGGCTACAGCATGGGCTGTGGCCTCCCTTTCCACTTCCGAAATAGAAACCCACAACATCCTTTGGGCTTCGGTGCTCGCCATGCACAAAGCCCTCGATGCCTTAACCTTGCGCCCGGAATTTATTCTTGTTGATGGCAATCGATTTCGTCCCTATGCCGCCACAACCCACCTTTGTGTTGTGAAAGGCGACGGTAAATACGCCTCCATCGCCGCTGCTTCCATCCTCGCCAAAACCCACCGCGACGAATACATGACCCGGCTCGACGCCATGTATCCACATTACAATTGGTCCATCAACAAAGGCTACCCTACGGCTACCCACCGCAATGCCATCAGGGAGTACGGTCCGTGTGAGCACCATCGCAAAACTTTTCAATTGCTGCCCAGGGGTGAGCAGTTGGAGCTTTTTTAAAAACGATTTGGGGTAAATCCTTCTACGGGCATACTTACCTTTTCCCGCATCACCAGTTCCGAAACCAGTTTGCCCGTGGCGGCGCCGAGGCTAAGGCCCATCATGCCGTGTCCCGTTGCTAAAGTCACATTTTCCAAGGTTGGTAAACGGCCGATGAAGGGCAGGCCGTCGGGTGAACAAGGGCGCAGGCCGCTCCACACAGCAGTTTTTTCCGGCGTTTTTACATGTAAATCGGGGTAAAAACGGTTGATGCCGTTCACGATGCCTTGTACACGTTTCATGTTGACACTTAGGTCGATGCCCGCAATTTCCATGGTGCCGGCACAACGCAGGGCGCCGCCCATGGGTGTCGCCGTGGCCCTGGCTTCGAGCAGGATGGATGGGATGGTTACTCGTGGCGCTTCACCTGCCAGCACAAAACTGTAACCCTTGCCGCCTTGCAGGGGCAAGGCAAAACCCAGTTTGGCGGTCAGTTGGGCCGACCAGGCTCCGGCAGCCACCACTATTTCGTCGAATACCAGTTTTTCCTGCGCCGTAACTACGCCGGTAACCCGTCGGTTTCGGATTTCAAATCCTTTCACCTCCTGGTTTTGTCGGAAAATGACCCCGTTTTCAACAAGGTGTTTTTTTAATCCGGCCATCAGTTTGTTCGGATTCACGTGGGCATCGCCGGGAAAAAATACGCCGCCACGTACGTTGACCGTTGCGCCGGGATTCAAATCCTGCACCTCGCGGGCATTCAAAACATGCGCTTCAATACCTGCCTGGTTGGCCAAAGCAGCGCCTTCCATTTCTTCGTGTTCCACGCCGGGTGTTTGGTACAGCATGAGCAACCCTTTTTCCTGCCATTCAAAATCGAAGTGGTTTTTACGGTGGAAATCCTGATAAAGTTGTTTGCTCAGCAAACTCAGATCGCGCAGGAGCGGCACGCCTTTTTCCACGTTGCCGGCCGTGGAATTTTTAAAAAAAAGCCATGCCCAGCGCGCCAAAGGGCCGTTGAGTCGCGGCCGCAGGTAAAACGGGCTGTCGGAACGCAACATCCAGCGCAGGCCTGTGGCAACCATACCCGGTGCGGCCAAAGGCACGATGTGGCTGGGCACGATCATACCCGCGTTGCCGTAGGAGCAGCCGTCGGACAAGTTGTCCTGGTCCAGTACCGTAACCTGGTGTCCCGCTTTTTGCAGGTAATAAGCGGAAAAAAGACCGTTGATGCCGCCGCCGATGATACCGATTGTTGCCATTGTTTATTTTTAACATGGAGCGTGAGCTTTAGCTCGCCACCTACAAAAAACTTTTAATTGTAACATCCAATAAATATCCCTTTACCACCATTTGCGCTTCGCGCAAAACGGCGAGCTAAAGCTCACGCTCCATGTGCTACAACACCTGGAAACCATGTACGTACGGATCGTCGTCGTCAAAAAGAATATGGTTGAAGCCGTGGATGATGGCCCAGCCTTCGATGCTTGGCACGATGGCGGGTTTGCCGTTTACGTCCGTTTCCTGTTCGATGCGGCCGGTAAATTTGGAACCTATGATGCTTTCGTGCACGAACAAATCGCCTTTTTTCAATTTCCCCTGGGCATACCATTGGGCCATACGCGCCGATGTGCCCGTGCCGCACGGCGACCGGTCGATGGCTTTGTCGCCGTAAAACACCGCGTTGCGCGCCGTAGAAGTAGGATCGAGCGTTTTACCGGTCCACTGCACATGACTCATGCCGTTGATGGTGGCGTTTTGCGGGTGTACAAACGTGTGTTTTTCATTGACCTTTTTCCTGATTTCCCGGCTCCAGGCGATAAGCTGGTCGGCGGCGTAATGTTCCATACCCGCAAAATTTTCCTGCGGATCGATGATGCCGTAAAAATTGCCACCGTACGCGACGTCGAGTTTTAGCAGCCCCAGTCCCGAACATTCCACTTCAATGCCTTCGGAGTGCAGGTAGGAGGCCACGTTGGTGATGCGCACCGATTTGACTTTTTGGCCTTCCATAACATAAGAAGCCAGCACCAGTCCAGCCGGCACTTCCAGGCGCAATACGCCTTCTGTTTTGGGTTTAACGAGCCCTTGTTCCAGCATGATGGTGACGGTACCGATGGTGCCGTGGCCACACATGGGCAGGCATCCGCTGGTTTCGATGAACAGGATACCGATGTCGTTGGCGGGGTCGGAGGGCGGGTAAAGAATGCTGCCCGACATCATGTCGTGCCCGCGGGGTTCGTACATGAGTCCGCGCCGGATCCAGTCGTACTCGCGCAGGAAATGCTGGCGTTTTTCACTCATGTTGGCGCCTTCCAGAATGGGGCCGCCGCCGGCCACCAGCCTCACCGGATTGCCGCAGGTATGTGCGTCGATGCAAAAAAAGGATTTGATGGCCATG
>JADLBE010000331.1 GCA_020847915.1 Saprospiraceae bacterium | reverse complement strand
GTAAAACCTACGGATGATTTGTTGCCACAGCTGGGGTCATCATCGTTGCCTGCAACACAAAGCAAATTAGAGCACGACCCTTCATACACTGCGATTTTGGTATCGTAATTGGCATAACTGCAGGTGCTGAATTTTACGTTGTCGCCGGTACCCGTAAACTTGTACCATAATCCGGGAGCAGTATTGAATGTATAGACGCAATCTGGTACATTTTGGGAACTGCCCTGGGTACTTCCGTTTACGCTTGATCCGCAGGTGATTGGAATGGCCTGACTGCAGGACGTACCCTCTACCACAGAGCCTTCAGGTACAATTTCTGCGATCCAGTTTCCATAAGTGTCGTTATTTCCATAGTTGCCATAGATCCAGGTAGTGGCAATTGTCGCGTTTCTTCGCCTGCTGATGCCCAGGTAGTCGCCCCATCTTTGCACATTATCACTACTTGGTGTGATGGCCGAGTTGCCGGCCTTTACGGTGATGGACGATGAATAGGTGGTGCCGTCGTGTGTCAAAGCCCTCAATTGGGGATACGTTGTTGATGAAGACCTGGTATATCCAATCAAAACATCGCTGCTTCCTGCTGTTGTTGAAAAAGGAGCTATTACTGGAAAACTGTTCGTCGCTCCGCTAATACCAAAGTTCGAACTGGTGATGGTGAGATTGGTTAAATTCAAACGCCCATATCGTATACCATTGTAACCCGAATTTTGGTATTCGTTGTGATGAACGTAATAAATGGTTGGATACTGGTAAAATGAGGATTGAATCCTGCAATCGTTAACCGACAACAGTTTGGATGTGCCTGGTTGCAAAGCATCACTACCGATGTTGTAACTGCTGCAATTGACCTCGTATTTTTGCAACTGAGGGATGTTGCCATTATCTGCAGTAATATTAAACAGGCTGATGCTGCTGCCCGTACTGGTTCTGCTGCTTATCAGATAAATTCCGGGACCATAACTGTTGTAACCACCGGATACAGGCTGAATTCCGCCTATTTTTTGCCCCAACGTATTGGTGACATTACTCCAATAGGTAAACCCTAAGTTGCTGTTGCTTCCAACATATCCTAATTCTTTATCTAATTGAATTATGACTGCCTGGTTGAATACATCATTATTGTCGTACAAATTACCGGTCAGGTAAAGATCTTCTGTCGACAAGCCAATCTGGGGATAATCAAACCAGGTATTGGCATTGGCAAAATTACCATCGAATGAGTATACCCACCAGCCATCGTTGGGATCCTGACTTTGGGAAAACGCAACAACCAACTTACTTTCAGACGACGAGCTTCCGTTTAGTGCAACCATGATGAATCGGTCGCCAACCGGATCATAAATCACCTTCGGATCAAAGTAGTAACTGGTCAAGTCAAGAAATTCTAAATACTCGTCGAGTGAAACGGAACTAAGCGAGACCATGCCATTTTCGTCCACAAAACTAATGTTGGAATT
The DNA here is from genome assembly GCA_020847915.1 of Saprospiraceae bacterium. Lineage (GTDB taxonomy): Bacteria > Bacteroidota > Bacteroidia > Chitinophagales > Saprospiraceae > M3007. The sequence goes on along the minus strand of JADLBE010000331.1, from coordinate 18,001 downwards.
CACAATCGAAACGATCCAACCCTCGTCTGAAATGGCCATGGAATTATCTGGAGGACGATATCCATCGAAATCATTGCCTGCAAAATTTCTGCCTACCATCGGATTTACAACCGAAAGGGAAGGTGACTCCTGCTCTTCCGAGTCTTGGGCATTTTTTGCGGCCGAAGTATCGGCAAGCACTTTTTGGCGCATAACCTGCTTAATGCTGTCCAGCACATATTCCTCCTGGAGATCAAAATGTTTATGCGTTTTTCGTCGTGCTTTAGGCGCAACTTTATGGGTTGTGTCACGCTCCGAAGGTACAAACCAAACAGGTGACACCGCTTCTGGATGGTACTGTGGAAGCATTGTTGGCACCGAGTCATTACCGGTTTGGATAACTGGTTTTGTCCCTTGTGCAAATATGGTTTGTACACATATTGTTACAAGAATTACAAAGACAAAGCGAAATGGCAGTGTAGCAGGTTTCATTGGAAAAATTAAGTTATATTAAGAAATATTGAATACTCTCCTAACAAAAGTAATACATGATTTTAATAATACATTACAAAAATTTTCAAAATAACAATTTAATAATACAATATACCCTCAAACAACAAAACTGCGAATTTTATGTAATTCGTAAAAATGCTGCTTTAGAAATGATTGCGATATTTATAAACAACTGATAACGAATATAGAAGGTTTCTCACCCACCCCGCATCTCCTGTTTTTTCAAATACACCAAAACCGCTTCGGTGCGGTTTTGAACATGCAGTTTTTCGTACATGTGGTGTACGTGTACTTTCACCGTGCCTTCCTTGATGCCGAGTTCGTCGGCGATTTCCTTGTAGAGCAGGCCTTTGGCGAGCAGTTCGAGCACTTTGTATTCCGATTTGGTGAGTTGTGCAATCTCCAGCGACGGTTCCAGGGGGCGTTGGATGTCGTTGATGAGGATGCGTGCGATGCTGCTGCTGATGGGCGAACGGTTGTTGCGCAGGTCGCGCAGGGCGTCGATGATCTGGATGCTTCGGTCGGACTTGAGGATGTAACCGCTGGCGCCCACACGCAGCGATTCGTAAATTTTATCCGGGTGCTCGAACACCGTGTACATCATAAACTGCACCTGTGGTTTGCGGGGATCTTTGAGGAACCGTTCGTCGAACCGGGGTTTGAGTTCGCGCACCAGGTCGATGCCGTTTTTGGCGCCCGGCAGACCGATGTCGACGATCACGATGTCCACGTTGTCGTTGGGCAGACCTAGCAGGGCTTCTTCGGCGTTGCGGTAGGTTGAAACGCACGACATGTCGGCTTCGGCGCTGATGAGATCGCAGAGGAATTCGCGTACATCGGGGGTATCTTCAACGACGGCTATGGAGGCGGTGGTATTCATGAGTCCTTGGTGTTGAGTGGCATGGTAAAAGTAATCAAAGTTCCTTCGTCGTTGGCCAGCGTCATGGTACCACCGATGTCTTCGAGGCGTTTTTTCATGTTGTACAGGCCGTTGCAGAACTGGTTGAGCAGGTCGGGATCGATGCCCTTGCCATTGTCGCGCACAGTGATGGCGAGTTGGTTGTTGTCGATTTCGAAGTCGATGTTTACACGTTCGGCCCGGGCGTGTTTGACGATGTTGTGCAAACTTTCCTTCACGGCGAGGTACACGTTTCGGCGTTTTTCACCGGAAATGGAAAGGTCCGGCACATTTTGGGGCACATGGATGACCGAGCGCAGGTGGTGTTCGTCGAGGTATTCGGCGCTGTAGCGGCGTATGTAGGCGATGAGGTTGTCGACCGTATCGAAGTTGCTGTTCATGGCCCAGATGATCTCGCTCATGCGCAGGACGAGGCTTTGGGCGTGGTCGGCGATTTTGTCCACGGCATTTTTCATGTCGGGGTTGTCCGTTTTGGCCGTGAGTCGTTCGCTGAGCATACGGATGGACGTGAGGCCACCGCCGAGGTCGTCGTGCATTTCGCCGGCGATGCGGTTGCGTTCTTTGGTAAGTGCGGCTTGTTTTTCGATCTGCAGGCTTTGTTCACGTATTTTCAGGTTTTTGAGGCGCAAATTTTCGCGGATGTAATAACGGATACCTGCATACGTGGCCATGGCGCCAGCAAGCAAACACAATGTTATGAACCACCACGTTTGCCAAAACGGCGGGTGGATGACGATAAAAACTGTGCGCAGGTCCGGGTTCACCACCCCGTCGGCGTTGGCGCCTTTGATTTTGAACAGGTATTCACCGGGCGCCAGGTTGGCGTAACGTGCAAATCCGCGGGCGCTTTGGCCTTTGATCCAGTCCTTGTCGGGCGAGTCGCCGTTGAGCCGGGTCATTTGGTACCAGTGTTGGGTATTTTGCGGGTCGCTGTAATCGGCGACGACAAAATCGAAAGAAAGCGTGTTCAAATCGTACGTCAGGTCCAGCGTATCCAACAAAGAAATGTTGGTTTTGGAGGCATAGGGTTCGTCGTTGACTTTGAGACCGGTGAGCAACACGGGCGCTTTGGTTTGGATGTCGTGCACGCTGTCGGGGTGGAAGTAGTTTACCCCATCCACCCCACCGAACCACAGGCGGCCGTCGGGTGTTTTTTGGTAGGCGGAAGCGTTGTATTCGTAATTTTGCAGGCCGTCGGAAAGGTGGTATTGTTTGGGTATTTTTTCGCCCGGCTTGAGGCACATGATGCCGTTGTTGGTGGAAAACCAGAGGTTTCCGTTGTTGTCGGTGAGCAGGCCGTAGACGGATTGGTTTAGGATGGTATCGGGACGAATGTCGTTGCCTGGTTGGATGTCGTGGGTATTGATTCGTCCAAGCATGGCACGGCTGGCGATCCAGATGGAACTGTCTGACTCTAGAAGGGCGCTAACGGCATCAAAAAATGGAAAACGGGTGATCCAGGTTAGACTGTTGTTTTGAAATGTGTAAACATCGATGCAATCGTTTTGGGTGGTAACATAAATGCGACCTTTGTTATCCTGAAACAAATTTTGAAACGATATTGGATTGGTAGGTTTCCCATTAAGGTGTTGCTTAGTCCAAACCGGCTGATTTGTTTTTGTAAAATCAAGTATAAACAAAGCGTGGTCTGTGGAAACCAGCACTTTGCCGTTATTCAAGCAGGTGGCTTTATGTAAATTCCCACTTTCGAGGGGCGCATTAAAACTGTTCAAAAGACGGTTTTGAACGTTGTACAACGATAAAATTTTATCACCTATCATAAGTACATTTCCGGAGCGCAAACGTACCATATGGCCAACATTATGTCCTGCATTTTGTGCGTCATAAACTGGTTCTGTGGTTATACCTTGCGGGCGCAGGACCCTTAAATTGCTCATATTACTTCCCAACCAAAGGTCATTGTTATCGTCAAGTAATAAGGCGTCGGTGGAGAAAGCGGTTTCGCCCGGGAGCAACAGCTCCTTGTATCCAAGTAAACCAAATTTTACATTGCCAATTTTGGTGTAGTCTACCCCTTTTGTCCAAATGGAAACCCATAAAACTGAATCACGATCTATGTAAAGTTCATGCACCATATTTTCGCTTACCAAACTTGATGGATTGTCGGGCTCATGGGTGTATCGGTTTGTGAAACGCCTTTGGATTTTGTCAAAAATCAGAAGTCCAATATCAGTAGCAACGTACGCTATCTGTTCGTTAAAATGTACCAAATGGTGGACCATTCCAATGTTGCCGCCGTTGAATTCGTTGTATTGGCCCAATACACTCCGTGAGGAGTAATCTATATGCCACAACCCGCTAACCGTACAAAACCAAGCCGAACTTTGTTCGCCCTCAACAATGCGTAGAGGAAAGGGCATATCCGGAGGCGCCATGGCAGGCACCATCGACATGGCAGTATCGCCTTCAATCCGATAATAAAAAACAGTTTTTGAAGGCCTGAATTGTATAGACCATGCGTAATTAATTTCTCCTTCAGCGTCTTGTACCAAAAAATGTCGTACGCCAGAAAACGGTCCCAACCGTTTTATTTGCGGACTTGCACCTATCGATGCAGGCGGCGTGATGATGTATAGTTCGTTGTCTAACCGGGTCCAAAACCGACCTTTTTTGTCGCGGTGGAGGATGTAATAACTGCCTGTAAAAACTGTAGTGTCCAATTCCACCTGAAAACTGCTAAAATCGTCGGTGTCGAAATGGTAGCAATTTATAGCCCCATCGGTCCCAAACCAGAGATTCCCTTGTTCATCTTCAAAAAACGGACTTTGCATGTTGTTGCCGACCAAACTGCGCGGGTTACCCGCCTGGGGGCGGTACACCCGCACAGTCTGGCCGTCGAACCGGTTCAGTCCATCAGTAGAGCTGATCCACACAAACCCCTGCCGGTCTTTGTGGATGAAAGCGTTGATGTTTTGGGACAGGCCGTTGGCGGTGGAGAGGTGGTTGAAATGGAGGTTGGGGGGAGGAATTTGTGCATACAAGGCACCTGATAGCCATATAATAATGGCTGTCAGGCGATAAAAATTTAAAAAGTCTTTTGAGATAACGCGAATCATAAATTTCAATTTACACGTAACACTCAGGCGGACAGGGAGGGGTTGCAACGAATTTGGTTTGCCCGTCATTTTTACCTGCCAAAGTCAATCTATCTTCAATTATGGTTAATCCTCTTTTTGTATACTGGAAAATTGCCGGCATCCAAACCGAATTTTGAACAGGGGCGCCGTTGATATCAAGCGGCGAGGCATTGATCGCCGCGCACAAAGTCGAACCTGGGACTAAAAATTCAACCGTCAAATAATTTAACAAAACGTCTAATCCATGCCAATTATGTATAAAGTTGTTTAGCAATGTGCTTACTTTAGCTTTGTTCGTATCATTATATTCCAATTTCTCTACCGGCACCAAATTATTTACTTTGTAAATATAATAAAAGTAACTATTTGATTGAGGTATCATATTAACGTTATTTGCTGCATGTACGATCAGGCGTAATGTATCTTTGTTAATTGAAGTTTTATCGGTTGTTCCCAGAGACAACGTAACCCCCTTTACCGCTCCTCCATAATTAATAGTTGCATACTCCATATTTAGCATTAACCTGATTGTCTTGTGAGACAAAAAACATTTGAATGGGTATATAGATTTTTTTGTATTATAAATTACACTATCCCGCAAGGTATTATTAATATCATTTCGCCAATTTTCAACAAAATTATCAAATTGCTCTTGGTCCTTTAACAAATAGATTTCAGAGCCTAAATACGTGTAGATAGGAAGAAAATTGTTTTCCATGGTTTTTAGATTTATTTGTTTAAAATGAGTGATCAACTGTGTCACAGGCATCAACAACCTGAATAAAATCCTGTAGAGCAATATCCTTTCCAGTACATTTTTGTAATTTCAACTCCTTCAACAAGGAATTGAATTGATTTTTCATGGTATTAAATCCAGCTCGCTGTTTCAGATAAGAAGATTCATCATGGTTAAGTGTCCAAAGGATTTGTTCTGCCAGTATTTGGCTACCCAACGGCCCCAACCGAACTCCTCCACCTTTGCATTCTGCTTCAAGCAATACATAAAGAATCAATGGCATGTTATCCAAAAAATTTACATTTCTTGCCACATAGCTACTGAAACTGATTGAATTGGCCAAATCGCCGATTTTCAGTGCATCTTTACCATACAATTTGGTGGCGGTGTCATGAAATGACATCAAATATTGGGAAGCAACCAAATCCTTTCTCGCTAATGACGCATTGTTTTTTGAATCCCAGGTAGAAAAACTATTGCTTATACTATAGCTGGTATTTATATAATCTGAATACTGATATTCCTTTCCCATATTTTCAAAAAAAGAACTGAACTCAAATGGAAAACTTCGAAAGGTTGAAGCGTTTGTTAAACTTGCTTCGCGATTTTCGGAAACTAAATCAGTAATCAATTCATCATTTTTTGTAAAGTAGGATTTTAATATTTGAGAATGCCCAAACCTCTGCGCACCGTTAACAAACTCAAGCATCAATTCTGGAGGCTTAGTTGCATTGAATAATTTGAATTTTTGGTTGTTTAATACCAGGTTATCAACTACTGACTCTGTATGCACAATCTTTTTAAGATATTGCTCTACAAGCACATTTTGGTAACACCAGATGGTATACTTTTGAGCGAGATCAAAACGTTTTTCCAAATTTTGTTCTGCCAGATGATTCTTTGTAATAAAATCAAACCAAACGTTATGCAACCTCAACAAAAGTACATGTATTTGGGACAACATTAACACCTGATCGTTCCTGAAATCCGCCATAAGCGGTTGATTAAATAATCTTAGAAAATCAAACTTAAGTCTGTCCTTATCAGATCTATGCAATAAAAACTTACCATCCCGTATTAAAACTTCGGACGGAAAGGTACTGGTGCCATAGATGGAATGTAGGGATAGGCTTGGGACATATTTGTATTGATCAAAAAAATACCTGTGAAGATAGGTTATATCATGTGTTACAAACTGCCCAAAATATGTATAACCGGCAGGCATTGGATCCTGACGGATCAATAAATGCTTTTGATTTGAATTATCAGGGTTCATTTTTCTTACAACTCTGCCAAGCATTTCATCTGACCAAAGTTTAGGAGGATTATCTTTAATTTTCAATTTATGCTTTCGAAATTCATCCTGATATTGCAACCGTTCCAGCTCCAAATTTTCTTCAACTGATGATTTAGTTCCGTGTATCATTTGGCAATGGTTAATGATTGACATAAGTGTCAACTTTTATTACTAAATAAAATATTACATTCGTCAATCGATACTTCATCCTCGATTAAACATTCCAATTATTTCCACAAGCGAATATAAACACCCTTCCAAACATTCTCATATTAAATTTTTATTTTTTTCATAAAAAAAACGCGCCAGGCTCTCACCCGACGCGTCTTTAGGTTTTACCCCATGGCGGAAATGCAACACTTCCGCAGGTTTTTTGGGGTTATACCGGCATTTTAAAGCCTGTCCTTTCACCTTTACGACTGTAAAAGTATTGTGAAGCGCCGTATTCGCCAATACTCATTTATGAGTACCAGCCCTACACAATCCCGGCTTTTACGCAATAAGCCGCCAGTTCGAGGGTGTTTTTGGCGCCAGTTTTGCGGATCAGGTTCCTTCGGTGCGTATCCACGGTGTGTTTCGACAAGCCCAGGTGGTTGGCAATCAGCTTGCTGGAAAGCCCTTCGGCCAGCAAACCAATGATTTCCTTTTCGCGTTCGGACAATGTAAAATGCGGTTGTTGGTTGTTGGGGTGCATGAATGGTCGGTTGCTGGGACAAAGATCGGGCATGGGGTTGGATTAGGAAATACAACTTTCGTTGTAGAAAAAAGAGGAGCCAACCCAGCAAGGGTTGACTCCCTACCTTCAATCCAGTTTTCTTTTCTTTATCGGGTAATGGCAAGCTGCTTTGAAACCGAGCCTGCATTAACTGTGGATTTGACGAAGTAAATGCCCGGCGTAAACTGCGTAAGGTCTACGGTACAAACGCCGTTTAAGGCATTGTCCAAAACACGGGTTTCAATGACCTTACCATGAAGATCCAGTATTTCTATGGTCAGAGGGGAACTTTGTTCCAATGCATAGGTATAATATAGAACCTCGCGCGCAGGGTTGGGGCCAAAGCGAATGTCCACATTTTCCAACAAATTATTGGTATTAACGGACTGCTGGATGGTAATGTTTCCGGGTGTAGTTGTAACAGGGATAGGTTCAAAAAGGGGGTTTTCAGCCTGTATTGCAAATAGATTATCCGAAAAATCAATTGTAGCTACTCCACTTGACAACGCTTTAAAGGTAATGTTAAACAACAGGGTATTCGGAGGCAAAGTCAAAGTGGAGGCTGTCGACCACCCCATTCCGGTCTGGCCTGATGCGGTGGTACCAGGAAGCATATTAAAAAAGGCACCGGACACCATAGCTGCGTTGAGGTTATTAATAGTATCAAATTGGATCATACTGGAATCCCAAGCCAGGCCAAATGAGCACCCTGCAACATTTGTAAAATTATTGGTATACACACCTACGGAAAAATCATTGCCGACGGTGGTTGTCGCATTGGATATAGAAAAATTTATAGCTGTTTGGCCAACTAAGTTTGTACCCAATACCAAAAGGAAAACGAAGAGATAAAGATTTTTCATTGGAGTTTTTTTTTAAAAAAAAGACAATTGGTTAATTTATAAAACAGGTTTGCTGCCGAAAAGGAATCCTGATCGGCAGCAAACCGACCGTTTAATTTTTTAGCATGATGATTTTACCGGAACCGAACGATGTTTCACCAATAATTTGATAAAACAACACTTGGGAGCCGTAGTTATCAATATTGTCCAGCGGAATAACATGGGTTCCTGCCTCATAGAAGTTCTTTTTGAACAGAACCTGCTGCCCATTGGAATTGGTTACAATGACATTAAGATGCTCATCGTTCGGAACTTCCAAAATCAAGGCGCCATGATCTGCCATAGGGTTTGGGGTGATGTAGTGCCTCAATGCTTTTTGAACGCTCGTATTGAACCGCATACCAATTTTTTGATCAATGCCATTTCCAATGGTAGCCAATGCTTGGGTAGGCTCGGACACCATTCGAATATGTTGAGCTCTTAATTCAGCACTACCTATCTGTTCTAGCTCCAACCAGAAAACAACAGTACCTTCTTTAATTTGAACCGGCAAACCCGTAGGTGTTGCCCATACAACCGTCAAAGCTTCATCATAACCGATTGGTCGTCCATAATTGTCCATACTAAATCCATTAAGGATGTCCGAAGTGATACTTTTGAAAACAAGGGACGGTTTGTCACAAACCAAGGTGAATTGGATGCCTTCAAGTTCGCAATCGTGCACGGCTTTTACTGGAATGTAGATTTTACCATAAATTTCAACTGGTTTACCATCTGCCTCCAATAAAATATCCTCTTGTCTTTCATCGAGTTCGTTACTCCCTGCATTTTGAGGATTATTTGAAATCTGCGGATCTCCAACCTTTATGCCTATAAAATCAGCATTTGTGATATTGGATGTGACGTTGCTGAAGGACAAGATTTCCGGAAAATTTACTTGCCACGGATTGCTTGGGTTAGTAAACACCCAGTTTTTGTCAACAAACCTCCAGGAAGTATTCAGCGGGAAAGTCAACTCAATCCCCCCGATCAAACGCTGAATGGATGAAAGATCGCTAAGTCCGATTAACTTGTTATTTGTGGGGTCCGCTGCAATCCTTTTGTAGGGTGTACTGATGGGCGCTATGCCGGCCAATTGCCTTTGGATGACAACAAGATCGGATGTAGCCAATCCATTTTTATCGTTAATGTCCTTGACTGGTGTTATCGTATAATTGCTTCCACTTACCAGCCCATTGAAGCTGTAGTTGCCTTGTGTATCCGTTGTAGCAGACTGAACGGCTCCTCCTGATAACTGGACAGTAACGTTTCCTACGCCAACATTATCTTCCCTGGTAATTCGGCCAGAAATGTTCACTGTAGAGGACAGGCACACCGAACCGTTGATGGAAATTGGCACCACTGCAGTTTCTACACCGTTGATGATTTGTTCAGCGGCAATTGAAGCTGGATCACCTGTAATTTCCAATGCCGTTGAGGTGCCTGTATTGCCGGAAACTCTGACCTTAAGTGTGAAAATTATTGAAGCATCCGGTAATGTAACAGGTGATGTATTGAACCAAACGATGGTTCCTGTAGTGGTGTTCAGTACTTCATAGGACCCAATTCCTACGCCGTTCAGGCCTACAGGAGTAATAGACTCAATTTTAGCAGTCACCCCGTTGGTGCTTTTGACCGTCATGGTAAAGCCCAAAACATTGTCAAAATTGTATACCCTTACCGGCACATCTATAACAGTATTGTTACTACCACATACATCATTTTCAATATCAAATGTCAGGTCCGTTGTCGGATTTGGGGGAGTGCCGATGTTCACACAACATAATTTCCAAACTCCATCCGAATCACGGAAGTAACTGCACACCACACTGTTGTTGCCAGGATTGGGAATATTGATATTGTTGCCACTCCCCAATGCCTGACCGTTTTCAAGTTGCCAGCTTACATTTTGATTGGACTGATTTACAGACAGATTCAACATGCCGCCGCTTTGCCAAACATAATTGATGTCAGAGCCACACAGGTTGGGATTGCAAATCCATACAGTTCGGCAGCATATATACCACCGGTTGTTCCAGAAATAACGAACCGTAATCGTACGCTCGGCACACCCACCCGGAGGTATGGGAAGTACATTGGAAGTAGCACTGTTTCCCAAACTGTTACCTGTATTGTCGTCCGTCCAGGAAATATTCGTTGCTCCACTCAAATTGAGCTGAAACTGGTAACCGTTGTTTGCCGAAACGTAATTGTAGGCAAAATCAAAGCAGTCGAAAGGGTTGCAAAGCCAAACACGCCGGCAGCAGATGTACCATCGGTTGTTCCAGAAATAACGAACCGTAATCGTTCGCTCAGCACACCCTCCTGGAGGAATGGGGAGTACACTTGAAGTAGCACTGGTCCCCAAACTGTTGCCCGTATTGTCATCCGTCCAGGAAATATTGGTGGCTCCGCTCAAATTGAGCTGGAAATTGTATCCATTATTTGCTGAAACATAATTGTAGCCAAAATCGTAGCAATCGAAGGGGTTGCAAATGTAAATGCGGATACAACATACCTTCCAGGTACCTGTAGCGTCTTTGAATCGAACACTAATCCAGTATTCCCCGCAATTGATAGGAAGTGGCAATAGATTGGATAATTCATTTCCTGTACCGAGGGATTGAGAAACTGGCGAATCCACCGTCCAGGAAATGGTACTTTGATCAAAGCCTCCGATGGTATTAAGCTCGAAACGATACCCAGATTGCAAAGCATCGTATTCATAAGTAATTAATCCACAATCGAATGGGTTACATGGATAATATCTGAAACAACAAACTTTATAACAAGTACCGTCAAAATACGTAACACTGACGGATTGGGCAAGCCCCGTGCAAGGACTTGGTGGCAAAATTAAATTTGATTGATAGCTTGTGCCTGCAGACTGTCCGGTAGCATCATTCCGCCATTCAATGTTGGAAAAACCGCTACCAAGAAGTGTAAACCTCCATCCGTTTGAAGTAGGGCTATAGGCAGGAGTAATGGAGCCATCACAATCGAAAGGATTGGAAACGCAAAAATTGATACAGCAATATTCAACACAACCATCAGGCTTGATATAGGGATAACAAATCTGATAGGTTCCGGGGTTCAAGAAATTGTAAGAAAAACTATTGGATGAGGAACCATTAATATTTAAATTATTCCCGGTAATTTTCCAAGTGTAACCTGGTGCAACGTTTTGGGTGCCCGTAAAGGTGTATTGCAAATTGCTGCCGTTGCCTGAGTAGTAACATTTTATAATGTTGCATGCAAAATTGTTAACCGGTGGTGGACACCCTCCACAATCTATATTCAGCGTATAACTCCCAGCATTGTTGCGGAAGCCATCCACCACCACGTAATATGTTCCTGCGTTAAGCTGCATGGTAATTACTTCATTTTGTCCAGCAGAATTGACGCTTTTAGCGATGCAAAATTTTGTTGAGCAATTGTTGAGCAAGAACAACTCCAGATCAACAGTAGAGAGCACGTTAGACAATGTAATTGTTACCGTTGATTGCTGGTTGATTGTAAACTGATGAACACGTTCGGGACCTGCGTTGTTGACATCAAACTTCTTACCTGGATCGCCCGTTGAGATCGGTACATCATCCACAAGTCCGGTATTCAAATTGTAGATGCTTACATTATTCGCTCCGGATGTTGTGCTGGATGAGTAAGGAATGCCACACGTGAGTTGAGTTGCACTTGAGCAAAGAAGCTGATTGCATGCAAAGTCAATGTTGAATGAGGCTTCCTGATCGGTATCATATCCATCCACAACAATATAATAGGTGCCTGCATTCAATACTTTCTGTATTCCTTCTTTATTGGTATAGGGATTACTTCCGTTAGCGACATTAGGTTTTATGCTTTTATCCAGGCAAGTGATTGTATTACAGTCGCTTCCCAGCAAGAACAAATCAAGATCCTTGTTGGATTGTAAAATTTCAAGTCCAACTTGTAACTCTGAAGTTTGTGTTAACACTATTTTATATACCTTATCACCACCAGTAAAAGTACCGTTGGCCACACACGGATAAGCATTCACCGCATTGGACTCTCCTACATTGTTCTGATTCTGAAGGAACTGCCCACAAGATACAGGTATAGCTTTGCTACAGAAGTCATTACTTCCGCATCCAGGGTCAGCGCTGAGTTTTAAAATTAAAAAGTCATTTAATTTACTAGATGATTCATACCTGCCGACTACCGCATACCCATTATCTGCGGTAGAAATAATATCGTACCCTTCCCTTTCAATTGAAGTTGAGTATGGCGTGAAATATGTCCAGTATGTATAATCGAAGTTGGTATTCATTTTTTCGACTGAAAGCGATACCCCCAAAAGACTTCCTGTAATACCAGTAATAACTATTTCATTATCACACGTTAAGCCTATTCCATTTCTCGTGTGCGTATAATCTAATAAATCTACGGAAACAATGATGACATCCTGAATAGTACCCGTACTGTTGGTTTTCATCAACCAGTCTCCCACACCAACATTATTTGGACCGGTAATGGATGCGGCATCTTCTGTGCAAGGCGTTCTGCCTAATACGAAAAGGTTTCCATCCGGAGCTGCCACGAGGTCTTTGGGGTAATCCCAAGTATCACCTCCGTACAATTTACTCCAGGAAAAGGCGTAGCTGCTTGTAATTTTACAAAGCCATACATCGTCTTTGGCAGGAACTTCGCTGCCGGGATAGCAGCCAAGATCATTTTCATCCCAATAGCTACCAAGTAAAACATAACCGTTGTCACTTGTTTTTTCAATCTGAACCACCCTATCTCCCCAATAGCCACCTGTTGGGTTCGAAGTGTAGGTAGATGTTATGGCTCCAGACGAATTTGTCTTCAATAGAAGCGCTTTTGTTGGATACAATGTTTGCCCTCCAATTAAAAAACCGCCATCAGGTGTTCCAATGATCGAATATCCGTAGGAACTTCCAGTATTGTAGGTATTGCTCCACGTGATGTTACCTGTCGTTTTGGATATTTTTGCGAACCACATTCTTTGACTTACACTGGCGGAAGAATAAACAGATCCAACCAATACATACCCATCACTGACCTCAATAGCTTGCTCAACACCGTCTTCTGAATTTGATGTTCCAAAAGCTTTTTTCCATACCATTCCTCCTGAAGCATTCAACTTGGTAACCCAACCATCGGTGCCGCCTAGGTATCCTGACCCAGATACATCCCCTGTATTACCACTCACTTGACCTACAACCAGATATCCACCATCACTGGTTTGTATGATATTTTGGGCGTAGTCATTGGTATTACTGCCATAATTAGCCTGCCAAACCAACGTTGGATCCTGTGCGAATGCGGATGAAAACATCGCAAGCACAAGCAAAGTGAAAAGCCATATTCGCGTTATCATAAAAGATAAAGCCTTAGGTATTTTAAGCGTAGGAGAATTTTTCATTGCAATCTTCATTTAGTTTACAAATTATTTTGAGGTTGAATTGACATAACATCAATAAGTACCATGCAGTGCAGTTACTACATTCCAGTATATAGCTTCGACTAAAAACTGCGCGCCGGACTCCCACCCGGCGCGCCCGCTGTACAAGGCTCCTGCTAAGAGCTTTTTTGGATAATCTATTCTACATCCTTATGTTGTTATGGTCTTTAGGAATCATACAGGCTGTGGATATTGCTTCGTAAATAAATTGTCTGAAGATAAATTTACTACCCGTTTTTCTCTTGTTAACTGACACAAAGATCCATCCCTTCCCCACCCCCCACAATACAACCTTCGTAATACGTCCATCACCCCCACAAACCTGACTTATGTCCAAATCTGGCTTGCACATCTGCCCGTTTTTTCGCATTTTTACACGTTCTTTTCAAACTGTGCGCTATGAAAACCACCCTGCTTTCCTTTCTCCTCAGCCTGTCCTGCACTTTTTCCGCCCTTGCGCTCGACGCAGGCGTGTCCTGGGCCGTGTTCGCTACGCCCAACGACCCGTACCTGGAAGTAAACCTCGAAATCGCAGGAACCTCCCTGCGGTGGTTCGTTACCGACTCCACACACATGCAGGCAGGCGCCGAAGTGCTTATCCTCATCAAACAGGGTGAAACGGTGGTGAATTACGAAAAATACGCGCTGAATAGTCCGGTGGTGGACCGCCCGGAAAACCTGCTCGACGTGAAACGGTTCAAACTCAATCCGGGCGCCTATACACTCGAAGTGTCGTTTACGGACGTGAACAATGTAGAAAGCACGGACCTCTACCAGGCCCCGATCACCGTAGAGGTGCCTCAGGACAAAGCCTACCTTACGGATGTGCAACTGCTGCGCAGTTTCCGTTCCGACGACAGCGACTCGCCCTTTACCAAAAACGGTTTTTACCTCGAACCACTGCCGTTCAACTATTACGACCGCGGCGCTACCCGTCTCATTTTTTACGCCGAAGTGTACAACAGTCTGACCGCGCTTGGCGCCGACAATACTTACCTGGTGCGTTACATCATCGAAAAGGAACTTGGCAACGGCGCCACCAAACTCATCTCCATGGGCAACCAACGCAAAAAAACGTCGCCCATCGATGCCGTGTTGGTGCAAATGGACATCAACAAACTCGAAAGCGGCAACTACAACCTTAAAGTGGAACTGCGCAACAATGCCAACGAATTACTCGCCGAGCGAAAGGTCATTTTCCAACGCAGCAATCCGTTCCTGAACCTCGCCGAAACCGCACTCACCGACGAGGTGCTTCAAAAACAATTCGTGGAACAACTCACGCCGGATACCCTGGTGTATACCCTGCGCGCCATTGCCGCTTTGCAAAAAGGCGACAACACCGAAATCATCAAAAACATCCTGCAAACCAAAGACCCCAAATCCATGCGGTTCTTTGTTTTCAAACACTTCATGTCCGTCGATCCCAACAACCCCGAACTGGCCTACAACAATTACATGAACACCATCAGGCAGATCGACGTGCGTTTCCACAGCGGTTTCCGATACGGGTTCGAAACGGACCGCGGCATTGCGTTTTTGAGGTACGGTCGCCCGGATGATTTTGTCCACGTGGAAGACGAGCCCTCCGCCCCACCCTACGAAATCTGGGTGTATTACAACTTCCCGTCCACGAACCAAAACAACGTTAAGTTCCTTTTTTACAACCCTTCCCTTGCCGGCGAGGATTTTATCCTGCTGCACTCCACCGCACGCGGCGAAATCAACAATCCGAAATGGGAACGCACCCTGTATTCCCGCAACGCCGGCGAAGAATACCAGGGCGACAACTACCACGATGCCACCGAAATGCAAGGAAATGTAAACAGGAATGCACGCCGATACTTCAATGATCTTTGACCCGGATTTAAGGGATTTTTGGGATCGGGATTTTAGATGGATTTGAAAAGGAATGGGATGGATGGGATGGGATCCCCAACTACTTCTGGCAATTACGTGAAACTTAGGTTCTATTGTTTCAAGATCCCACTGATGCAAAAGCACAGCGTGGGAATCCCATCCCATCCATCCCAATCCTTTTCAAATCCCTAAAAATCCCAATCCCAAAACTCCCTTAAATCCGGGTTAAGACTACCTCCTATCCTCCTTAGCCTCTTCCCGCCGGTCGATGTACTCTCCGAAGATGGGCATGTAATCATACGTAAGGTAAATTTCCGTATCAAAAGCTCCCCAGGCTCCATTTTCGATGGCAAGGTTGAGGCGTCTAACGGCCGAAGGCGGCATTTTGAGCACAACCACGTGGCCCAGGCCCATGGCGATGGTCCAGGAAACAATGCGCGCGTCGTGGGGTGGAAAAATATCCCAAAAGCCCTGGGCTTCCAGCACCCTCCGTATTTCCGGCAGGTTTTTGTTTTGTTGGTGTTTCATCACCACCGTCACCATCACACTGTCGGGTGCAGGCATTTCCGTATTGACAGCTACTACTGTTGGCGGAGCCGGCGGCGTGGGTGGCGCTGTAGGGTCCTGTGCAACAACCCGGGTGGAACACAAAACGGCCAAAATGCTGATAAACCAAACTTTTTGAATCGTAGGCATGATCTGAGGAACTTAATATTTCGAAATTAAGGGCAGCAAAGATGCAAGTTATCTTGCAAAACTCCTTTTTGAAACTATTTTTGCCCCGGCTCCAAATCCATTGCTCTACATTACCCTCGATTTTCCAACCCAAAGGCATCATGCTGATGTCAGCTACCTGCTGCCCGCTGCCTGCTGCCTGCTAACTGCTGCCTGCTATCATGCGCGAACATCCTAAAGGCTTGCCCTACCTGTTCCTCACCGAAATGTGGGAACGTTTCGGATACTACCTGATGATCGGGATCTTTTTCCTGTACATGACCGACTCCAAAACCGGCGGTTTCGGCATGCAAAGCGCCACTGCCTCCGACATCTACGGCACCTTCATCGCCCTGGTGTATGTGACGCCATTCATCGGTGGCCTGCTTGCCGACCGTGTGCTTGGCTACCGTGTCAGCATTGTTATCGGCGGCGTGTTGATGGGATTGGGCTACCTGCTGCTGGCGATACCGGACAATTACAACACCTTTTACCTGGCGTTGGGCACCATGATCATCGGCAACGGTTTTTTCAAACCCAACATTTCCGTGCTTTTGGGCAATTTGTACAACGAAGAAAAATACAAACACCTCAAGGACACCGGGTACAGCATTTTTTACCTCGGCATCAACATTGGGGCTTTTGTTTGCAACTTTTTTGCCGCTTACCTGCGCCTCAACTACGGCTGGGGTTATGCTTTTGCAGCCGCAGGTGTAGGTATGTTTATCGGTGTCGTGGTGTTTCTCCTGGGCACCAAACACGTCAAAGACGCCGACATACGCCGCGCACCCGAACCGGGTGATACGGGTGTGGGCAAAATGCTTACGGCAGTGCTTTTGCCGGCCGTCGTTACGGGCGTGGCCGCCTGGATGATCCCGGGCAACGTGTTTGGCTCCGACTCCAGCGACGCTTTCCTGTTCGGCGCCTTGCCCGTGGTATTTTTTTACCTCTGGATCCTGCGCACCGCCAAACAGGAAGACAAACGTCCCATCAAAGCCCTTTTGGCCATTTACGGTATCGTCATCGTGTTCTGGGCTGTTTTTAAACAAAACGGAACGGCACTTACCACCTGGTCTGAATTTTACACCGACCGCAGCATGCCCGCATGGCTCGAAAAACCCGCCGCCAGTGTGCGGATGGTGCAAACCGTAAGTATGAAGGAAGACAGCTTCCCGAAATACGACGAACAGTTCCGCAAATCGAAAGTGGACGGGAAAATTGTAAAAACCCTGGGTCCGGACCCTTATTTCCAAAACGTGCCGCCTGCCGAGAGACCACCCGACGGCGGGAGCATTAGCCTCGTTTCCAGCGAGTTGTACCAGTCTGTCAATCCATTTTTTGTCATGGTGTTTACACCTTTGCTCATCATGTTTTTTGCATGGTTGCGACGGCGAAAAAAAGAGCCAAGTACACCTGGTAAAATCGGTTGGGGCATCATCATTTCTGCTTTATCGTCGCTGGTGATGGTGTGGGCCGTATATGCCTGCCACAACGGTGTGGAAAAAGCCTCGTCATGGTGGCTCATCGCAACCTACGGTGTGGTTACCATCGGCGAACTGTGCCTGAGCCCGATGGGTCTTTCCATGGTGTCGAAAATGGCGCCACGCCACCTTACAGGACTGATGATGGGCGGCTGGCAACTGGCCACCTCCCTGGGCAACAAATTCAGCGGCATTTTGGCCACCATGTGGGACAAATACGACGACAAAGCCAACTTTTTTTGGGTTAACTTTGTGTTGCTTTCGATCGCTGCAGGCGTGCTTTTTGCACTGATGCGGTGGCTTAAGGAAATTTTCAAAGAAAAAGGTCTGCTTTAGAGCATGTT
>JADLBE010000330.1 GCA_020847915.1 Saprospiraceae bacterium | reverse complement strand
GAATAGGCTCGTCTACGGATGATCTATCTCGATCATTGGAAAGACGGCGGGTCGCAATTCCCACTTACCTGAATAGGCTCGTCTACAAAATTAAAAACTGAGGCGGCTGTTGCAAAATGTCGCAATTCCCACTTACCTGAATAGGCTCGTCTACAAAAAGGCAGACACTACAACCAAACAACCAACAAAGTCGCAATTCCCACTTACCTGAATAGGCTCGTCTACCGGTCTGGATGCCCGGCGATTCCTCGATTCATTACAGTCGCAATTCCCACTTACCTGAATAGGCTCGTCTACCGATCTTTTTAAAAACGACTGATTTTCAAGCCTTTACGACATAAAATAACATCTAAAACGTTAAAATTATTCATATAACAACTTTAACTTAAACAAACAAAACCAGCGGTTCATCGCTGGCGAGCGACCAGCCTTCGGCTGTTTTACCATACCATTCGGCGGCGCGTAAAGTTTCCGGTCCCACATCAAGTACAAACACGGAATCCTCCTGCGCCATCGGACATTGATCCACCCACTCGGTAAAGTTACGGCAGTCTTCGGGTTCGGCCGGACCGGCAAAAACCGAGCGTTGCAAGCGCAAACAACCGATTGCAAGCAACCGGTTGGCTACGCTAAGGCGCAGCCGGTCATCTTCGATGTCGTAACTAACCACGTAAGGCATGGGTAAAGTTAACTTTCTACACGTACAATGGGTTGGTAATTTTTCAAAAACAATGCAAATTCGCCGCAATATTGAAAAATATGGTTCCTCGCCATGGCATCCCGGCCCTGCCATATCCTGCGCGTATGCATGGCAAGTTCAAAAGCTGGAACGAGCAAACGTTTGCCATTTTTGTTTAAACGCAACCCCTCCTTTCCCTCTTCAGCCAAAACATCAAAATGGCCCGCTTCAAGTCTTTCCTCCCGGCATAATTGTACAAGCAACTCATCGGCCCAAACTCTGAACGGCTCGATAAAATCGAACGCGAGGGTGGGTTTGTTGTATTCATCAGCATGCACGATGCCCAAATAGGGATCCATTCCCGCAGCAAACACAGCCCCTTCCACAACATTGTACAACATGCCGTACAAATAATTGAGCGCGGCATTAAACATGTCCTCTGCCGGCCGTCTTGAACGGTTTTCAAAGTGAAATGCTTCCGGTACCAGGCCTCCAAGCGACTGCCAATAGATGCGGGCAATTTGTGCTTCCACCTGCATAAGGTAGGGTTCAAAAAGTCCGTCAGTCGGCAAGGCTTCAGCAGCCAGTTGTGGCAGAAGTGTTTGCATCTCCAGTAGAACAGTTTCAGGTATCTGGTTAACCTTCAGCAAATCTACCTGACTTTGGGCTTTCAACCGGAACAAGGCAGAAGCCCAGGCGCCGGCGGCTTTGCGGTCCAGTTCAAAAAGGGTTTGTTTTCGACGCACCTCCGGATGGCTGGTTAGGCGTGCGCTCCAAATACGCGCGGAGGGTTGTCCCATCATGTCAAAGAACAAAATCGGCACGCCTGCTTCTACCGCTAAATCGATGGCCTGGGCACTTACCGTACAATTGGCCATCACAAGAATGCCTGTAAGTCGGGCAGGCGCAATACGTCTGCTTTTTTCTTTGGTACTTACCAGGAACGAACCGGAGCGGGCGCGCAAACTGGCGCCTTGCGTATCAATCACCAGTTGCATAGGCTTTTGGGAATTAGATCATTCAAAATAAGGGAAATCAAACCACGTGTATGCGCCGAAATCATCGGGCGATGCTTGGTTGGCATCGTCATAGCGTCGTTTCAGGTCCATGTACACCGGGTCGCGTTCGTCCAGTACGTAGCGTGCATAACTTAGCAATCCTTCAATACGTGCATTGTAATCTTCAAGCCACAGGGTATGCCTGCCGCCCATGCGGTGGTGCACGCGCCGTGCAGACGAAAGATCATTCAGTGTTTCGTCAAGCTGATGAAAGTATTCCTCCGGCAAAGTCACTTGATTCCCTTCCAGCACCAGCCTTGTCACGCTTTTAATGTCGCCGTCATCACTGTAGCGCCGTTTTTCCGGATGCACAGTGTACTTCAGGCCGTCCTCCAGGTGTTGTACAATTTCGTGCAGGTGATGGGGTTCCATGTCCTGGTTGCGGGACGAAAAGGTAAGATCGTCGGCATACCGGGTATAAAGCCAACCCCTGTCGCGGGCAAACCGGGTGAGGTACAAATCTTCGTCACGGAAAGCCAGATTGGATAAAACAGGCGACGTCGGCGCGCCCATGGGCAGTCTGCCTTTCCAGGTGGTAAGAGCAACAAGTAACTCCACAGCCTCTGCTTCAAGCTGCAGCGGCGGCGCCAACAAGGTCTTGCGAACCCTGTCGTTGTCGATTTGGTGGAAAAAGCCTTCCAGATCAACATTGATCAGTCTTCGACATCCCAGGTGACGTTCCGCATGGGTTACGATGTGGCGGGGATGGGGATCGTCGAGTGGATTTACCACGAAGCCATAAGCTGCTTCGGAACGTTCGAGCCAATACAATCCCTGGAGTAAATCGTTCAGTCTTCGCTGAAGCGCTTTAAGCGGCGGCGCGGGATCTTCGATGAGGCGTTTGCCGCCGTTGCGTTTGTCTACGTAAAATGTGGCATACGCCGGAGCTTCCGCAGTATCGGCAAGGCGTGCAGTTGTAATACCAAGCAACCGGGACAAGTCGTCCGGTGTTCTGGTTTGTAAAAGGTCTTCACCCAGCCGTCGCCATTCCGATGTATGGCGCTTGTTCATGATGCATGTTCGTCATCGTCCGACTTTCTTGCAAAAACAGGTTCCTGCGCTCGCACACCTGCGGTAGCGCGCACGCCTACGAGACTGCCAAAACCGTGGCTCGAAGCCCTTCCGATGCCCACATGGTTGGGTATTTGCAGGTTGCACTGAAAACGGGCGTCAAAACTGAGCACTTTGAAATCGTGCAACTTAGCAGCCCGAGGCTCACCTATCGATTCGATACTCACATGCAATCCACGCGGACGCGGGACCGTGTACCCGATGCCTTCACAAAAAGCAAGCAGGTGCGCTGCCAATATCCGCTCGAGCAGATCAGTTCGAAAATCCGGATCTTCGTTTTCCAGCCAGCGTTGGTAATTCTCCTGGTTCAGGGGCAACCACTGCCAGATGGAGTAGGTTTTGAGTTGGTCGATGATGCCTGCTTGCTCCGAACTTTCTTTCCATCCGGCTACAGGCAAACTGTCGGCAAACAGCATTTTGCCCGGATCGATCAGATTGCGTAAGGCCTGCGCACCCGCACCCAAGCCTACGATCATGGCTTTGCCACCCTGCACTTTGTATTGTATCAACGGATAGCGGTAATGGTACTTGTCGGCAGCGCCGTCCTTGTGGTTGTGAAACAAGGTTTGTTCAAATCCGACGGCTTCGGCCACGCGGGAGCGAAAGGCGCCGATTTCGTTGCGGTGGGTGGGTATGTCGAGGTTGAGGGAGAGGATATGGAGTGGTTGCATGGTGGGTGGTGGGTTTAGACTTCTACAAACTGGCCGTAGCCGACGTTGGTTTTGGCGCCGATGCCGAGGGTTAGTAAAATTTCCTTAAATAATTTCTTTTTGCCTTCCACATTTAAAAATGAAAAATCCTCGCTCGATTTAAAATCGAATTGGAATCGAAAAACCACTTCGGGTAACACTTTTAAAAATTGAATGGGTACTGGATTGGTAAACGGACCCATCGCTGGATTTTTTCGGTTGATGTGTGGAGTAATAAAATCGTTTGCCAAGAGGTTACCGTTGGCTGGAGGCAAACTTTTATGATAGGATTTTTCCGGAACGGCATCGTAAAATATATCACGACTCACAGGCGAGGTGGACTGAGCGGCTGGAACATGTTCTTTAGGAGCTGGTCCAAAAATCTCGGTGGCCATTTTTTTGACTTGTTCTTTTGAAATATCCGCATTAAAAAGATCTTTTATAAGAGCAATAAAAAAGGGCTCCTGGTAAAAGACGGACCGTAAAACCCCCTTCACTGATGAGCCGGGAATGATAGGCAGACCACTCGTGAAGTCGAAGAAAAAG
>JADLBE010000329.1 GCA_020847915.1 Saprospiraceae bacterium | reverse complement strand
TGCAACAACACTGGCATGACGCGGCTGCTACTTTTGAAACGGTACAGGTACCCGGTATTGCGGCGCGGCGCATACTTTCGGGCGGCAATTTCCGGGACCCGCAGCAGGAACAAAACGTGATCGATTACTACAACTGCCAGCACGAGATGGTGGCCGACGACATCCTGTTTTTTTGCCGGACCGTCAAACAAAACTGGCCGCGACCGATCATCACCGGCGCTTTTTACGGCTACTTTTTTTCCTGTTTCAACCGGCAGGCGGCGGGCGGGCACCTGGCCTTGCAGCGCGTGATGCAATCGCCGGATATCGACTACCTCGCCGGGCCGCAGGCCTACCTGCCCGAAGCCGAACTGCCCGGTGAACCGTACCGCTCGCGCAGCCTGCTGCTGTCCATGCGGCTGTACGGCAAAAGTAATTCAATCTTTTGGTCCACTTTACTTGCTGCCACAAAAGCCCCATATTCTTTAAACTTTAAAAATTTGATCCATTTTAATATAGGCTCAACTATTACTGAACCAAATCTACTAACTACCATGCCAGCAAAATAGTACAAAAATGCCCCAATGAAATTATTTTCTTGAATCATGTTGTAACCACTTACTTCTTTTGTTAGAAATATAAATATTGTACCTGGTAATAGGTAATTGAAGATATTGTATGATGAAATTTTGTCAAAAATGTCCTTCAAGTTGTCCATAAAATATTTTGTTTTTTGACTTGCCCATAACTTTTAGCAATGCATCCGCCACCAAGCCCCGTGAGTACCCGATCCCTTTTTGCGATGACCGAAGGGCTTGGTTGCGGATGCATTTAGTTGAACGAAGCCGCAGTGTAGAGAACGGCTGCCATTAAATCTATGGAGATTGTATAGGATATTTCATTCGAGTGTCGGGTTTATGTGCTTACAAATGTAGGATAGATTTTGATAAAATGCCATTTGAGGGTGATTTTTTTAGAAGAAGATGGGTGCAATAGGTCGTTTCGGATGGCTGGAGCAAAAAGGCATACCTGCCGTGCGTTGCTGCTGTCGGCAAAGGGCTGTTTTTCAGGCTATTGTGTTGTTATGATGATGTGGCGGCGGTCGTGCCTGGGAGTAAGGCATGGTTGAGCGGAAGATTTTGGGCGGCAATACCTGCCATGTTTTCCATGCATTGGCGCCGCAGGCGGAACAAACTGGTTTGGCGGGCATTTGCTCCTCCAGGATACATAGGCCTGGGGCCGGATTCAGCGGTGCCGGCTCTTGTGGCGCGAGTTGCCGTTGCAGTTCTTTGAGTTTGACTTTCCTGTTTCGGATAGCGAGGATACCGAAGTAACGGATTTTATGAAAGCCTTGCGGCAGCACATGCAGGAGGAATCTTCGGATAAATTCCGTGGTGTCTAAAGTGAGCGTTTTGTCCCGATCCTGGTCTTTCCGGTCTTTGTAAGTGAATCGGACCTTGTTGTCCCGGATATCCAGGATACGTCGGTTGCTGATGGCGATACGGTGTGTGTAACGCCCGAGGTATCGCAGTACCTGTTGCGGGCCGCTCATAGGCGCTTTGGCATACACGACCCACCTGCTGTGGTACAAGGGAGCGAGCAGGGCCATAAAGCTGTCTTCGTATTCAAAGGGAGCAGCAGAACCGAAGAAGGATAGTTGTCCATCGCGGAACAGTTGTTTCAAAGCAGCAAGGCATTTACCACGGAAAAGTGCGGACAAAACGCCGACAGGGATAAAAAAGCCCTTTCGAGCGGCCTTCCAATCGCCATTCGGTGTGATCCCTCCGCCGGGTACGATGCAGTGCAGGTGCGGGTGAAAGTCCAGTTTTTGTCCCCAGGTATGCAGCACGGCGAGCATGCCGGTTTGTGCCCCGAGCCATTGGGATTGCCGGGCTAATTGATCCATCGTTTCCCAGGCACATCGGAACAGGAGGTTGTACAGGCAGGTTTGGTTACTCAAAAAAAGAGGGTTGAGCGCGTGCGGGATGGTAAAAACGAGGTGGAAGTATTGGGTATTAATCAGTTCATCCATTCGTTTTTGCACCCACCGGACCTGTGCGGTCCATTGACACTTTGGACAAGCGCGGTGCCTGCAGGAATTATAGGAAATGGCGAGCAGGCCACATGCGGTGCAAACATCGACATGTCCGCCGAGTGCAGCGCTGCGGCAATTGAGAATGGCATTGATCGCTTTTCGCTGGATTGTGGACACGGCATACCGTCGTTCATACGCTTCTAAACCTGATCGCAGTACGTCAGCGAGTTCAAAAGACGGGCGCATTGGAACAAGACAGGTCGAAGTCTTTCAACAAATCGGGCGTTTGTTGCCGATCTTCCCGCAAGTGCAGGTAAACGGTTGTGGTGGAGATATTGCGGTGACCGAGTTGTTGTTTGATGGACAGCAGGTCGGCGCCCGCTTCCAGCAAGTGTGTAGCATAACTGTGTCGGAGGGTATGGGGGGAGGCTTTTTTGCTAATCCCTGCTGCGACTTTGGCGTTTTGAAAGATGGCCTGTGCGGTTCGGATACTCAATGGGCCGCCGGTCATGCTGCTTTCAAAAAGGAATTCCGTGGGCCTGTAGATGCGCCAGTATTCCCGGAGGGAGTCCAGGAGCGTGGGGGATAGCGGTACATACCGGTCTTTGAAACCTTTTGCCTGCCGGATGGCTAACAGTCCTCTGCCTGAATCAATATCGGCTACCCGCAGGGCCACCACTTCGGAAACCCGCAGCCCTGTGCCGTAAAGAACTTGCAGGAGTGTGCGGTGCTTGATGTTTGGTAGACTTCTGATGAGTCGTTGTACTTCTTCGACGCTCATCACAGAAGGCAGGGTACGCACCCTTCGAGGGCGAGGAACCTGGTAACCTGCTTCCGGCCAGCCCAATACATAGACGAAAAACACCTTGAACGCGCTGTTAGCCTGGCTCAGGTGAGATACGGAACAATGCCGGTCATTAAGGAGGTGTAAAAGATAAGACCGTACTTCTTCCCAGTCAGACAATTCCGGGCTTTTGCCAATATGCCGGGCATATGCCGCAACAATGTTGACATAACTTTTGATGGTACGAGGGCTGTAATGCTTCAATTGCATGTACTCCAACATGCGCTTACGCAACGGTGTCATAGATTGAAATTTTTGGTGAACAGATCACCAAAAATCCAAATAACACGTTGATTGTCAAAATGCTGGAAGATGTTGGATTGCTACAGTACTGACAATGCCGAAAGCAGGGACGGGGGCTACCGCGCAGCGGTTTAGTTCAACT
>JADLBE010000328.1 GCA_020847915.1 Saprospiraceae bacterium | reverse complement strand
GCGGGCATTTTGTTCTACGAATTCGGGATGTATGTCTGGCACCGCTCCATGCACACCAACAACTTTTTGTGGCGGGTTTTTCACCAAATGCACCACAGCGCAGAGCGGCTCGACACCTATGGGGCCTTTTATTTCAGCCCGTTGGACATGGTCGGTTTTACGGCGCTCGGTACCGTTTGTTTCGCGGTCATTATGGGTCTAGACCCAAAAGCCACGACGGTTGTGCTGCTCGTTACCAACTTCTTCAGCATTTTTCAGCACGCCAACATCAACACGCCGCGCTGGCTTGGCTACATTATCCAACGCCCTGAAAGTCACGGTTACCACCACGCACAAGGCATTCACCAGCACAACTACTCTGACTTGCCACTTTTCGACCTGCTCTTTGGGACGTTCCACAATCCGAAGTCCTTCGAACATGACAACGGATTTTACAACGGCGCCTCGAGCAGGATGGTAGATATGCTGCTGTTCAAAGATGTGAGCAAACAGGAGCATTAAGAGCATGTTGAGTTTTCGGACTGCAATATCCGCCCTATTGCCCAACGAAAATACGTACTTTTGCGCCTCGAAATGAAACCGGGCACATCAAACTACCCACACACCGAAGCGCCCAGCAACACCTTGCATGAGAAAAAAAATTGAAATCCTGGCTCCGGCCAAAAACCTGTATCAGGGCATGGCCGCCATCAATGCCGGCGCCGATGCCGTGTACATCGGTGCTCCTTTGTTTGGCGCGCGTACCAACGCCACCAATTCTTTGGAGGACATCGCCGAGCTGGCCAGATACGCCCACCTTTTTAAAAGCAAGGTGTTGGTGACGGTGAATACCATTTTGTACGAAAACGAACTGGATACCTGCCGTGAGCTCATCTGGGAACTGTACAACATCGGCGTGGATGCCATCATCATCCAGGACATGGCCATTTTGGAAATGGACCTGCCGCCCATCGCCCTGCATGCCAGCACCCAGGCCAACAACCGGGATGCCGCCCACGTGAAATTTTTGGCCGACGCCGGCATCAAACGGGTGGTTTTGGCCCGCGAACTCAACCTCGACCAGGTGCGCGAAATACACCAGGCCACCGATGTGGAACTGGAATTTTTTGTCACCGGCGCACTTTGTGTATCCTTCAGCGGCAACTGTTACATGAGTGTCGCCAACGGCGAACGCTCGGCCAACCGCGGCTCCTGCGCCCAAAACTGCCGCCTGCCCTACCGCCTCATCGACGGCAAGGGAAACACCCTGATCGAAAGCAGTCACCTGCTTTCGATCAAGGATTTGGACCTGAGCGACGAGTTGCCCAACATGATCAAGGCAGGCATTTGTTCCTTTAAAATTGAAGGCCGCCTAAAAGACCTTGTTTACGTTAAAAACAACACCTCGTACCTGCGCAAACGACTCGACGCTTTTTTGGAAGCGTATGCCGACCAATACGAAAAAGCATCTTCGGGCCGCACTTTTTACAACTTTGATCCGGAGCTGGACCGCAGTTTCAACCGGGGTTATACCGACTATTTCCTCAACCACCGCCGCGAAAAAATCGGGTCGTGGGAAAGTCCCAAATCCAAAGGACAATACATCGGCAAATTGCTGGAAACCAAGGCCAACGGTTACCGCATTGAAAACCATGAAGTGCTCAACAACGGCGACGGACTTTATTTCATCAACGAAAATGGTGAAGGCGACGGCACGTTGATCAACATCATCGTCAACGACCTCGTGGTGCCCAACGAACTGAAAACGTTGGCCGTGGGTACGGAAATTTACCGCAACCTCGACGCCGAGTTCAACCGGATGATCGAAAATGAAAACAGCGCCGTGCGGAAAATCGGCGTTGCCATGCTTTTCAGCGAAACGGAAAAAGGTTTTATGCTGCATGTGGTGGACGAAGACGGGCATACCTGCACCGTTCATCACGAAATGCCCAAAGAAACCGCCAAAAATACCGACGGACTGATTGACAACATCAAAAAGAACCTCGCCAAAACAGGCCATACACCTTTCATCGCGGATGCCGTGGAGGTGGAGTTTTCGCAAAACTGGTTTTTACCCAACTCCAAAGTGAACGAAATACGAAGAGCGGCTTTGGAGCAACTTGCCGAAATCCGCATCCGCGACTACCAACGGGAGGAACACCAGATCGTAAAAACGGATCACCCGTACCCTGTGCAGTCGCTGGATTTTACCTACAACGTGTCCAACAAACTTGCCCGGGCATTTTACAAACGCCACGGCGTTACGGACATCGAAAAGGCCTTCGAATTGCAGTGGGATCCCGGCAAATCGCGCGTGATGGTGACCAAATACTGTGTCAAATACGAGTTGGGCAAATGTCCGCGGTACCAGCGCGACACCATGGGTGAAAAACTCGCCGAACCGCTCACGCTGAAACACGGTGAAGTGGAGTACAAACTCAAATTCAACTGCAAACCCTGCGAAATGGAAATTTGGGAAAAGGATGCGGAGTTTGTGATTGAGGATGAGGATTGAGCGAGCTCAAACATACTGCCTGCATCAACCAAATCCCCGTTGGGGTTGTGCAAAAAGGGTAGCGTTTTATTAAATTTAATTTTCACTACCGAATAATCTTTGGTTTCGGGGGCTTCAGCCCCCTTCATCCCCAAACCCAATCGACTTGTCATCCCAGCGAAGCGTGGGATCTGTTCCATTATCCTGCATACCCTTTTTTCATTTCAACAATGCTAATGATCAATAAGTTATACAATCATATTGATCTCCAAGGAGTGGAACAGATCCCACGCTTCGCTGGGATGACAAGACGATTGGGTTTGGGAGGGGTTGGGGCTGAAGCCCCTAAATCCATAGATTATTCGGCAATAATTATTGAATAATGGCTAACGCCCCTTTTTGCACAACCTCCGGGCGCGTCGCTGGTTGAATGCTACACAGATACTCCCACTAAAGAGGAAGGACAGTGTGTATAACCTTGTAAACAGTTCTTTATCAATAATTTAACGCGCAAGAGAAATCCTATTCTGTCTCTTTAAAAGCATTATTTAGAAAGCAAAACATCCCGAATACTTTTGCCATTGTATTATGCACATGAGTTACCCCAAAAATTCGGGATGACTCATTTTCCTGCTCCAAACCGGCCATTTTAGGACCATTTTTAAAAACATGGACCACGTTACGACATTTGTCGTAAATAAATTTGCATCCTACGACAATAGTCGTAGATTTGTATCCGTTACCCATTTAAACACGAACGTATGGAACACAACACCTTTCAACCCAGCGATGCCGAGCTCGACATCCTCCAGGTCATCTGGGAGCTTCAACCAGTTACTGTTCGCGACATTTTTGAACGCATCGGAGCGGCCAAAGGCGTGGGATACACCACCATACTCAAACAAGTGCAACGGCTCACCGAAAAAGGCGCGTTAAGCAAGACGGACGCACCCAGCGGGGCACACCTGTACAGTGCCCTTTTCAGCGAAACACAGGTAAAAAAAGGTCTGGCCAACAAGTTATTGCACGCTGCTTTCAGCGGATCTGCCCTTCAACTCATGCAACATGCTCTGGGCGACGGCGAGCGGGTTTCGGCCGAGGAACTCGCTGCGCTCAAACAGTGGCTTGATCAGCAAAAAAACCAAAACGACGCTTTATGAACGACGCCTTGTTGGTCCTGACCCGCGCTTTGGGATGGGCCGTTCTGCACTCTTTGTGGCAAATTGCCATTGTTTATGCCTTTTACCAGGCGTTTTGTTTCTTATTTAGAAAAAACGAGCAACGGCTTTACCTCGCAGCATTGGTTGCCATGGTTGTGGTTTTTGCCGCTTTTACGACCACTGTATTTTTCGAAGTGGCCCAAGCTGCGCCGGGCGGCGTTACCAATGTCTTTAGGCCGTCGACCCGAGCTGAAATTTCACAAAACCTGCCTTCAACCGTCGCACTTCAAACCCAAAACATGGTGGTTTCTCCCCTTGAGCGCGTGGGTATGCTGTTGGAGCAAAACGCCCCGATGGTTGGTATGGCCTGGTGTGTGTTCTTCTTCTTTTTTGCCTTCCGTTTGTGGGGTGGATACTGGCGGCTCCAACACACGTTGAAACGCGAATCGACACCGGCGCCCGGGCAATGGCAAGCCCGTTGCGACCATTGGGTTCAACGTCTGGGCATTAACCGAACCGTACGTCTGCTCGAATCGATCCACATCAGTGAGCCGGTGGCTGTGGGCATCCTCAAACCGGTCATCATTGTGCCGGCAGGCATGTTGTTGCAGTTGCCGCCCGACCAGGTGGAGGCTTTACTTCTGCACGAACTGGCCCACATCCGGCGGGCCGATTATCTGGTCAACATTCTGCAGCTCACCCTGGAAGCGGTCTTTTTTTACCACCCTTTGTTCGGGCTTATCTCCCGCGACGCCCGACGCCGCCGGGAGCACTGTTGCGACGATGTTGCCCTCAGCCACGGCAGCAATCCTGTGGAATATGCCCAAACCCTGGTTGCCCTCAAAATGAAACTCAACAAGTTCACCAAACACCAACTGATCATGCAAACCACCGGAAAAAGCGGTTTTGCCGCACGCATTCGACGCATCGTCGAACCACAAACGCACAAGGCTGCCCGTCCGGCCATGCTATTGCCCCTCGCCTTGCTGCTAACTGCAGCATTTACCCTGCATGCAGGCTCCGAAAAACCAGTGATTCCAGTTTCCGAACCCGTTTCCTACTCCCTGGTTATGCCCGAACGACCCGCTGAAGTCCTTCGCCGTGACCCGGAACCTGCCCTGGTTCCTGTGCGCAATTTGGAAAAGGCCAGTACCGATTCCTTAGCTCCCGGACAACCCGAAGTGGCCATGGAACTCACCAAAATGAACGTTGTGTACATAGGCGTTGACAACCCGCTCAACCTGGCCGTGCAGGGACATGCCTGCGAAGACCTTGAAGCGCGCCTCGTTGGAGCCGGATCGCTTCAACCTCTCGGCGGGTGCCAGTACAACATTATGGTCAGCAAAACCGGCACGGTGGATGTTGAAGTGTGGGACAAAACGGGCAAACGTATCGCTGTAAAAACGTTCCGAGTAAAACGTGTACCCGATCCAACGCCAACCGCCAATTTGTACCGCAACCAAAAACTTACGGTGGAGGAACTTTTGGAAATCCGGCAAATCAACGCGCTGCTGTACAATTTTGATTTTGACGCCGAATGCACGGTGGTTGGTTACGAACTTACGGTCGTGAACCCCCGAGAGGACGCGGTCATGCGTTACAACACCGGCGCCTTACTCGATCAGGGTTGTTTGACCTTGCTGAAAAATACAAAGCCGGGCGCCAAAATATATTTCGACGAAGTTAAGTGCAAGTGCCCGGGAGATGCCGCTGTGCGTCATTTGGGAGGCGTGTCGTATACGGTAGCGGAGTAGTTTTGGCAAACATGCTGTTTATAGGTTTGCCCGTATAAACAAGCCAAATTAATCGAGTGCACCTGAAAAATTAAGTCGAATTATTCGGGTCAACCCTAAAAATTTGACTTAATTTTTCAGGTAGCATTAAGATTTACAAGGCTGCCTGTTTCATAAAATCCGAAAAAAGCAACACCCTGCGAACGTCGTTGGCATTGAAAAGAAAGGCGCGAACATCATTGGCCAGGTATTCAAAGTCCAGGGTTTTGCAGTGGTCAAGAATCCGTTCCCGAAGCATTTCAGGATTTGAAATCCCTGTTTTTTGTTCCAAAAAAGCATAATTGGGTTTAACATCGAGGCCCATCAAAAAAGTAATGTCGAAAAAATCACGGCCTTTGGGTTGTTTTCGGTTGAAAACCGCGTAAAATTTTTGCGCCAGCAAGATGTCCTGAGGCGTGGTTGGAACACTGCAAAAAACGTCGAATTTGTTGATGAATTTCAGCTTTGGTTGGTAGGCAAATCCCTGATTTTCGGTGTCCAGTTGGATGAGTATTTTTTGATCCTTGTGTCCCGACAAACCCGTTTGGTACAAAAGTCCCGGGAACTTGATGTAACAATGGTACGCACCACGAAACACGTTTTCAAGTTCAACATTAAGTCCCAATTTTCGCAATTCAATACCAATTTCATCAGCAACCTGATCAAAATCGCTTGTGGATAGGTCGAAATTGTCAAAATCCAAATCTTCCGAAAAACGCGTGTTTTGGTATATGATGCGCAGACAAGTGCCTCCCAGAAAGCAGAATTTTTGAGCATATTTTCCATTGAATACAACCTGCAATATCTGGTATTGCAAATATTCACGGAGCAGGAAAGGACCAAACGCCCTTAAGTTGGGAGGATATTGTTTTTCTATTTCAGCAAGCGGCATCAACATGAAATCAGCATTTTTTGCAATACAGATACTTTTTCACGCAAAGGTTTGGAATCAAAACGATCCAGATACGGTTCCAAAGGGTACTCCTCCAAATAGGCTTTCAAAGCTGGCAGATTAAGCCTTAAGCCTTCAAGTTGGTTTTTATCCCGAATATCGGTCCGTAAATACAACAGATCAAGCAATGCCTTTACGGGATTGGCAATTTTATAAGCGTAATTGCCGGAACGTTCAAGTCTAACCCCGAAAAACAATGCCTTTTTGACATTCCTGTAAGCAAAACGTCCGATGGGCGTTTCAAAAGTCATGGTTTTAAGGGTACTGATGGAAGTAATGGTAAAAACACCTTCTGGTATCAACCCGTAATAGGACAAGGCACTTTCCAAAGAAACATACGATGGTGCATAGATTTTACCCGCCATGAGAAAAAGGACGTCCTGATCAACAGGTTGTTTTTGCAAGCGGTAAAACCCATTCCGAATTTTTTCCAAATAACCTTTATCCTGCCACCTGCTGAGGTTGTTTCTGTCGAACCCAGGAAAGTATTTCTCCATTTCCGAAACGGAAATGACGGGCACGTCTCCAAAGGTTTGTTGAAACGAAAGAAAATTCATTTCTTTTTTTCAGCAAAAATAATGATTTTTAGAAACAAAATCAAGTTTAATCTTTTTTATACAACTTCCCATCCTCCAACCGCACCCAAACCTTCCTGCCCGTCGCATCGGTCAGTTTCCCAATGCCCGTAAACCGGAGAGGGCACAGTTCTTCATCGGACCGGGTGCCGCCAAAAAACACCATGTAATTTTGTGAACCCTCCAAAGAAGCGATGTACTGCCCGTCACTGCGAAAGACATGCTGCATGTTTGCACCGTCAAAAACTACATAAGGCCAAAAAACATCCTCCATCTGCGCCTTTTCAAAATCGGCTTGCACGGCGGCGCTGGTATTTTTAAGGTTAAAATCGCTTTTGCGGAGGATGGAATGGTCGGGACTTTGGCGCAGCACTTCGAGGTCTCGGTTCACTACATACCAGGTCTTGCCAACCATAATTTCATTGCCTGCACCGATACCGTTGTTTGGACCCATATGACTGTATTTCACGGGCACCAATTCCTTCCCGGTGTTCCAATCGTAACAACCCCACAAGCCGTTGTTTTGTACCAACACGAGACGCGTGCTGCGCTGCGGTATAATCCTGTCGAACGCTACAGGCACAATCGTCCGTCCGTCAGAACCGATCAGTCCTTGTTTTTTGTCCTTTTCCACGATGAAATTCGCAGAGCCCCAATGGGTGATTTTGCCACCAATGGTTTTAAAAAGCACCTCGTTTCGGATGTTGGCAAGGCCCACGGTATCGCCTGCGGTGAAGACATACAACGAATCACCGATGGCACTGTATTGCCTGAAAGGCGGCATCCAAACGGTGTCGCCTTCAACGGTTTCTATGGCTACAAGTTGGTTGTTTTCGTAGACACCAAAACCGGTTTTCCCCAGTATCTTTTCGATGCCAAACGAGTTCAGGTCACGCACTTTTTTGCCTGTTTTTTCATCAAAAAGGTGGTATTTCATGGTGTATTCGCCTGATTTCTCGCCCACCCTTGAGTAACGTTCGTCGAGTACCAGCCAGGCATATTCGTTTTCAAGCGGAGTCACTTTGCCCATGGCATCGATTTTGTATTTCACCACTTTGTCGCCCACCTTCGCTTCGCCAAGACAAAGATCGGGATTGTACGTTGCCGATACATCGCGGAAAACAAAGTCGGTTTGCCAGCCTTTTTTCAAATCGCGAACAGCACACAAACCCGTTTCGTTTTGGATCAGAATTTTGGTGAGGTTCAATGGAACGCAGTTGAATACCGGCGGCATCACCGGATTGCCATCCATATCCAACAGGGTAAACCTCCGGTTTTCGTCCATTACCTTGATGAATTCCGGCTGACCACTGTTTCTGAATTTGCTGTTGTTGAATGGCAGGTTTTGTGCGAACACGTTGTAGGCTGTGTAATCTGGCGCAAACCATCCTTCCAACGGCATACGCGCTTTGGCTGTCGGATAATAGTACCGAAAGGCTGTAGATGGTTTGACTTCTTCAACAACACCGCTCTCGCCAGGAGCTGTAGGGGCAGGCAACGGCGTCAGCCAGGCAGGTTCCGGATCGCGTATTTTAGAGATGTACACGTACGCATTATCTTCAAACGTTTGGTATTCCAGCTGAATATCGATCAGGTGTTGTCTTTCAACAGTGAACGGCAGAACCCGTTTGCCCGACATATCGTACAACGACCATTCGCCCAACCTTTTGGCCACCACAAACGGCAAATCCAAAACCGGCATTTCCATGTCCTCAAATTGGGGTTTGAGCAGGATTTTGCCTTCATAATCGCACAATCCGTACAAATCGCCGTCCAAAAACGGGATGCGCAACTTTTTTTGCAACGCCTTGTCGGGAGCATGAAAAGTCGGTTTTTTGATCAGTTTCATCAATTCCTCCAGGGTTGCCTGTTGTCCGGGTTGCGCCAAACAAGCGTTAAAAAGCAACAAAAAACATAAGGGATAAATGAATCTGCCCAGCATGGACTTAAGGTTTTATTTTTGGGAAAAACAGGCGTTTCACTGTTTGGGCAGCACCCATTCTTTGCCCTCCTTGTCTATAAAAAGTTGCGGCACACCCGGTTTGGATGCTTCGCCGATGAGGGCGTAATGGTCTTTCAAACCGATCCTTATGGCAAATTCGTTGCGTTGGTAATCGTTCCTCAAACCCTTTGCGGTGGTGTACAAAAATTCGGTGAGTTGGGTGCCGTCGAAGCGTAAAAACGCGTTTTTACCTTCCGTATCCTGTGCTACAATAACTTCTCCGGAAACGCCCACATGGGTGAGCGCCTTGGATACCGGTTTACCGTCGGGACCCAGCAGGTGCCAGGTATTGTCGGGCAGCGGTGCAAAAACCAACGTTTGGGCTATGATGTTGCCATGGGGTTCCTGGTATATGGCTTCTGTGAGTTGTTTGCCTTCGAGGTTGTAGATGGCATACAATTTTTCCTTGAGTCGCCTGGCCTTGATGTAAGGCAAACTCAGGAAACCGTCTTCTTCCCGAACCAAACGGCATTCGGCAAACTCAAAATTCATCACGGTGCGGCCGGTGGTATCGATCAGGCCCGTTTTGCCCAATTCCCGGTCTTTCACCACCCAAAACAATCCTCTGCCTTCGGATTGCATTTCAGCCAATTGCAATGGCGCAATTTGTTCGCCACGTTTGTTGTAAATCGTTTTTTGCAAATCTTTGTTGCCTAGGCAGACATAGCCATCCAATGTGCACCACAACAATTGATCGTATTTGACGGGCGCGACCACCTTTCCCCGATGGTTGATCACACCGGTTTTGCCGTTTTTTTCAATCTTTATCAACAGATTGGAGCGGTAAAAATCTTCACTCGCCCACGACCAGGCGTCCGCCGTTTGGAAAAAATACGCTTGACCCGAAGGCGCCGTGGTTTGAATGCCAACAGCCGGTGTTGGCTCTTTGCTTTTATTTTCGGAAGGTGATTCCACGCGAACCAGGTCTTCCAAAACGAACATCGCAACGGTGTCGTTTACAAACTCAGCACTGCTCCATTTGGGAGGCACCACCCATTTTCCTGTGGAATCAACGCCGCCCCACTTGCCGTCTTTTTGGGCTAAAAACCAGGAGAAATGGTTGTTGGGCGTCCTTTTATCCTTGGGAATGCTCGGAAAAGGTTTTTTTAACCGATCAAACTCAAAAGGCACCAACGTTTCGCCACGGCCGTTGATGAAGCCTTTTTTGCCGTTCAATTGGGCTTCCATAAAATTGGAATATTCCTTGTCCAGTTTTTCAAATTTGGCCGCCACGTACACTTTTTCGGAAATGAAACCGCGGAATCCGTACAGGTTGCCGTTTTTGAATTGAACGATTTTTTCCGGGGAGGATGGCGCTTGAACGACCTCCTGGGCGGATGTGGAAATGGTTGATAGCAGAAAGAATGCGGAAAAGAGGATGGTTTTCACAGTAGGTTGTGATTGCAATTTCATGGCAATGTGTTAAAAAAAAATACAAAAAGTTAACCTATTTGTCATGGCAGTAAATTTAGACGCCGGCCAATCATGGTAAAACAAACTCCAGAAAGTTGCCGGGATGAATCACTTTAAATTGTGCTTCAGGATAGGCTGTTTTCCAGGCGGATGGGGTTTTAGCAGTGGGTTTGCTCCATTTGAGTTCGTATCCAAACAATTGTCCTTCGCGTTCTTCCACCCAATCAATCTCTTGTTGGTCATAGGTGCGCCAAAAAAAATTATTCACGGCCAATCCTGTGTATTCCTGCATTTTTAGACGCTCGCTGATGAT
>JADLBE010000327.1 GCA_020847915.1 Saprospiraceae bacterium | reverse complement strand
TTCAGATTGAAACAAATCCCTCATTCATGCACCCTTTGCGCGTTTTCTTGATAGGCTTGTTCCTCGCCTCCACCCTTCCCGCAGTAGCACAAACACTTCAAACCACAGAATTCAACCAACTTCGGCTTCAACGAACCCGAAACAGCATGTTGGTGCTGGGTGGCTGGGCCGTTGCCAACATCGCCGTGGGTGCTGTAGCCATGGGACGGGGCAACGCTGAGCAACGTGCGTTTCACCAAATGAACCTCGGGTGGGGAATTGTAAACCTCGGCCTGGCCGGTGCAGGATGGTGGACGGCCACACACACCGATCCATCGTCGTTTGACTTGTACAGCACCGTGCAGGAACACCACCGTTTGCAAAAAATCCTCCTCTTCAACGCCGGCCTGGATGTCGGTTATGTAGCTGCCGGATTTTGGATGCAGGAAAAAGCCAAAACAGTGGATAAAAAAGCCGAACAATGGAAAGGATTTGGCAAATCTATCGTCTTGCAGGGCGCCTTTTTATTGGTGTTTGATGTAAGTGCGTTTTTTTACCTCAATGGTTTGGAAAGCAAGCTTCAACCACTCATTCGGGGAAACGGTGAAGTGGGTATGCTTTTGCGCTTTTAGAGCATGTGTTTACAAAAAATTCAAACTATGGCGCAAGGCTGAGCTGAACAAAAGGTAAACCTTGCGTTTGTCGGACACCCGGAACCGTTCCTCCGCTATGCGTTGTGCCGGCGCACTTTTAATTTTTGCAAAAAGCTGCGTGTAGTATTTGTAGGCGAGGTAAACACCGAAACGGGCGCCTTCGGGCAATTGTTTGATGCCAACCAATGCGGCATCAAAATCGGCCTTGATGTCGGATTCAATTTGAACCTTGTCCTCCCTGCTGAAACGCCGGAAATCCACGCCGGGGAAATACACACGGCCGCGTTCGTCAAAATCACTTTTGATGTCGCGCAGGAAATTGATTTTTTGGAATGCTGCGCCAAGTCGGCGTGCCGGGGTTTTGAGATGTTCGTACATGGCGTTGTCGCCTTCGCAAAAAACACGAAGGCACATGAGGCCGACAACTTCCGCCGATCCATAAATGTATTCATCGTATCCGGCGGGATCGTATGCCTGCTGGTGCAGGTCCGTTTCCATGCTGCGCAAAAAAGCATCGATAAGCTCACGGTCGATGCCATACTTGTGCACCACCAGTTGGAATGAATGCAACACCGGATTCAGGCTGATGCCTTCGTCAATGGCGCGGTACGTGTCCTCCACAAAACGGGCAAACAATTCGGCTTCGGGATAATCGTGGAATGTATCTACGATTTCATCGGCAAAACGCACGAATCCGTAAATGCCATAAATGGGCATGCGAAAGCGTGGATGAAACACCCTGATACCCATGGAAAATGAGGTAGAATACCTGGTGGTAATCAACTGACTGCATTCTGAACAGGTAGCATGGTACAATGCCAATGGACTCATAAGATGTAATGTTTTGTTTTGTTTCAATTTAAATGGCATAATCCCTGGCGATTTCCCGGGCAACAACCTCACCACTGATGAGCGAAGGCGGTACACCCGGACCGGGCACCGTAAGTTGCCCGGTGTAATACAGGTTGGCCACCTTTTTACTTTTCATTTTGGGTTTTAAAAAGGCCGTTTGCAACAACGTATTCGCCAAACCGTAAGCGTTGCCTTTAAAGGCGTGGTAATCTTTTACAAAATCGGCATGCGCATAAGAGCGGATGTACACCACACTGTCGCGTATGGTTTGTCCTGAACGTTGTTCAAGCCGGTCCATAACCATGTGGTAGTACTTGTTCCTGATTTCGGGCGTATCCTCCAGTCCAGGCGCTACAGGGATCAGCAGAAACAAGTTTTCACAACCTTCCGGGGCCACCGACGGATCGGTGATGGATGGTACACTGGCGTAAAACAGGGGCTTTTCAGGCCACTTCGGGTTTTCATAAATTTCATGGGCGTGCCTGCCGAAATCCTCATCGAAAAAGAGGTTGTGGTGTCGGAGGTTGTTAAGCCTTTTGTTGAGGCCGACATAATAGAGCAGACTGGAAGGCGCCATGGTGCGTTTTTGCCAATAGGCCTCGCTGTAATTGCGCTGTTTATCGTCCAACAGGTTGTTTTCGATGTGGTGGTAATCGGCGCCGCCCACCACGATGTCTGCAGCGAAGGTGCGTCCGTCTTTGGTGCGCACATTGGTTGCATGTCCGTTGGGCACTTCGATGTGGTCCACTTCGGCGCTTAACTCGATGGTCACACCGAGTTCTTTGGCGAGCGACACCATGCCTTCCACAATTTTGTGCATACCGCCCATGGGATACCAGGTGCCCAGCGCCATGTCGGCGTAGTTCATCAGGCTGTAAAGCGCCGGCGTGTTTTCAGGGGTAGCCCCCAGGAAAAGAACGGGAAACTCGAGCAACTGGCGCAATTTTTCATTTTTGAAAAGGCTGCGCACGTGTTTGGCCATGGAGGTAAACATTTGCAGCTTAAACATGCTGGAGGCAATGCGCCAGTCTGCAAACTCCACAATGCTGTGGCTGGGCTTTTGCACAAAATCGCGCATGCCGACCTCGTATTTGTAACGTGCTTCAGACAGGAACTTGCGCAAGCGCGGCGTGCTGCCGGGTTCGTAATGTTCAAACATGGCTTCAAGCGCTTCAATGCCTGCGGGCACCTGCATCACGTCGCCGTCGTTGAAAAAAACGGTATAAGAAGGGTCGAGCCGCTTCAAATCGTAATAATCGGATACTTTTTTCCCAAAATGATTAAAAAAGGATTCAAAAACATCGGGCATCCAGTACCAGGAAGGGCCCATGTCGAAAACAAAACCGTCGGTTTCAAATTTACGCGCCCGACCACCGGCCGAATCGTTTTTTTCCAATACGGTAACCTTAAAACCCTGTGCAGCCAGATGGCACGCGGCTGATAATCCGGCAAATCCAGATCCGATAACGAGTACTTTATGGGCCATGCGACCGTTGGTGTTTTTTTCAAAAAAGGTAAAGCCTTAACAGTCTATACCGAATTTTGTTTAATGTTTTAAGGAAAAGCTTGAACAAAAGTAGTTTTAACTTTCCAGAATGTCTGTCTTTAGTAAAAATAAAACTACCAAAGCCCATTGTACAGGACGTCAGAAAGGCCTTGCAGGGAAATTTCTGTCCGATTGTGACATAAACCCTATTTTGAGCCGTTTACAGCATGTACATGGATATTTACACACGCAAATCGCAATGGAAATGGTACCTGGCAGCAGCGGGTATAGCCATTGTTATCATTTCACTGTTGTATACCCGCTATTTAGCCCAACAACTGGTTAACCGCGAAAACCACCAGGCATTGCAGTTTGCCGAGGCATTGCGCTCTTTGGGCAAAGCCAACCGGGACAGCACACAATACAACTGCGATGTAAGTTTGCATTCGCTGGTAATTACCCAGAATGCAAATATTCCGGTGATTTTGCTCGACGAACGCTGGCGCATCATCGAATACCAGAACATTGGTGATAACAACATCAAACAGATGGACACCGCCGATGTCAGGCGGGCCCTGAACCGCATGGTGGCGGACTGGACAGACACCATTGAGATATCTGCCCCACCCTATTTCCGGAATTACCTGATTTATTCGCACTCGAGGCTGTTGCCCATGCTGAATTTTTATCCATTGGTTCAGTTCATCCTCATTGCAGCCTTTATTTTGCTTGGATACATGGGATTCAGCGCCTCCCGCCGTGCCGAAGAAAACCAGGTTTGGCTTGGTATGGCCAAGGAAACGGCCCACCAGCTGGGCACTCCCATTACTGCGATACTCGGCTGGCTCGAAGCCCTTAAGGCTACCAACGAAGGACACGAACAAAACCTCGAGATGCTGCACGAGCTCGGCAACGACATCACCAGACTGGAACTGGTGGCCGACCGTTTTTCGAAAATAGGTTCAAAACCCGAATTGTATCCTACCAACCTGTACGAACAGCTCGAATTGTGCCGGGAATACATGCAGCGCAGGTCCCCGCGCAGAATTACCTTCGATTTCCCCGTGCCTGGAGAAAACCCGCCCATGATGGTCAACATCAATCCCCACCTTTTCGACTGGGTTGTCGAAAACCTGCTGCGCAACGCGATTGATTCCATGGAAGATGGCAGGGGCGACATCCATTGTGTGGTGTATCCGGAAGGAAACCACATTTGTTTCGACATCTCGGATACCGGGAAAGGCATTGCAACCGGTAAATTTCAAACCGTTTTTAAACCCGGCTACTCCACCAAAAAACGCGGCTGGGGCCTTGGATTGTCGCTCTCCAAACGTATCATAGACCAGTACCACGGTGGGAAAATCATGGTGAAACGATCGGAAGTAGGCAAAGGAACCACGTTTACGGTGAAGTTGCCCAAAATTGTTTAAGGCAGTTGCCGGGCCACCATTGGACGGCATCACGGGCTGAATACGGATGAAAAAATTACCGTTGGTGAGGCGTGTTTTGTTTTCGAACAATGATTTTACAAATGTCCGTCTCCACCTGTCTACTTTTTTTTACCTTGGTACGAGAATCGACGGAAACAGAACAATCTGTAACACGTACCATGGCAAAAAACGAAAAACCACCCAAGCCAAACCTCAAGGTTCGCGATGAGTACCGGGAATGTCACCAGCGTACACAAATTACGTTCAGGCACAACCAACGCAAAATCTGGCACCCCCGCCTGAGATCCTACAACCACATCGAATTCCACCGATCGCGCACATACGGTGGTTTTTTGGCACGGCTGGGGTTGTTTTTTCTGGAAATTTACGATGGGTTGAAAAAGGGGTATCAGGCTTTTCACAAATGGTTGTTTCCGCAACGCGACAAAATTTATGGTCACCCCTCGGCAGACACGGTGGTGTCCGGAAGGATCACGTTTGGTCAGAAACAAAAAGACCTCGATGTGCCCATTTCCAACATGCACCTTGAATTGTGGGGTCGAGCTTATTGGGGTGGCTACCGCAAACTCAGCCAGGGCGTAACCGACCGCGATGGCCGTTTTTCACTTCCTTACGACCTGCACTACGCTCGC
Organism: Saprospiraceae bacterium; assembly: GCA_020847915.1. Taxonomy (GTDB): domain Bacteria; phylum Bacteroidota; class Bacteroidia; order Chitinophagales; family Saprospiraceae; genus M3007. The sequence continues at coordinate 19,927 of JADLBE010000327.1, read as the reverse complement.
CGCTGGTGGATGCGCCGCATTTGGCTTGGCATTTACCACACCGGGCACGAACATTTTACCGAAAGGGTCGTCCGCATTCCGGATTACACATTGTTTACAAAAGTACCCATCCTCCAAGGCGACCTGGTGGGTACGGAAATGGACCTCAACACCATCCAACTTTTTTATTGGGAATACCGCCAGGATACACCTTTGCCACGCGTGGTGATCAGAGACCACGACAAAGATACTCCAGACCAATACTCGCCCGGCCGCCTCGCCGCCATTGAAAAACAGTTCATCCCCATCGAACTCATTAAGGTTAAACACCTGGACATGATCAAATTTGCACCAGGCAAACTGACCTATGAAAAAATGCAGGCCGACTACCCGGAAAACCTCACCAGTTGCCTGAAGCCAAAAAATCCGGACACGCCCGACATCACCCGTGGCGACGACTGGTTTGGCGAACGAATGATGAACGGCATGTACGCCTCCGATTTCGACCGCGACCCGCGCAATCCCGACCTTTACTGGATCCACTACCATTGGAATTCCTACGATAAAAACCCGCATTATTATGCCATGCCGGATGTGGATGTTTGGTTCCGGCTCAAACCCGACGGTTTGCCTTTGCCCGTGCGCATCACCCTCACCGGTCCGTTGCGCGCCGATGACTCGGATCCACGCGCCAAACATACTTTTACGCCTGAAGACGGTGCAAAATGGCAGGCCGCCAAACGTGTTGCCAGGGTAAGCGGCGCCATTTACACCGAAGTGGCGCACCACTTTGCCGGCACACACCTCAACGTGGAACAATACGCCATCGCCGCCTTTAGAAACCTGCACCTCAGTCCCATCGCAGGCCTCCTGAAATCGTTCCTGCGCAGCGTGGTGCTCGTGAACCATACAGCAGACCGCATCCTGGTGGGCAACGGGTACATCACTTCAGCCTGCGCACTCACGCCCAAAGGCCTCGATCAGGTTGTTATGAACGTTATGGGTACGCTGGACTGGAAACATTTCAAACCCATGATTCCGCTCAGCGAGGCGCATGTTTTTGCCAAAGCAGCCAACCTGTATTGGGACATCGTTGCGCAATACGTGTCCGATTACATAGAGTACCCACCCTATCATGAACGCATTCTTGAACACTGGTACGAAGTTTACCGCTTTTCAGAAGATGCCGTCAACCACAGCGTACCCGCATTTTTATGCAACTTCCTGCGCAGTGCCCTGCTCGACAAATCGGGCAAGCCAGGCCCCGGCCACAGTGCCGGATGGTACCAGACAGGCAACCGAATGAACCTGAACGACGATCGTCCGGTGGTGGATGGTGTGCCGCGCGCCGTGTCGCGCATCACCATGGCTAAGGAACGTGAAGGGGTGACCGACGCCGACCTCGCCAACCTCAAACAGGTTTGTACCTACATTATTTTTCAGGCCACCTTTGGCCACACCTGGGCCAACTCCAAACAATACGACGACATCGGCGAGGTCAAATATTGCAGCCTGGGACTGCGCTTCGGTACCGGTCCGGATGGTGTGCTCGGACCTGAATCCGACACCTCAATCGCTCCGGATCTTACCCGTGCCACCCAAATGATGTGGTGGAGCAACATGCTTTCACGCACGGGGTATGGTTTCATTACGGCCAACGAGGACAAAGACGTAAGTCCGCACATGATCGAAGCCCTGGAAAAGCACCGTGCGGCATTTGCCGACCTCGGCTTTGACATCGACACCATCCAGTCACGCACCAACATCTGAGATGACCATGAGTAAGCAATCCTTCCCGTTGTTAAGCGCCCTTCGCACATGGTTGGTCCGTACAGGCAACCGGTTCGTTTTGTGGTTGTATACCGGCGTTTTTAACCTGCTTTTGACCATTTTTGGAAGCATTCTGGCACGCACCCGCATGTCGCACAACAACGGCATCGGGGCGGTGGGTTCGTTTCGGTTTGTGGACAACCCGAAGTTTCCCCTGCATCCATTTTTTGAACCGGGGAAAACCATGCCCTGCCGTATCCGTCACGGCGCTGCTTCTTTCCACGACGACGCCATGCGCGCCGTGCGCAGCATCTCCATCAAACTGGCCGATACGCGCTCCGCAAGCCCGTTCGACCTTGAACTCAACACCGGCGTGGTGGCCCTGTTTTGGTCGGCAGCCAGTTTTCTGCGTTTTGCCAAGTACAAAAAAACGATGTACGGTATCCAGTACCACCAGTATTACCGTAACTACCCTGTTGGTGCACGTGGTGCTTATGCAGGATTACGACGCAACCCCACCTCGTTTGACAACCTGCATTACTACAGCCAGACGCCGTTTTGGTACATTGCTACCGACAACGTAAAACGCTACGTAAAATACCGCGTTGTTCCGGCTGAGGAGGTGCCTGAATCGGGACTGCTCGACGACTACGAACGTTTGATTGAACCAGGAAACCAGCGCATCCTGCCCGGGGAAACCCGTTCGCGGAATTACCTGAAGGAGGCGTATGCGCGGCGTTTGCAACAAGGACCCGTGTTTTACAAAGTACAACTCCAATTGCACACGGCCTCCGACGACGACAGTATGGAAATTTTCAACTGTTGCCGGGAATGGGACGAGGCATCACACCCCTGGATGGACCTGGGCGAAATCCGGGCAGAGCGGGCGCTCGATTGGTCTGAAAGCACCCTGATGCTTTTTTCCATGAACAACATGCCCAAAGGGCTTGATGCTTTGCCGGCATACTCTATCTTTGATTACAATTCTTTGAATTACATGCGCAAACGCTCCGATATTGCACGCAAAGCGCGGATTTTTGCCATAAAATTATTCGGCATGCCTCCGGAAATTCCAAATGACGACAACCGGAACCAATAACCAGGGTAGACCATGTCCGAAGTACTTATTTTCGAAAGCAAAAATTCAAAAATCATCCGCAATGACAACAGCGAATGGGGCGTTCCTGTCGTCACCAAAATGCTCAATCAGGAATACCCTTCTCCCAAAAGTATCCGACATTTTTACAACGAATACGAGATAACCAAAGGCCTGGAAGTGCCTGGTGTACGGAAGGTGTTGCGCATGGGCAAAATCCAAAACCGGCACGCCCTGGTATTTGAATATGCCCCGGGTACGCCGGTTAAAAAACTGGTTGCAGACAGTCCCATGCCCATCGGCGCATTCCTGCGCATCGCCGTTGAAGTGGCACGAATCCTTGGCGACATCCACAAGTTGAACATCATCCACAAGGACGTCAACAGCCAAAACATCGTGTTCGACGAGGCCACGCAAACAGTCACCCTGCTTGATTTTGGCATTTCCACCCAGCTTGACCTCAAAGAACAACACCTGGGCAACCCCGAGCGCCTCGAAGGAAGTTTGAACTACATCTCGCCCGAACAAACAGGGCGTATGAACAGGGTGGTTGACTACCGAACCGACCTGTATTCCCTAGGCGTCACCTTTTTCGAAATGCTCACGGGCCGTTTGCCTTTCCAGCGCAAGGACGCCATGGAACTTGTTCATGCCCACCTGGCACAAAAGCCCCAGCTGGTGCACAATCTTCGCCCGGAAATACCACAGGTTTTGTGTGACATGGTGGAGCGCCTGCTCGCCAAAAACGCCGAGCACCGGTACCAATCTGCGTACGGTCTGAAACATGACCTTCAGCACTGCCTGGACTCCTGGAAGGAACGTGGCGTCATCGAAATGTTTCCGTTGGGGGAAAAGGATTTTTCCGGTAAATTCCAGATCACGCAAAAATTGTACGGCCGCGACGATGAAATGCACGTTGTGATGGAAGCATTCGAACGTATTGCAAGGGGCGGGTTGGAAACGGTACTTGTAGGCGGGTATTCGGGCACCGGCAAATCGGCCCTGGTGCACGAAACACACCGTCCCATCACCGAACGTCGGGGCTATTTCATAGAGGGTAAATTTGATCAGTTCCAACGCTCTGTACCGTATTTTGCTTTCATCGAAGCCTTTCGCGGTTTTGTGTCGTTGTTACTCACCGAAAATGAAGAACGCCTCCAGCCGCTCACAGTAGCCATTCAACGTGCTGTGGGCTCTGAAGGCAAGGTACTGACCGATGTTTTGCCGAGTCTGGAGCTTCTGATCGGGCCGCAGCCTGATGTACCCGAGGTGGGCGGCGCCGAAGGCCAAAACCGTTTCAACTATATTTTCAGGAGGTTTGTACAGGCCATTTGTGGGCCCGATCACCCCATTGTATTGTTCATCGACGACCTGCAGTGGGCCGATGCAGCTTCGTTGTCGCTGTTGCAGGTGCTTATGACCGACACCAATACGCGTTTTCTTTTGTGCGTATGCGCCTTCCGCAACAATGAGGTATCTGCCGGGCATCCATGCATTACCACGGTGCATGAAATGAAAAAAAAAGGCGCTTACGTGAGCCGTCTGGACATTGGCAATTTGTCGCTCACCGATGTACATCTCCTGATTTCCGACGCAACCTCCCTCCCGCCGGAACGGACCGAAACGTTGGCAAAACTGGTGTTTGCAAAAACCCACGGCAACGCCTTTTTTGTAACCCAATTTCTCAAATCACTCGCCCACGAACGCCTTTTACAGTTCGATTTTACCCGATACCAATGGTCGTGGGACGTAGAGCAGATCCGTGCGCGCAACATCACCGACAACGTGGTGGAATTGCTCGCAGGCAAGGTGGCCAGTTTACCCGACGATACCCAGCAAATCCTTAAGGTGGCTGCTTCCGTGGGCAGCCAGTTCGATCTCGACACCCTTGCCGTGTGTTGCGGCAGTTTGTTCAACGTCGAAGCGTTGTCGGCCGTGGGTGGCACAACCAACGATGCCGTCCTCAAAGCCCTTCATGCGGCCCTGGCCGAAGGTCTGCTGACCCCTTCGGAAGACCGGTACCGCTTCGTACACGACCGAATCCAACAGGCGGTGTATTCGCTTATCCCGGCCGCCGAACGTGTCAGGCTACACCTGCGTATCGGCGAATTACTTTTGGAAAAAACGCCGGTTGACCAACAGGAAAACAACCTGTTCGACATTGTGAACCAGTACAACCAGGGGTTGGAGCTGGTTACAACCCCGGAAAAACGCGACTTGCTGGCCGAGCTCAACCTACGTGCAGGACGGAAAGCCAAACTTTCCTCAGCCTTCAAACCCGCCGGCGAATACCTCGAAACGGGCATTGGTTTGTTGCGCCCCGACCACTGGCAAAGCCAGTACGAACTGAGCCTAAACCTCTTTACCGAAGCTGCTGAAACGGCGTACAACATGGGTGAATTTGAACCCATGGCGCAAAAAATAGACGCCGTTTTGCAAAACAGCCGTGACCTGCTCGACACGATTCGGCCTTATGCCATCCGGATCAATGCCTACAAGGCGCAAAACAAACTTCAGGAATCCATCGATACGGGTCTGGAAGTCCTGGCGCGGCTGGGTGAAACTTTTCCGAAAAAAGGCGCCCTGCCCCTGGTTATGGCCGACCTTTTAAAAACCAAATTCCAGCTGCGGGGCAAAGACCTGCAAACCCTTACCAACCTGCCCGCCATGCAAAATCCGCACAAGGAAGCGGCCATGCGCATGCTCAACGACATCGCTTCCCCGGCGTACTGGGCGCGGCCGGGCATCCTGCCCTTCCTCATTTTCCGGATGGTGCAGTTGTCGCTGAAATACGGCAACACTTCCATATCGGCCTTCGGATTTGCAACGTACGGTTTGCTGATGTGCGGCGTGGTGGGCGACATGAAAGAGGGATACAAATTCGGACAACTCGGTTTGGCGTTGCTAGACAGGTTCAAGGCCAAAGAATGGCTTTCGCAGGTTTACACCCCCGTTTACGCTCTGATCAACCACTGGAGCGAGCACGTCCACAAGTCGCTTGAACCTTTTTTGTATTCCTACCGGGTAGGTTTTGAAACCGGCGCCATCGAGTACGCCTGCATCAACATCAACATTTATTGCAACCACCTTTACCTCGGTGGCAAACCGCTGGTGAAAGCGGAAGAAGAAATGCGCGCGTTCAGCCGCACGATGGCGGAATACAAACAGGAAACCAACCTCAATTACAACGAGGCCTACCGCCAGGCCGTACTCAACCTTTTGGGACGGTCGGAAGATCCGACACGGCTGATCGGTGAAGCTTACGATGAGGAAAAAATGGCCGTACAAAACCAGGAACGACAAGACCGGGCCGGGACTTTTCTTATCCATTTTCACGGCATGATCCTCAACTACCTGTTCCAAAATTTTGAGGTAGCCCTGAAACATGCCCAAAATACACGTCCGTTGCTTGATGCCGTCCTGGCGAAATACGACGTGCCGGTTTTTTGGTTTTACGAAGCTTTGGTGAGTATGGCCGTGGCCAGGGAACGTTCGGGCATTACACGTTCGAAACTGTTGAACCGGGCAGCCAAAAACATCGTACAATTTCGGAAGTGGGCCAAGTTTTGTCCTGAAAACCATACCCACAAACTCGAATTGCTGCTGGCCGAGCAGGCGTACAGCCGTGGCAAAAACGAAACTGCGCGTTTGCATTTCGACCGTGCCATTGCAGGCGCTTCCGTACAGGAATTCCTGAATGAGGAGGCATTGGCCAACGAACGCGCCGGCGTTTTTTACCTGCGCACCGGTCAGGAAAGCATCGCCGAACATTTTTTGAAAAAATCGTTTCAAACCTACCGGGAATGGGGTGCTTCTGCCAAGTTGGACGACATGAGACAGCGCTACCCACAGTCCCTGAGTGGTATGCCCAAGGAAAAAAGCTCTGTTTCGCTGAACACCACCAACATCGATACCACCAACATGGGTATGGAATCGACGCTGGATCTGGATACGGTGATGAAAGCCGCCCAGGCCATATCCGGCGAGATCGTTTTTAGCCGGCTGCTTCATACCCTGCTCGACATCGCCATCGAAAATGCCGGCGCCGAACAAGGATGCCTCGTCATGGAAGAAAACGGTCAGTGGATGATACAGGCTGCTGAAACCAACGACACCAAAGGGGCCGTGGGCGCAACACCCTTGTCGGGCAACCCATTGGTACCGGAATCGGTGGTGCAATACGTTGTGCGCACCCGCGAAAGCCTGGTCCTTGACAACATGCAACAGGACGACCGTTTCGCCGCCGATCCCGTGGTAAAAACTCGTCAACTTCGCTCTGTCCTGTGCATGCCGGTGATGAACAAAGGCAACCTGTCGGGCATCCTTTACCTCGAAAACAACCTGCAGGGTGGTGTTTTTACCGAAAGCCGCGTGCATTTTTTACGCCTGCTGTCCGGGCAAATCGCCATTTCCATCGAAAACGCTCTTTTGTACGAAAATTTGGAGCAAAAAGTCGCCCAACGCACCGAACAAATCGCAAGGCAAAAAGACCAGATTGAGCTGGAAAAACAAAAATCAGACAACCTTCTGCTCAACATTTTGCCCACCGAAACAGCCGATGAGCTGAAACGTCTGGGCAGGGCAAAACCTCGGAATTACGAAAGCGTAACCGTGTTGTTTACCGACTTCGTCAATTTTTCCCAGGCGGCCGAACGTTTAAGTGCAGAAGATTTGGTAGAAGAAATCCACAAGTATTACAGCGCTTTTGACGCCATTTTATCAAAACACAACCTGGAAAAAATCAAAACCATCGGCGACAGCTACATGTGTGCCGGCGGATTGCCTGCAGAAAACCACACCCATGCCCTCGACGCTGTGAACGCCGCTTTGGAAATGCACGAATTCATCGGCCAGGAATCGGTTGAGCGTTTACGCGCCGGACTGCCCGCATTCAATTGTCGCATCGGTATACACACCGGACCGGTGGTGGCGGGCATTGTGGGCACCAAAAAATTCGCCTACGACATTTGGGGCAGTACGGTAAACATTGCGTCGCGTATGGAGTCGAGTGGCGCAGCGGGTAAGGTGAACATTTCCGAAGCCACGTACGAGTTGGTGAAAGACCATTTTCAATGTTCACACCGCGGCAAAATTGAGGCAAAAAATGCGGGGTTGGTGGACATGTATTTTGTAGAGAAACGTTGATATAGACTGCATCAATCCATGGTCAAAACGACATTGCCCACTTTTTGTCCGGAAGCGACGTATGTAAACGCTTCAGCGATATTTTCCAATGGAAAACGTTTGTCGATCATCGGTAAAAAAGCGCCTTGTTCCCACATTTCCCTGATGTGGGCCAAACTTGCCTTGATGTTGGTGGGCAAAGGGAAAAGGACTTTTTTCCCGCCGGTTAAAGGCGTATAAAGTGCCAAAAAAGGATTTTGCCAGCCCGGTCCCAGTTCGGAAGAAATGTAAATGCCGCAGGGTTTCAGCAAATGTTTGCATTTGCCAAACGTGCTTTTACCCACAGCATCGAACACGTACTCGTATTGTTGGTTCTCCTGTGTGAAATCTTCGCGGGTGTAATCGATGACTTTTTGTGCGCCCAAAGCACGGACCTGTTCCAGGTGTTCCGTTCTGCAGGTTGCTGTAACTGTGGCGCCTTTGTTTTTTAACATTTGTATCATCGCCGAACCAATAGCGCCTGTTCCGCCGTTCACCAGCACGTTTTGCCCAGCCTTTATTTCCAGTTTGTTCAAAAAATTGATGGCGTAATGTGCGGCTTCCATGCTGGCGGCGGCTTGTTCGAACGTGATGTTTTCAGGAATGGTGATGATGGCTTTGGTGGCGGGCAGGGCAAGGTATTGCGCGTGTGAACCGAGTCCCTGATCGTCGAACCCACAAACACGGTCGCCTGGTTTGAAGGTTTGTACGTTGTTGCCCACGGCTTCCACGATGCCGGCGAAATCGGTGCCTGTGCTGGGCAAGGTCGGTTTGGACAAGCCGGTAAAAAACCGCATGATGTATGGTTTGCCGGTGAGTACGGCCACATCGGTCCGGTTCACGGTGGAGGCGTGTACACGTACGAGGATTTCGTTGTCGCTCGGCACGGGTTTTTCAACCTCGCGGATGGACAAGGTTTCCGGCGGACCGTAGGTTAAGCGGATGGCTGCTTTCATTTTTATGGCTTGGGTACTTTTGGTGATAAAGGACCCAAGGTTAGGGTTGTGTCGGCCGGGATGGATAAAAAATCTACAAACGCTTCATTTTGATATACCGCGAGGTTGGAATTAAAAGATCAGTTCCCTTTCAATTTGTTGATGAGCACGTTTTCTTCCGGCGTTTTGAGTTCAACCACCGGTTCCATCACGCTGTTGGGCACCGTCATGGATAACACGTATTGCTGCACTTTCCACACGCCTTTTACCCGAACCATGACCCCGGAGCCGCGGCACAGTTTCATTTGTGTGTCGAGCAGTTCGTCAAACCAGGCGATGTCTTTGTTTTTACCGGCATAAATGTGGCGTTCGAGGGTTTTGAAGTTCCAGGTAGTTTTTTTGTCGAAATACGGTTTGGACCAAACCATAAACGCCTTTTTGTCCCAAACTTCGGTGGCGTCGGTACCGATGAAGGTGGCGTCTTCGGTGTAAAAAGCGAAGTAGGCATCGTAATCGGCACTGGCGGCTGCTTTGTTAAATGCGTCGAGGGTGGCGCCGATTTGTTTGCTGTCTGAAGGCGTGAGGGAATTGATTTTGACGGAGCAGGCGGAGAAGATGACTGCAAAAAACAAGAGGAAAACGCGAGGTTGAACGATGGAAAACATGGTACAGAGTTTTCCGAAAGATAAGCGATCTCAGCGTTATTTTTTTAGTCGGAACGAGTTCAAAAAACCGACGGCTGCTGCGTTGTTTTCTTTGCCGTTGACGGTGATGACCGCCATATGGTACAACCTGTTTTCAATTACGACAACCCGAAAGTGAAAAACAGCAGGGTAAGACGGCGACTGAACAATAGCCTCGAGTCCCCAATAGCCAAATAAATTAATCTCCTTAAGTTGCAGGACTTCTCCCTGAGATTTGATGTTATCGAAGAGCATTTTTTTGACCAACTCCGTTGAATCCGAATGGATTTTTTGGGAAGGCAATATTCCATAGGAAATGGTGTACCCCAAATTTTCAAGCTTCGGATCGTTGCGTTGGCCCGGAGGCACTTCATAGGCTTCCAAAACTGCAAAAACGGTTCCTGTAATGGCATGAAACGCAATAACATCCCGAGTGGCATTGGGTGGATGGGGGAATGTAATTTCAAAATCTTTTACCGGCCGTTCAGGCAATGGTTCCGGGTTCGGATTTTCCAGTACAGACAATACCTGAAAAGAATCCAAAAAGCCATCGATGTCGTAATTGTCGTCGTTTTGAATGGTGTATTTAACTTCCAGCACATACAACCTTTTTTTAACTACAAAACATCGGGTCGTGTATCCAAAACCGTTGATTTTGTCCGTCCAAATGAATTCCCGGCCAGGGTATTTACGAATTTGTTTTATGTTCAAATTTTCCAATGCATCTGCGCCAAGTGGATTCGAGAGGTGCAATTGGGTAAGGATTGCGACATCCTGAATCAAATGCAACGAATCGGAGTGTACGGGGGCGTTGCCCATGTCGGCATACCTTACGATGTAATGCTCGTTAAGGTCGCCACTGGGAGGATTGATTTTGAAAACCATCCAGGTAAGTCTCCCAAATGTCCAGCGTTGCACGGTAGTGTCGCGCCGAGGGTACATCGGTACATTAACGGTGAATGCACCATCGGGATCGGTAAAATCTATCCATGGCGGTTGAGCAGATGTTAAGACGGGTAGTAAAATAAGAAGCAGAACCAGTAGACGGAGCAACATTGTGTTGGATATTTTTCAACAAAATTAGATGTTTTGTTTAGCATGTTTGGATTTCGGATTTTGGGCTGCGAACGGTCCACCCCACCATCAAATCTCCAACACCTTCCATACCATCTTCAGTTCCGGCCTTTTGTTGGATGCCACCTGTTACCTTTGATCCCGCCATGGCTCAAAAATCACCGTTGAATATCCACACCTTCCATCGTCCGGTTGCGGTTTTGAGGTGTTTGAAGCAGGAAAAAGAATGGCTCAAAGCGGCTTACCGTGCTCTGCCTTCCCACCTGCCCGTATGGGAAAAAGAAGTGGTTTTGAAAAACGGTTGCGTACGCGACGGACAACTTGTGTTGCATGCAAATGGGTTGTTGAACATGCCCGGTCATTCTGCCGCAGTATTGTTGCTGAAAGGTACAAACGAGGTGGAATGGCTGCAGGTCAACCACGGCAGTCACGCCACGGATCATTTTTTACAGTTGTATTCCAAAGATGGCGGATTGTGGCTGGAGTGTAACGACTTTTATTACAACTCGACTGGCGCCAAAGGAAGGGGCCGTTTCGACCTGGGCCCTTTGCTGCCTGGCAAAAGCGTGGCGGTGCACATCAATGCCCGGTGGTGGCATTCCTTAAGTGGCCGGCGCGATACCCATTACGTGGAAAACTACCTGTATTTTGAACATTTGGGGGTGTTTGATGAGGCTTTGGTGGTTAAGGATTTGGGGGAGTTATTTACGTTTGAGCCGCAGAAGGAGATTGATTTGAGGCAGATGATGTATTGAGGTGGCAACATCTTCACCATTTTTTATGCAAAACAAAAGTTGTGCCGGGAGAAACCAGCTCAATTTCCTGCGTCCATGAACGTTTGATCTGGTAGGTGCCTTCATAGATTTCTTCAAACTCCTGTACATTTTTGATTTCCAGTATTTTATTGGAAACTTTATTCCATTTACCGGAAATGAGGTTGGTCTGAATACCGGGCAATTCTACCTCGCCACGGGTCTTGAAAACCAATACTTCGGGACAACCTCCGGACAGCTTTTCAAAACCTGGTAATGGAGGTATTTCATTCGTTTTAGATTGGATAACATTCCCATGATGCACGATGGCATCAACACACCAGGTATGACCAATGAGTTCATTAATATCAACATGGTTGGTGCGCCAAAACAAATAGCCGAAAAAAAATGAAACCGGCAATCCGATCAAAAGTAAAATACGGTAACCCAAATCGATGGGTTTTAGCCATTCCGGAGTAGGCCAAACAAAAATTTTTTCCGGAGGAAATACAAGCGCCAATTCTTCTTCGGACAATGCGTTGACCATGTCAATATCGAAGAAATAAAAAACATCAAACGCTTCCTCCACATCCAGATCTGATACCTCAACGTAAGTAAGTGGACTGCCAGGAAGGTCATCAACACTCAGGTCAGGCTCTAAATCCTTTACAAGTCGGAAATCCAATCCAAGATTTTCAAATTCCGATTGAATGGCGGACAAAACCTCGGCATCGGTTTCTTCGTGGATTCTCAGGTAAGGCATGGGAATTTAAGCAACCAATTCAAGATGCACCATATCCTCTTCCAATTGCTCCAAATCGTAATGTGCAGGGATACCGCGATTTGCCAGGACTTCCCTGAACCGGTACCAATCCAGTCCGGCAAGTTCGTGTGCTTTTCCGAACGATAACTTGTGGGCTGCATAAAGTGCACCGGCCAATTCAAGCAACACCTCTTTTTCACTCATTTTGAGCGTGTGAAGGACATCGTCGGATAGGGCAAGTGCCATTTTCTTTATTTTTTTACAAATTTAAGGAAAATTGAACACCATGGCAACTTTTGTCGCCAACCGTCCAACCCACCCTACCCCGCCCTCAACCTTTTCCCCACAAAAAACGTCTACCTTAGCGTCTCAACCTCCGCAATGCTTATGCTCCGTACCATCCTGCTCGCCCTCGTGCTGCTCCCCAGCCTGCTCCAAAGCCAAAATACGCCCGGACTTGTACAACTCGGGTTTTTACAATACAACCCCGTCACACTCGCGGGTGTTTGGCACCATGTGGATGATTTCGGCAACGAATACGCGCTTGTGGGCACCAGCCAGGGCATGAGCATCGTAGATGTAAACAACCCTGCTTTTCCGCAGCAAATTTTTTCGGTGCCTTCTTTGCCCAACAACTGGCGGGAACTGCGTACGCACGCCGGATACGCCTACATGGTGTCGGAAGCCGATTCCAGCGCGGTCACCATCGTTGATCTGAACTACCTGCCCGATACCATTTATTCCAAGGTTTGGCGCGGCAATTTCCCCTACGAAGGCAGTCTGCGCCGCAGCCATGCCGTGCAGTGTACCGATGGTTTCCTCTACCTGTTCGGCGCCAAAAACCTGGGCAACGGCGTCACCATGTGCGACCTCACCGATCCCTGGAACCCCGTCATCGTGGGTGCGTACAACGCCGAATACCAACACGACGGTTTCGTTCGCAACGACACGCTTTATGGAAGCGAAATTTACCTCGGCCGGTTCAGTGTGGTGGACATCAGCGACAAGGCCAATCCAGTTCTGCTCGCCACCAACCCCACCCCCGGCAATTTCAACCACAACAGCGAACTCAATCCGGCAGGCAACGTACTTTTCACCACGGATGAAGTGCCCAACGCACCACTCGCAAGTTTCGACGTGAGCGATTTGCAAAACATCCAAATGCTCGATACCTACAAATGCAGCCTGGAACCCGAAGGCGAAGTGCACAACGTACGTGTGTTCGGTAATTTCCTGCTGTGCCCGTCCTACAAAGGTCAGCTAAGCATCGTAGATGCTACCCAACCCGACAACCTGATCGAAACGGCCATCGTAGATACAGGCAATTCACTCATCTGGGACGCCGACCCGTACCTGCCTTCGGGCATCGTGCTCGCCACGGACAAAAACAACGGACTCTACATCTACCAACCCACTTACCTCCAGGCGGCTTACCTGCGCGGCACCGTCACCGATGCCGTCACCGGACAACCCATCAACAAAGCCGGCGTCGCCATCCTTGGTTGGGACCATGCCGACAGCACCGACACGGAAGGCGCTTACCGCACCGGCTGGAAAGATGCGGGCACGTACAGCGTAGCCTTCGGCAAACAAGGCTATTTCCCCAAAAAAATCGACTTCGTACAACTTGTAAACGGCCAAACCACCACCCTCAACGTGGAACTTGTGCCCGAGTCCGTATCGACCGACGATCCCGACTTCAATTACAACTTTGAAGTCGCGCCCACCTTGTTCACCCAAAGCATCACCGTGCGGCTCCCCGCAAACAGCCGTTGGGAAAAAGTTGTTGTAAACGACCTTACAGGAAAAACAGTGTTTGAACAAACCCTGCAAGGCTCAGAAACAACACTGAACCTCCCGGCAAACCTGGCCGAAGGTGTGTATTTCATCGGTTTACAAAACGGAACCAAACGAAGCCCCCTTAAAGAACTCGTAAAGGTCCGCTAAGAACAGCACGACTTCGGACTTTTGACTTCGGACTTCAGACTTATCTTTACCGCATGTTAAACATGCTGCAACCCGATCAACCTTTTCCCGATCCTTTCCCCGAAGGCGGCGTTATGCTTGTGGACAAACCTGTCGGCTGGACGTCCTTTGATGTGGTGAATAAAATCCGCCACCACCTTTCCAAACGCCTGAACATCAAACGTTACAAGGTGGGGCATGCAGGCACGCTTGATCCGTTGGCTACCGGATTGCTCATTCTTTGTGTGGGCAAATACACCAAGTTGATTGATACGTTGCAAGCGCAAACCAAGGAATACACCGGCACCATTACGTTTGGCGCCACCACGCCTTCGTATGACCTGGAAAAAGCGCCGGATGCTTTTTTCCCAACCGATCACCTCACGGACGAAGCTCTTCAATCCGTTATCCCTCAATTTCTGGGAACCATAGAACAATTCCCGCCTGTATTTTCCGCGGTTAAAGTGGATGGCAAACGCCTGTACAAAGGCGCCCGAAGCGGCAATGAAAAAGAAGTACCCAGTCGAAAAGTGGACATTATGGAGCTCGAGCTCGGTCCGCTACGCCCTGTACCACACAGTGACGAACCGTTAAAAGTCATCAGCGCCAAAGGTGCGCCCATTTACCTGCACCCCGAATTCGCCGACGGTTTGCAATGCGATTTTCGTGTGGTGTGCGGCAAAGGCACCTACATCCGTTCCCTGGCATTCGACATCGGATTGGCGCTCGATTGCGGCGCTTACCTGAGCAGTTTGCGGCGCACCGGCAGTGGGGAGTTGAGGGTGGAGGATGGGAAGTCGCCGGAGGAGTGGGTCGGGTGGGTATTGTCTTAACCCGGATTTTTGGGATTTGGGGGATGGGGATTTGGGTCCCACGCTTCGCTGGGACGACAAAAGGGATTGGGATGGATGGATTGGATTTTGGATGGGATTGGATTTGGGGATTTAAGGCATGGCCTGGGGTTTGAGGTGAGGGTCGAATTTGCGATTGTCTATCCTGCGGAATGTCAGGCTGTTTGAACCGAAGTTGATCAAAAGGCCGACCTCGACATTGTATGCTTCGAGGTAATTTTTAGCTTGGGCAAGGTGGGTATCGTCCAGTTGGGTGACGGCCTTTAATTCTGTCATGATTAAATCTCCAACAAAAAAGTCGACTCGACGGCTACCAATATTGCACTCATTGTAAAAAATGGGCATCGCCATTTCCCGTTCAAAGGACAATCCCTGTTTTTCCATTTCCAGAGACAAAGCCCGTTGGTAAATTACTTCCTGAAAGCCATTACCCAAGGTAGAATGCACCTTCATCGCGCATCCAATGATGCGACGTGTTAAGTCTTCGTATTTCATAGCAAAAAGAATTAAATTGTTTTCAAAACAAAAATATCAACCTACGGGTAGTAAAAAAATTATAAACCGATTATTATATCATCATTAACATTAAATTCCAAGCTTGGCGCTAATCCCAAAATCCAATCCACAATCCAATCCATTTTAAAATCCCATCCCATCCATCCCAATCCCTTTTGTCATCCCAGCGAAGCGTGGGACCTAAATCCCCATCCCCCAAATCCCTTAAATCCGGGTTAAGACGATTTTAGCGAACTTACGCATGTTAGTCTCCTTCTATTCAATTATCTTAGCCAAGTGCCCACAAATCAGGGCCCGCCAAACAATTGTTTATGCGGATACGCCTCTACCTGCTTTTTGCCTTTTTAACACCTTACTTTTCGGCCTTCGGCCAAACATTCTTTCCTGTGGGCGACCCAGTGGTCCTGCAGGAAATGGCGCCCGAACAGGCCAATGAAGTGTATCTCTACTTCAACAACCCTTCCGGCGACACTTTGAGGCTCCGCTGGAGGCGTTTGGAAGTGAACAAACCGAATGCCTGGGACATTGATTTGTGCGATTACGGCACGTGTTACATCGGCATCCCTTCCAACTCGGACATGAGTTTTGTGTACGATACCATCCAGCCTTACCTGAAACTTATCGTGCAGCCCGGACAAACACCCGGCGCGGCATGGCTGTGGTTCAGGGTGTATGAACTGGACAACGAGGACAATTTCCAGGACGTGTATTTCAGTCTGCATACCCCCGGCGTAACTGCCACCGACGAGCCTGTGCAACCTGTACCTTTTGAAGTATTTCCCAACCCGGCCACCGATATGGTTTACCTCACGAGCGAAAGCAAGGAACCCGTGGTTTGCCGTGTCTTCGATACGTTTGGACGACTGATGTTTGAAAAAAACCATCTTTTACAAACTTCCATAGCTACGGCGGACTGGCCTGCCGGCATTTACTGGATCAACCTTGGCGGTGAAAACCGGCAGCTTTGCATCACCCATTGAAAACAACAACTTCACAACCCATTTTCATGAAGAACATCATCGCTTTTTTGCTTTATTGCCTCTCGGTAACCGCCATGGTCGCGCAATCGGATGGTATAACCCGCCTGGACGTGCCCGTTAAATCGCCCGGCGAAACCATACTTGAGTTTACCATGGGCAATCCGGTGTTCACCGCGGTAACCACACCGGTTGGCACATCCGTTGTTGTTGGTTTTGAGGGTGGCACGCCTTTGCTGGAAGCCGGTATGCCCGACCTGAGCAAATACGCTTTGGCCCTGCAGATCCCGAACACAGGAAACATGGTTGTGGAGATTCTGGAAAGCGACTTTACCGACATGACCGACATACGCGTAGCGCCTTCGAAAGGCAACCTGCTGCGCAATGTAGATCCTGCTACGGTGCCTTATACCTATGGAGGAACCTACCTCCACGACAATTTTTATCCCGGCCGCATGACCGATCTGCAACGCCCTTTCAACATGCGCGGTGTGCGTGGACAAGCATTGTGGCTGTACCCCGTGCAGTACAACCCCGTCACCAAAGTGCTGCGGGTTTATCACCACCTCAAACTGCGGGTATACGATGCCGGTGGATCGGGTGAAAATGAAATTGCGACCGCCGTTTCAGGCAGTTTGCCTTCGAGTTTTGAAAGTTTGTTAACCGGCATGATGGTGAACTATACGCCACGTGAAGCCGGTCGCAGCAACAATGCCACCACGGAAAAAATGCTGGTGATCGCTCAGGATGATTTCATCCCTGAACTGGAGCCACTCATTACCTGGAAACGCCAGATGGGCATCCATACCACCGTGGTGCCGATTTCAGAAGTAGGCGCATCGGATGCAACCACCGTTTACAATTTTGTAAAAGAATATTACCTCCAAAACGGCATCACGTACCTGCTGCTGGTGGGTGATGAAAATGCCATCAATCCGCAGATGCGGCCAAGTGGCGGGCAGAATTATTCGTGTGACAACTGTTTCGGTTACATGGACGGCGACGACCACTTCCCCGAAGTTTTTGTGGGCCGTTTCAATGCATCAACCGTCAACCATGTCAAAATCATGGTAGCCCGCAACCTCGAATACGAAAAAAATCCGCTGGTAGACGAACAACTCAACTGGACCGGTACCGCCATGGCTTCCGCTTCGAACGAGGGACAAGGCATCGGCGACGACAACCAGGCTGACTTCCAGCATGCCAATGCACTCAAAGAGCAACACCTCGCCGACGGTTACGAAAAGGTGTGGGAGTTTTACGACGGCGACCATACCGCCATCTCCCCCACCCCCGGCGACGAATCGGCCGACCAGGCCGGCAACCCCATCAATACCTCGCTGGTACAACTGATGAACAACCGCGGCGTAAGCCTTTACAACTATACCGGCCACGGCTGGGAGCAGGGGCTCGCAAGCGGCAACTTCAATACCGACGCTGTAGCACAAATGCGCAACAACGGCCGCTACCCAATCCTTATCGCCGTGGCATGTTGCGCAGGCAACTTTACCAACAACGGCGCAGGCGATTGTTTGGGCGAAGCCTGGCAACGCGCCGGCGACGCCGGTGTAGGACAACCCTGGGGCGGTATTGCAGGTTTTTTCTCCAGCGATTTTCAAAGCTGGGCGCCTCCGATGGAAGGCCAGGACGGTATGAACCAATTCCTGGTTGACGCCGACGGCATCACCCTGCGACCCAGCATCGGCAGCATGTTGTCCTACGGCAACGCACTTATGATTGCAGCTTACGACCAGGGCGGTGAAGTGATGGCCGACTTCTGGAACCCCTTTGCGGAACCCAGCACCGTGCCGCGCACACGCCTGCCACAACCACTTGTCGCCAGCCACCAGGCCGGTTTGTTCATCGGTACAAGCTCCATCACCGTAAACAGCGGCGTGGAAGGCGCTTTGGTTGCGTTGTACTGGGAAGGACAAACATTGGCCACAGCCTATGTTCAGGACGGAGAGGCCATCCTCGATTTCCCGGCCCTCACTTCGGTCGGCGACCTGGTGATCACCGTTTCGCAGTTCAACCACATCCCTTACCAGGGAACAGTACCCGTGGTTCCATCCGCCGGTCCGTACGTGGTAAGTCAAAACGTGCAAGTTCAGGATCCTACGGGCGACAATGATCAAAAAGCCGACTACGGTGAAACCGTAACCCTCGATCTCGAACTCACCAACATCGGTTTCGACATCGCTTTGGCTACCGGCGTAACTTTGAGCAGCAGCGATCCCTACCTGACCCTGGGCGATGTGGATGAATTTGTTGGCGACCTCGCCGACAGCACCACCGTCGCCCTGCCCGCCGCCTTTGGCTTCAGCGTAGCCAACAACGTACCCGACGGACACGTGGCTTTGCTTACCCTGAGCATCAAATTCAACGATACCCTGGGCTACGACCTGCCATTGTCCCTGGTTCTCCAGGCGCCCGAACTCAACGCCACCATCGTCAGCATTCAGGATTACCCCAACGGCGACAGCGATGGCAGGCTCGAAAGCGGCGAAACCGCCCTGGTGAAAATCCGCAACTTCAACAACGGCGCCAGTTTGTCGCCCGACGCTACCGGCGTACTCACCACCGACAGTCCGTGGCTTACCATCAGTCCTGCCGCAAGTTTGGGAACCATTGACGCTTCAACCGGCATGATCGAACATGTGTTCAGTGTGGACGTTTCGCCGCTTGCGCCACAAGTGCAGATGGCCACATTCAACTACCAGCTCAGTGCAGGCGCTTACGGAGCAACGGTTCAGTCCCAGGCTTTGGTGATCAACCCGATCCTGGAAACTTTTGAAAGCCACGACTTTGAAGCCTACCCATGGGTGATGGGTGGCGACAAACCCTGGGTAATTTCTTCACCCATGGCATACACGGGCGCCTACAGTTCGCGCTCGGGCAACATTACCCACAGCCAATCGTCGACCATGCAGTTGAGCATGATTGTTTCCGACACCGGATCGGTGAGCTTTGCCCGCCGGGTAAGCACCGAGGAAGGTTACGACTGGCTTCGTTTCTTCATCGACGATGTGGAAATGGGCGCATGGAGCGGCATCTACGAATGGGAAGAAATTACGTACCCCATCAGCGCCGGTTTGCACACCCTTCTTTGGGTGTATGAAAAAGATGACATCTATTCTGCCAACAGCGACCGCTGCTGGGTGGATGATATTTCGCTTCCGCCCCACCAACTGGTGGTAGCCACCAATTCGCCTGAAAAAGGCCTCGGGTCACTCAAAGCCAGTCCAAACCCAACCACGGGTTACATGCAAATCAGTCTGCAACTGGAAGAAGAGCAGGATCTGAAATGGCGTGTATTTGATCAGTTGGGTCGTATGGTTGTTGAACAGACAGCAGGACTTCGCGCTGGAGCCGGTCAATGGTCAAAACAAATTGATTTGAACGG